>JAISUQ010000183.1 GCA_031272005.1 Coriobacteriales bacterium | reverse complement strand
AGAACCCGGACCTGAAAATGAAATCGACACCCAGAATCAAGCCGTTGACCTGCGACCATGTGCCCTCTGGTGGATTGCTGATGGTCAGGGTCAACTCCATGGGCTGGCCGACGGTGATGGTCTCCGGGCCGGTCAGGGTAAAGGTGGGGGCATCTGTCGCCTCAATGGCGTTGTCCTCGATGGTCTGGGACTGCACATCGGCGACGTTTTCCAGGTTGGCGACTTCACCAGGTTCTGTGGGGCTTGCAGAGTCGTCAGCCTCGATATCCTCCACAGGCTGAGTCTCGTCTGCTGCTGGCGGGGCGGCATCTTCCACCAGTGGAGCGGCTTCGTCGGCGGGCTGGTTGACGACAACGGACTCATCGGGCGAGATGACGACACCAGGCGTTGCGCCTTCATCTGCCCAGAGAGCAGCGGGCAGTAACAGCAACAAAGCCAGATTCAAGGCCAACAAAATGGCCACAACCGGACGGTACGCAGACAGCTTCTGTGTTCGCTTCATGGGTTCCCTCTCCCCGTTATTCGTCGATTGAGCTACCTCAACCCAATATGCATACAAATTTAACAGTAATTTTAGCAATATTTGTGCAGATTGTATGTAGTTTCTATGGACTTATTGTGTTGGCCTGCCGTTTTGATGTTGGCGGCCTTGATTGAGGCTGGTGCAATCAGCTATGTTCAACTAAAGAATGCGCGGGCGTTTTCATGGAACTGCTGGAGGAGGAGGGCAGCCTGGGGGCTGGTGGGGTCGGGGTGGCCGAAGGCTTCGAGCAGGCGGGCGGCCGTGTAGACAGTGTGCTCCGGGCCGCAGATTACGCCGCGCACCGGGTGCGGAGCCATGAAGGGGGCATCGGTCTCAGTGACGATGCGCTCGGGCGGGGTCAGGCGGGCGGCCTGGCGCACCTCTTCACTTTTCTTGAAGGTCAGAGGGCCACCGAAAGCCACCATGCAGCCCAACTCCAAAAACGGCTCCAGGGTGGCGAAGTCCAGGTTGAAGCAGTGCAGCAAGGTGCCAGCGGCTGGCGTGCCCGCCTCGCGCAGAATGGCCAGGCCGTCATGGTGGGCTTCACGCAGATGCAGGGCCACCGGCAGATTCTGCTCCACCGCCAGCTGCAGCTGGCGGGCAAAGACCTCGCGCTGCACATCCCGGGGGCTGTGGTCATAGTGGTAGTCCAGGCCAATCTCGCCGATGCCGGCGCTGCGGGTATCTCCCAGGCGCGCCAGCATTTCAGCTTCGATGGCCGCATCATAACGGCTGGCGTTGTGCGGATGGCAGCCAATCAGCACCCGCAGCTGCGGGGCTGGGAGTTGCGCGACGATCTGCTCGCTGGCCGTCTGCCAGGCCTTGAGGTTGTCGTAGGTGTAGGCCGGGTCCTCAGTGGGGTCGACCACCGTGACGATGAAGTCCACGCCGTGCGCCGCTGCCCGGGCCAGGGCCAACTCGGGATAGTGGAGCATATCCAGGTGGCAGTGGGTATCAGCCACCGGTGCCGGCAAGGCAGGCGCCGCCACTACGCGATCCTTGCTGTCCCGAAACAGGGCGTCCCAGAAGACCTCCGGGGGCTGGTCCTGGTTGGCGACATTGCTGGCGGCATCAGTAACGGTACGCATCGGTGTTGCCTTTCTGGATTAGGATAATCACGAGATGGCCGGATTCAGCTCGGCCATCGCGGAGGCGGGCCGCAAGCTCGCCTCTGAGTTACCAAACCAATCCGCTCATGAGGCCGAATCGAGAACCACAGCTTACCCGGCAATCAACTTGTTGAGGTCGTCGTCGCTGAGCCGCGGGAAGAGCGGGCTGCCGATCTCTATCCGGTTGCCCGCCGGCAGCAGACCCCACTGGCACTCCTCAGCCAGAGCGGTGACAGCCAGCGGGTCGCCCAGGCCCAGCCGCCGCCAGACCTCGGTGGAGGTGGCTGGCATCACCGGCGCAAACAGCAGAGCCATCAGTCGGATGGCTTCCAGCGAGTTATAGAGCACGAAGCGCAGACGGTCCAGCTGTGTGGGCTGTTTGGCGTCGGCGTCGGCTCCGGGCGCAGCGGCAGCGGCAGCGGCGTCGCCATTGGCGCCGGCAGCGGCAGCGGCAGCGGCTTCGCCATTGGCGCCGGCGTCGGCAGCGCCCTCAGCGCCGCCCTCGGCCTCGGCAGCCTTGGCCAGCGACCAGGGGGCACTCTCCTCCACATAGAGGTTGGCGCGGTTGCATAACTCCATGACAGCGCCCAACGCACCGGAGTAGTTGATTTCGTTCATGGCTCCGGCAAAACGCTGATACAACCCCTCGGAAGCCTCTGCCAGCGGATTTCCCATATCGCGGGTCAGCCAGGCGGTGGTTTGCGCCCAGAGTTCCGGGACTTCTCCGCCCAGGTATTTATTGGTCATGTTGAAGACGCGGGAGCAGAGATTGCCCCAGCTGTTGGCCAGATCGGCATTGTAGACCTGCGCCATGCGCTCCAGGGAGATGGAGCCGTCAGCGCCAAACTGCACGTCCGAAAGGAAGTAGTAGCGGTAGGCGTCGACACCGAAAATGCGGGTCAGCTCCTCCGGAGTCATGACGTTGCCGCGAGACTTGCTCATCTTCTCGCCCTTGGTCAGCAGAAAGCCGTGGGCGAAGACCTTGCGCGGCGGCTCGAGCCCCACAGCCATCAACATCGCCGGCCAGATGACGCAGTGGAAGCGGATGATGTCCTTGCCCACAAAATGCAGCTGGGCTGGCCAGCGGCGGGCGAAGACAGCCTGCTGGTCAGGGTCATCCGAGCCGTAACCGACGGCGGTGATGTAGTTGATCAGCGCATCCACCCAGACATAGATGACATGGTCCGCATCAAAGGGCAACGGTATGCCCCAGTCGAAGGTAGTGCGGGTGATGGAGAGGTCCTTGAGGCCGCCTTTGACAAAGGACAGCACCTCATTGCGGCGGGTCTGGGGGCAGATGAAATCCGGGTTGGCCTCGTAGAAGTCCAGCAGCGGCTGTTGGAAGGCCGAGAGCTTGAAGAACCAGTTCTCCTCGCTGACGTAGCTTAAAGGACGGCCACAGTCCGGACACAACGGCGGCGCAGCCTCGGGAGCTTCTGCGCCCTCTGTGGCTCCTGCCGGGGCGATGCCAGGCGTCCCGGGGTCTTCAGCCGGCAGTGCGCCGGCCTCCTTGAGCTGCTCGCTGGTGAAAAAGGTCTCTTCGGGCACACAGTACCAATCCTGGTAGGTGTCTTTGTAGAGAAAGCCGTTATCCCGCAGGGCCTCGCAGAAGCGCTGCACCCCCTGGGCGTGACGGGGCTCGGTGGTGCGGATGAAGTCGTCGTAGCTGACGTTGAGCATCGCCCAGGCTTCCTTGAACTTCGGGGCGATGCCGTCCACCCACTCCTGGGGCGAGACACCATGGTCGGCTGCCGAAGCGGCTACCTTCTGGCCGTGCTCATCCAGACCGGTGAGCATCCAGGCATCGCGGCCATCCATGCGTTCAAAGCGCACCAGGGCATCGGCGGCCGTGGTGGTGTAGGCAGTGCCCAGGTGCGGCACTCCGTTGACATAGTAGATTGGGGTCGTAAGATAATATGATAGCTTGCTATTTTCTGTCATCTTTGGCCTTTTCCTTCTGGTCTTCGATCTCCTGCTCTGTCAGCTCGCCATCGGTGGCGTCAGCCACTGGGTCCACTGCTGCCTCCCCCATTGCCTGCCCGTCTGCGTCGGCATGTTTACTGCGGAAGAAGGCGCCTTTCAGGCTGACCAGTTTGCGCCCGGTGCGCCGCTCAAAGTAATAGACGAAGATGCTCTTGGCCGCAGCCAGGATGGGGATGGCGGCAATCAGGCCAAGGACGCCACCTGAAGCGCCGCCGGCAAAGACGCCGATCAGCACTATCGCCGGATGCAGCTCCACCACCGTGGACATCACCCGCGGCGTGATGAAGTTGTCGGTAATCTGTTGGGCAGCGACGGTCACCACAATAGCCAGCAACGCAATCAGCGGACTCATATACAAACCGATCAGCGCCACCACAATCCCCGAGATCCAGGGACCGACGAAGGGAATGAAATTCATCAGACCGGTCAACAGGCCGAGTACCGCCGGATAGGGCAGGCCAATCAGAGAATAGCCGATTCCGGAAATGATGCCGGTGCAGGTGCCGGCGACGACCATGCCCTTGAGATAACCGCCCAGAGCCTGCGAGCAGGCCGAGGAGATGAAGCGGGCGTCCTCGCGCCGCTTGGGGCCGATGAGCACCAGCAGCTCACGGCTGATGGCCGGCAGATCCATCAGCACCCAGAAGCCCACCACCAGCGAGAGGAACAGCACCACCACGGCAGTTACGACGTTGGTGCCAAAATCAAAGGCAAAGCCTCCGGCCCGGCCAGCCAAATTGGCGACAAAGCTGGAGGCCTGGGAGGCCAGAGAGCCGACCACCTGAT
The DNA here is from genome assembly GCA_031272005.1 of Coriobacteriales bacterium. Lineage (GTDB taxonomy): Bacteria > Actinomycetota > Coriobacteriia > Coriobacteriales > UBA8131 > JAISUQ01. Next base: position 2,156 of record JAISUQ010000183.1, on the reverse strand, counting down.
TGATGTTGCTGTCCTGCAGCAGATAGCTGTACTCATTGTAAAGATTGGTGAAGGAATTGGAGGTCTGGGTGATGTAACCTGGAATCAACATCAATAATTCGATGAACTGCTCCCAGATCAGCGGGATGAAGATCAGCAGAATCAGGGCAATCAGCAGAAACGAGCCCACATAGGCGATGGCTGCACCCAGGCCGCGAGGTACTTTGTGCTTCTCCAGCCAGGCTACCGGGGCACGCAGAATAAAGACCAACAAGGCGGAGACCAGGACAATGACGATGGCGGTCCAGACCTTGCTCAAAACCCAGGCGGCGCCTCCGACCAGAAGGACAATGCCGATGACTGCCCAAACCTGGAGACAAAGCCGACGGATACGCTCCAGACTCGGTTTATGAACGGTAGCCTTTGCGGAATTCTCAGATTGTGGCATCGGGCTTATCTGGTTCTATGGTCAGCGGCTGGCTCATCGGCGCCGCAGCCGGTTCTACCGACACCTGATAGGAAGGCGGCGTGAAGCTGGATGAAGCCTTGGGGATGGAGGGGATATAGACGTTCTCCTCCACAGGTGCTGCAGCCGGTGCCGCGGTCGGTGCCGCGGTCGGTGCTGCAGCTGGTACTGCAACCGGCACTGCAGCCGGAGCCGCGACAGCCGCCACTGGCTCGCCAGCCGGCTCAGGAACCGTCTGCACGGCAGGCTGTACGACAGGCTGCTCCGGCGCAGAAGCCTGGACTGTGGCACTACCGACGGTGGAGTGGTAATCCTTGAGCAAATCGGCGGCGGAGACGACCTGCGGTGCAGGCTCGGGGATGGCTGCCCGGGCCGGCGATCCCGGGACAACAGTGGGGTCAGGCGGAGTCAGGTTGCTGGCGGGAGTGGAGTACAGCGCCCCCGCGTCAACGAAGGCGTTGTCGGCGAACAGCTCCTGCTCGCTGACGGCATGTATGGCAGCGCCCGGGCTGATGCCACTGAGATCGGCAGAGTAAGGCTCGACGATTGGAATCTCCTCGGTCAGATCGGAGAAGGGCAAATCGTAGGTATGCTCGACCTTGGAGAGGTCGTAGCTGACCTCAGGGGTGGGAATGCCAGCAACCGCTGTCGGGATGTTTACCTCCGGAGCAACGACACCAATTGCCGGGACGGGGGCGTTGGCGGTCACGGGGATGTTGACCTCCGGCGTCAGTGTCTCGAAGCGGGGTGCGGGCGTGTCGACATCGAGTTTGGGAGCACCGAGGTTGACGACCAGGCCGTTGGCATCAATAGCGGCACTGGCCGCTGCCGGCTCGGGAATGTTCAAATCGATTCTGGGCACGGCGACGTCCAGGTCGGCACTGGTGATGTTGGAGGCAGCATGGATGCTCTGCGGGTCGATGTCGGGAATCAGGTTGGCCACGGTATTATCAGCATTGACACCGATGCCGGTGGTCTCGCCGGTGGCTGCATCGACAGAGATGGCTGGCGGGGAATAGGTGACACCGGCCTGCGGGCGAGGCGGCATATAGGCCTGAGCCTCCTGGACCGCTGCCGCCGTGTCGATGTTGATGGTCGGGGCCTCAGCGGTCACCACTGGCACACTGGGAGTGACGTCGGCCTCAAAGTTCAGGCTGGACTGGGCGGTTGGTATCAGAGTCGGAGCATTGATGTCGATGTCAATCTGCGGCACCGCAGCCTGTACCGCCGCAACGTCGGCTTCGGGTGTGGGTACCCGCAAATCGATGTTGGCGGCGCCCAGATCGACATCCGGCACCATTGAGCTGACCTGCGCTACCGTGACGTCCAACTCTGGAGCGGTCGCCTGGACGTCCGGCAGTGGCACGCTGATATCAGGAGTGACGATCTGGATGTCCGGCGTGGGCACACTGGCAGCTGGAGTTGGGACGCTGATCTCCGGGGTGGGGATCGAGACTTCCGGGGTGGGGACGCTGACCTCAGGCACAGGCACGCTAACTTCCGGGGTGGGGACTGTAATCTCCGGCACGGGCACGCTGATCTCCGGGGTCGGGACGCTGACCTCTGGCGTGGGGACTGAGACTTCCGGGGTCGGGACTGTGATTTCTGGCGTGGGGACTGAGACTTCCGGGGTGGGCACGCTGATTTCCGGGGTCGGGACGCTGACCTCCGGAGTGGGAACGCTGATTTCCGGGGTCGGGACGCTGACCTC
>JAISUQ010000164.1 GCA_031272005.1 Coriobacteriales bacterium | reverse complement strand
AAGAACCGGACAGGATGCCTTCGGCCCGGCTTTCCTGCAGGAATACCGCCACCCCGCTGCGCTCATCGGTAATCAGGCGGACTGTGGAGCTGTTGGGGCTCACGCTTTCGATTTGGCCGATCAGGCCGTTGGCGCTCATCACCGGCATGCCGACCGTCAAGCCCGCCACGCTGCCCTTGTTGATGGTGATGACGCGGTTCCAGGAATCCGCGCTCCAGCTGATGATCCGAGCGCCGACGGTCTCCAGGTTGTAGACGTCGCGCAGCTCCAGCAGCGACGTCAGACGCTCGCTTTCCTGACGATATTCCTCCAGCCGGATGACTTCCGAGCGCAGCTCTTCATTCTCGGCCCGCAGCTCCAACAGTGTCGCCTCGTCAGCCCGGCCGTTCTCGGAGGCCTCGCCGATGGCCCGGATGGGCGTGGTGGACAAAAACCCCGCCGACTGGAACGGCGCGGTAATCACCCCGAAGGCCGCCCGGGCCTGGTGCAGCAGGCCGCTGTCGCCTTCGCGCACCCAGACGGTGAGGATGGCGATGGACAGCAGACAGAGCACAATCAATGTCAGGCTCTCCGGAACTCTGCGGGGCTTATTGGTAGAAAGCGCCATCCGACGAGGCGACCTTTCCTATCGTTGCGTGTACGAACGTTGCAGTGCCGCCGGGTTTTCCAAGGCCTTGGCGCAACCCACGACGACATTGGTGAACGCCGTATCGGAGGCATAGACCGGCACCTCCAGCTCGCGGGTCAGAAAGACATCGAGCATCTTCAACTGCCCGCCACCGCCGGTCAGCAACACGCCGTTGCGGATGATGTCGGCTGCCAGGTCGGGGTCGGTCTCCAGGAAGGTCTCCTTGATGGCAATCAGGATGTCCTGCAGCGGAGCCTTGATGCCCTCGCGGACATCCTCGGATTGGATGGTCTCGGAGCGCGGCAGGTTGGTGGTCAGGTCGCGACCGGAGATCTCCATGTCCAACTCCCCGGAGGGAATGGCCATGGCGCTGCCGATGGCGATCTTGATGTCTTCAGCCGTGCGCACACCGATGTTCAGGCCATAGACGTCGCGGACATGGCGGGCCACGGCCTCGTCGAACTCGTTGCCGGCGATGCGCAGGCTGCGCGAAGTGACAATGCCACCCAGGGAGATGACGGCGATCTCGGTGGTGCCGCCGCCAATGTCGATGACCATCGAACCGGTGGGCTCCTCCACCGGCAGACCGGCTCCGATGGCCGCAGCCATCGGCTCCTCGATCAAAAAGGCCTGCCGGGCGCCGGCCTGGATGGTCGCCTCGAAGACGGCGCGCTTCTCCACGGAGGTCACGCCACAGGGGATGCAGATGACGATGCGGGGCTTGGGCTGCCAGAAGCGGGTCTTGGGGTTGGCCTTCTGGATGAAGTAGGACAACATGGCCTCAGTGACGTCGTAGTCGGCAATCACGCCATCGGCCAGCGGGCGCTCCACGGAGATGTTGCCGGGATTGCGGCCGATCATCTCCCGGGCCTCGGTGCCTACCGACAGCACCCGGTTGGCCTCATTGTCGATAGCCACGACGGATGGCTCGTTGAGCACGATGCCTTCGCCGCCGACGGCGACCAGGGTATTTGCTGTGCCAAGGTCGATGGCCATGTCACAGCTCCATTGGCTGAACAGGTTGTCGAAAAACGACATAATTACCTAACTTGGTGATACGCGGTTAATGCCGACCAATAATTGTAACATAGCTGGCTAAGCGGGGAAAAAGATGCCAATCTCCCGCTCTGCTGATTCCGGCGAATCCGAGCCGTGGATGACATTGGCATCCATGACCAGCCCAAAATCGCCGCGGATGGTGCCGGGCAGTGCTTCTTTGGGATTGGTGGCCCCCATCAGTTTGCGCGCCACGGCTACAGCGTCCGGGCCCGAGACCACCATCTTGACCACCGGCCCGGAGGTGATGTAGCTGATCAGGCCGTCGTAGAAAGTTTTGCCCTGGTGCTCGGCATAATTGGCCTGAGCCTGCTCGGGGGTCACGCGGGTCAGCTCCAGACGTTCGATGGTCAGCCCGACGCGCTCAATACGGGCTACTATCTCGCCGATATGGCGGTTGGCCACCGCATCCGGTTTGAGCATCAGATAGGTTCTCTGGGTCATTTTACTGTCTCACTTCCTACTCGATTGTCATATCCGGTGGATCGGAAGCGAAGACGATGTCTACGCCGACAATCTTCCAACTGATGAAATCCCTGGTCAAATCGACCTTGTAATGCACCGTTCCACCTTCCGGCAAGGTCACCGATACCAGGGCCTTGGACTGGTTCATGTTGCTGACAACGCCGTCGACCACCACGGCTTCAGCCGTGCCGACGCTGTCCATGATGCGGTCGATTTCCTCCTTGTTCTCCTCGCTGCTGACCCAGTACTGGTAGTAGTCGCCGCCGTCTGCAGCTGTGGTGAAGAAATCGCTGACCACGGTCTGCTGTGACGGCCAGCCGAAGCCCTTCCAGTAGGCGAACACCGCCGCCCCCAGTAAGACTATCAGAATGACAATCAGGGCCAGGAATACCTTCAGGCCGGTGTGACGCAGCTTGCGCTCCTTGCGCAGATGCTGTTTGCTGTGTCGGATCAGGTCGGTTTCGGTGGCGGTGAAAAAACCGGTGTTCTCCGCAACCGGCACGTTGCCGGCGCCGTACTGACCCGTGACTCCGGCGATATCGTCGTAGGCCGGCTCCTGATCATCGATATAATCCATATCCGAATAGTCGAAGCCGCGCATGGAGTCGTCGTTGCCGACTTCAGGTGCGGTTGTTTGTCCGCCGACCAGCGACAGGGCGCGATCCAGATCGGCCTGGGCGGCGGCGGAGAGTTCGTAGGTGCCGTCGCGGACGGCGTCATCAAAGGACTCCACGGCCTCGCGATAACGGCCAGCGGCCGCATAGGCCTGCCCGAGGCGCTCGTAGGTCTTGTTCAGCGTCTTGCCGGTGACCCGGAAGTCCAGGATGGCCAGGTAGGCCTCGATGGCATCCTGAGGTCGGCTCAGCGCCGAGAAAGTGGCGCCGAGGTTGGTCAGGGCCTTGACCGGGTCGGGGTTGCTTTCGTCCAGGGCGGCATCCCGAAATGCGGTGCCTGCCTCGATCAGCTTGCCCAGTTTGGTATAGGCAGCACCCAGGCCCATCTGGGCCCGATAGGGCGTGCCGTAGCCCGGGTCGGCCAGGGCCTGCTGGAAGAAGGGGATGGCGTCGGTGTAACGGTTCAACCCGTTCAGGGTCGTACCGAGGTTGACATAGACGCCGCTGCGGTCATTGTAGGCCCCGTCTTCCAGGGCTTTCTGATAGGCTCCCACGGCCTCTTTGAGGTTACGCATCTTCAACAGGCAGTTACCCAGGCGGTGAAAGACCAGGCCGCTGTCGCCAGGCAGATAGGAGGCATAATCCTCTTTGACGCTTTGATAGAAGCCCTTCAGGGCGGCAGGATAGTCGCCAGCCTTGTAAGCCTGTGTCGCCAGTTCGTAATGCTTGCTGTTCAAGTCCGTCCCCTTTAACCGTCGTTTACTCAGTCAGCATTCTCAATCTCTATGGACTTGATCTCGTCGCCCTTCTGCAGTGAGTGGATGACCTGCAGGGATTGCTCGTCTTCCGGGTCGCCGAAGACCGTGTAATTGCCATCCAGGAAGGACTGGGCGCCCAGGCAGAAGTAGAACTGCGAACCCGCGGAGTCCGGCGCCGAGGATCGGGCCATGGCCAGTGTGCCATCCTTGTGGTAGTTGTTGGGATTGACCGTCCACTCGCCCTTGATCTGATAGCCCGGACCGCCGGTCCCGGGCATGCCGGTGGCACCATCGCGGGAATTGGGGCAGCCGCCCTGGATGACGAAGCCCGGCTCATAGCGATGGAACCTCAGCCCGTTGTAAAAGCCCTTGCGGGCCAGTTCCACGAAATTGCCGACATGGATGGGGGCGTCTTTGCCGGCCAGTTTGACCCGGATGGTGCCCCTGTCGGTAGTGATGACGGCAATCTCGTTGCCATTGGGTTGGTACTCAGGTGTGTAAATTGCCACTTCAGACCTCCTGGTATGTTTGCTGACGCTTCAAATATCTGGTGCCCTCTGCAGGATTCGAACCTGCGGCCTACTGCTCCGGAGGCAGTCGCTCTATCCCCTGAGCTAAGAGGGCGCAGCACAACGGCCGGAACCGTATCCGGTAAATTCTACTACATTTGCAGTTTTTCGTGGGTGTCGAAGAGATATCAGAGTGATATCACGTTGGTAGGACAGGCGTCTACACAGGATGCGCACTCGATACAGGCATCCGCGTCATTGAGCGCCGCAACCCCGGCTTTGAGTTCAATCAGATCCAGAGGGCAGGAGTCCACGCAGGCTCCGCAACCGATACATTCTTCAGCGTTGATGGTGATGGCCATGAAAATCTCTCCTTCAATTTTTCTGCGGGCAGGTGCTGTTTTCACCTACCACTGTCGTTTGGTTCCTGTTAGACTATAGCGGTATTTTGCGCGGGGGCAGCATTTACTCGTTCAAGTTTGCCCTCTGTTCCGGTAAACGGCAACCCTGCGCACCATCAGCCGCGACTCGTTTTCGCTGAGAAGGCGTGGGTAATTTGCAGGAATTTCGCATCGAATCTCTGGCTTATCAGGGCGCTGGAGTGGCACATCATGCCTCCGGCAAGACGGTGTTTGTGCCGGGCACCGTGCCCGGCGACAGGGTCCAGGCCCGTATCGTCCGCACTGACAAGCGCTACGACACAGCCGAACTGCTCGGTGTGTTGGAGCCGGCAGCGGTGCGGCGGCGGCCGCCCTGCGTCCATGCTGCCAGCTGCGGCGGCTGCGGCTGGCAGGTCATCGAACGCGACGCCCAGCTGCTTTACAAACGCCGCTTCGTGGTCGACGCCCTGCAGCACATCGGTGGCTTCAGTGATGCAGAGCAGCTGGTGGCACCGCAGATCTGCCATGGTCGGGAATGGGGTTATCGCAACAAGATCGAGCTGGCTGCCGACTATTCCGCAGACACCTTGCGCCTGAGCATGCATGCATCTGGTGACAATGCCCCCACGCCGGTCAACAAATGCCTGTTACTGCCCTCCGCCCTGGAGAATGCGCCACGCATCCTGGCCTCGACTTTGGGGTTTGCCCTGAAGAAGACCGACTCGCCCTTGAGGCGGGTGGGAATCCGCGTCTCGCGCCACACCGGGGATGTGGAGGTGGCCATCTGGACCCACCCCAGCGCCTGCAACCGCAATTTCGTGGCCAAGGTGATGGACGATGCCCTGAAGACTTCTTCACTGGTCCGAGTGCTGGTTGCCGACGCGCCGGCCAAGCGGAAGATACGCGGCGTGGAGGTGCTCAGCGGCAAGGGTTTCTGGGCTGAGCGGCTCGGCGACTTTGATTACCGCATCAGCGCACCGTCGTTCTTTCAGGTCAACTCCGGGCTGGCCGGGGAGCTGATTGCTGATGTGCTGCGGATGCTGCAGCCGCAGGGCAAACACGTCTTCGATCTCTACAGCGGCGCCGGCACTTTCACATTGCCTCTGGCTGCTGCCGGAGCCCAGGTGCAGGCGGTGGAAATGGAAGGCAGCAGCATCCGCGACCTGCGGCGCAATCTGGAGATCAACGGCCTCAAGGCCCGGGTGCATGGCGGGGACATGGCCCATATGCTGCCCCAGCTGGGCAGCGCCGATGCAGCCATCATCGACCCGCCCCGCTCCGGCTTGTCCAAGATTGCCATGCAGGCTTTGCTGGCGGCCAAGATCGCCCAGATTATCTACGTCTCCTGCAATCCGGCGACTCTGGCCCGGGACCTGGCCGCCCTGCGTTCAGTTGGGTACGAGCTGCGCGAAGTGCTATCATATGACCTGTTTCCACAGACATACCATGTGGAGACAGTCGCTTGGATAGAAAAGGTAGGCAATGCCCAAGAAAGCCAAGGTCGCCATCCGGCTGGCCGTCCCTGAAGACTCGCAGGACATCCTCGACCTGTACACCCCATACGTCACGGATACGGTAATCACTTTCGTCTCCACCCCACCCACGGTCGAGGAGATTGCTGCCAAGATGCTGGACATCCAGCGCCATTACCCCTATCTGGTCTGCACCTTTGATGACAAGGTCGTGGGCTTTGCCTATGCCAACTGGGTGCGGCCGCATGAGGCTTATCGCTGGAATGCCGAACTGTCCATCTATGTGGACAGGGCTTACCATGGCCGCGGCATCGCCACAGCCCTGTACACGGCACTGCTGCAGATTCTCAAGGCTCAGGGGTTCTGCAATCTCTATGCCGTCATCACCCTGCCCAACGATGCCAGCGTTGCCCTGCACCGGCACTTCGGGTTCACCGATCTGTCGGTGCACAAGGCCAGTGGCTACAAACTGGGAGCCTGGCAGGATGTACTGTGGATGGAGTACCGCATCGACGGCTGCGCCGACCCCGGCACCCACGGACTGCCGGTTGCGCCGGCAATGCTGCATACCAACGAGATCCAGACCGCCCTGGGGCTGGCCACGGCCCTGTTGAGTGGAGCGCAGGGATGAGCGCCCAGATTCGCAGCGGTGCACAGACGCTGCTGCCGGCGGGTTTTCTGCTGGGCCACGCCGAAGACAACGCCGCTGCAACCGGATGCAGCGTCATCCTCTGCGAAGCCGGTGCTGTTGGTGGGGTCGCCGTTCGCGGTGGCGCGCCGGCCACCCGGGAGACCGATCTTCTGGATCCGGCCAACAGCGTCCAGGCCATCCATGCCGTTGTGCTTTGCGGCGGCAGCGCCTTCGGACTGGCGGCCGCTGGTGGCGTCGCGGAATACCTGGCCGGGCGTCGGGTCGGATTTGAGCTGGGCGGGCATCATGTGCCGATTGTCTGTGCTGCTGCCCTGTTCGATCTGACCTGCGGCGATGGCAGCCGCCTGCCGGATGCGCCGATGGGCATCGCGGCCTGCAATGCAGCTCGTCCGGAGGTTGCCATGGACGCTGTGGGTGCCGTGGGCGCCGGCAGAGGTGCTACAGTCGGCAAGCTGCTGGGGCCGGAGCTGTCGATGCCCGGCGGATTCGGCGCCGCCAGCGTCACCGTTGACACGCTGGTCGTCAGTGCGGTTGTGGCTGTCAATGCCTGCGGCTCTGTCTTTGATCCGGCTGACAACCGCCCGGTAGCCGGCGTTCGCAACCCCCGGATGCCCGAACAACTCCTGAGCCGGGACGAGCTGCTGGAACACCTGACAGCAGTCGCTGTCGGACACCAGCCGCCCAGCAATACCACGATAGGCTGTCTGATGACCAATGCCTGCTTAAGCAAGCCGCAGGTCCACCGGGTGGCCAGCATGGCCCATGATGCCCTGGCCCGGACGATAGCACCGGCGCATATGTCGATGGATGGCGATACGCTCTTTGCCATGGCCTGCGGCGATGTGCCCGCCTCCCCCGACCTTATCGGATACCTGGGCACCTGCGCTCTGGAAGCAGCGATACTCGACGCCGTCAGTTGAAGCGGAACAGCTTCCGAGCTACTGTATAACCTGCTATTGTAATAGCTTCCCCAGGTTTGCCCGGCAGATTGGCGAGCAGGCCGATGGCGCTGCGGCGCAGCCGGGGATAGGTCTGCGGGTCGTTCTCCTTCAGATAGGCCCAGATCTCGCGTCGGCGCTCCTCGGCATCGAAGCGGTTGGACAGACGCAGGAACACCGAGCAGATGGTCAGCATCATCGCCAGATATTGCATCATGTAGCTGCGCAGGCGGGGCTCGGCCACATCTGTCTGGAGATGGAAGGCGTCTATCATGATGCGGGTGATGCGCAGCTGCTGTTCGATACGGTTGACCATGATCTGCTGATTGACGGATTGGTCGGCCCGGCCGATGTAGTAGCGATAGAGGTCGACATTCAGATAGTAGATGCGCTCTACAGCCGGAAGCGGCACGTAGACGAAGATGTTGTCGACGTAAAAGGTCTTCTCGGGCAGCTTCAGGCCGATGTCGCGCAGCAGTCCGGTACGGTAGACGACGGCATGCATCAACAGGTTCTGGGAAGGCTTGAATCGGCCGATGTCGCCCCAGCCGAACACCCGGCCTTCGGGGAGGATGCCGGTATAGCGGATTGGCGTGCGCTTGCCCTCCTCCACCTTCTCGTAGACGTAATTGGCGATGACCATATCGACAGCCGTGTTGTTTTGCTCAAAGCGGATCAGGTCCTTGAGCAGCACATCCAAAGACCCGCAATCCAGCCAGTCATCAGCGTCGACAACTTTGAACCAGGTGCCGCTGGCAGCGGCCAGCCCGGTGTTCACCGCGCCGCCATGACCGGCGTTCTCCTGGTGGAGCGCTTTTACCACGTCAGGCAGCCGCTCGGCCCAACTGTCGGCCCTGGCAGCGGTATCGTCGCGGACCGAGCCGTCATCGACGATGATGATCTCGATGCGGTCGACATTGGCACCAGCCCCG
>JAISUQ010000160.1 GCA_031272005.1 Coriobacteriales bacterium | reverse complement strand
AAAGTATACGCAATGACCGTCTCCGCCACTGCTTTTGCGCCCTTCTCCATTCGTCTCGCCCGTCTCGCCGACCTGCCCTATATCCGGCTGATTTGCGAGGATGTTGGCCTCGGTATCGTGGACACCACGACTGACGTGCTGGTGGCAGTGGGGGAGGAGGACCTGCCGGTCGGCTTTATCCGCATCGAAGTGGTTTGCGGCGACAAGAATCCGCAAGCCAACGGCAACTACGTCTACCCGGTAGCCGTGCTCGCCGACTGGCAGCGCCACGGCGTGGCCCAGGCTTTGGTAGAGCGAGCGGGGGAGAGCTACGGGCAGCTCAAGCTGGTGGCCTGCACGGAGTCGCAGGGCTTCTATCCCAAGGCCGGCTTTGCGGAGATGCCGATGGCCGAAGTGGCCGCCAGTATCGCCCACGACTGCGAGTGCTGCAAGCGCCTGGGTACGGAGTGCTTTCCCAAAGCCTTTATCCGTGGGCCTGAAATGGAGGATGAATCATGAGCACTTTACGAGAAATCAGCCCCTTTGAGATCAGCGGCAACGCCATTGAGCGCATCGGCCATCAGTGGATGCTGATTGCCGCCGCCAAGCCCGACGGCACGGTCAACGCCATGACTGCGGCCTGGGGCGGCCTGGGCTTCATCTGGCAGCAGCCGGTGGCTTTTGTCTTCATCCGTCCGCAGCGCTGTACCAAAACCTTCGTGGAAGCCGCCAGCAGCTTCTCGTTGAGCTTTCTGGGCAGTGAGTATCGTGACGCCCTGAACTATCTGGGCAGCGTCAGTGGCTTTGAGCAACCTGACAAGGTGGCAAACAGCGGCCTGACTCTGGCCTACAGTGACGCCGCAACACCCAGCAGCGGCAGCACTTCTAACAACGGCGCACCCTCCAGCAGCGACAGCACTTCCAACAACGCCGCGCCTGCCAGCGGTGGCACCCCCTACTTCGCCGAGGCTGAGCTGGTGCTAGTATGCGAGCGTTTATACCAGCAGGACATGCTGCGGGAGTGCTTCCTGGCCACCGAGAACATCGACCGCTTCTACGACCGCATTGGCGACAGTGAGGACTTCCACACCCTCTACATCGCCGCCATCACCAAAGCGCTGGCGTGTCAGCGGGATGCTGATTAAGTCCCAGCCGTAGCGCCGCCGCAGGAGGAGCCGGCGCCGGCGGTGCAGGCGTAGCAGTGGTCGCCGAAGCGGATCTGTCGTCCCGGGGCGCCAGCACCAGCGGCGGCCAGGTCGGCAATCGTGGCAGGGCCTGATTTGGCGCTTGGGCCATAATCCAGTACAGGCAAGTCCATCACCTGATTGAAGTCGCAATCATAAAGGCGGCCGTCCCAGGCTACTGAGAGTTGCGTGCGACACATCATCGCCGGCACGGTAGCCGGATTGAAGGCGGCTTCCAAACGGTTGGTGTAGCTCTCCAGCAGGCCTTTGCTCTCCAGAAAATCCTTGAAGCGGCCACCGGCGTTGTTGGTGATGGTCAGCAGGCTATCGAAGCTGATGCCGTAACGCTCGGAAAGACCCTGCTTGAACTCCCGCTCGGCGCTGGCCTGGGCGGGAGGCAGGAAGGCGCCGCCCGGGTTGAGCACCAGATTCAAGGTCAGCGGCTGTCCGGCTGCATTCACGCCGCCCAGCCCGAAGCCAGCTGCGTTCAGCGCTCGCAGGCCGTCCAGGGCGGCGGCAAAGACGCCCTCGCCGCGCTGGCGGTCGGTGTTGCGCTGCTCAAAGGAGGGCAGCGAAGCCACCACCTCCACACCGTGCTCGGCCCAGAAGCCGGGCAGGTGGGCGTATTCCGGCAGGGTCAGCACCACCAGATTGGTGCGGGTCAGCACTTTTCCGCTTTGTCCTCCCGCGCATTGCCCATCGCCGCAGCCTGCGGTTGCACCCTGCCCAGTCATGGCACTCCGGTTGCCCTGTTCGGCGGCAGCGGCCTTTTTCTGCACGGCAGCGCAGGTTTGCCCCACCAGCCACTGGTAATGCGGATTGAGTTCCGGAGCGCCGCCGGTGATGTCGAGCACGGTAAAGTCGCCAGCGGCAAAGACCTCCAGCGCCGCCGCCATCGTCTCGCGGCTCATCTCCTCGGTGCGTGTCGGCCCGGCCTGCACGTGACAGTGGCGGCATTGCAGATTGCAACGCAGGCCGATGTTCAGTTGCAGCGTATCCAGCCGCTCAGCAGTATGCAGATACTCCGGACATCCCAGCGCCGTGATGCGCTGCTCAAAGCCCAGTACTTCAGCGGTCATGGATTAGAACTCCAGGTCATCGGCGATATTGTTCATCTGGATGCCGTGTGCCAGAGTGGCGCCGCCACGGATGGCGTTGGCGACGTGGATGGCCTCGGTCATCTGCTCCAGGTCGGAGCCCTTCTCCAGACAGGCGTTGGTGTAGGAGTCTATGCAGTAGGGGCACTGCACGGCATGGGCCACGGCCAGGGCAATCAGCGCCTTCTCCCGGGCGGTCAGGGCGCCGTCGGCAAAGACCGCGCCGTAGTAGGCCATGTACTTCTCCCAGAGTTCGCTGGCGTGCTTGCCCACATCGCCGAACTTGGCCAGATCAGCGGGCGCATAATAGGTGTCAGACATCGCGGTCTCCTTACTGGACTAAAACTACTAGTAGAGACAGTCTAACACATTTACGGCTGCTTTACCTCCTGCGGCGTGGGCTTTGTCGAAGTAACATCGATACGATAGGTAGTCGCATGGTCGGAGTAGGTGACGATGAAGTAGAGATAATCGCCGGAGAAACCCAGGAGAAAGACCTGGCTGGCGCTGTCTGCGGCAAGTTGGATTTCGGTGTCCAGCAGCAAGGCCTGATGCGTGCCATCGGCGTCATACCGATAGAGTTTGAGACCATTGCGATAGATGAGATAGCTGCCGGTGTAGACCATTTCACCAGTATCGATCTCAGAGGCAGGAGGGTCGAAGCTGGCAGGCTCCTCTCCTGATGAATAGTAGTGTGTCAGATCAACACGGTAAGCCTGCTGTGGAAGTCCAGATGTCCAGGGGTCGCCAAGATACAGGGTTGCGCCTACGGCAGCAGAATGGATGGCGGGGTGTGGCTCCAGCTGAACCACCAGTGTGGTAGGTATCTCCTCAGCCTGGCCATCAACCAGGGACTGATAATAGATGGCATCTATCGGGTAATCCGTCATGTAAGCCTGGCCATCCAACACGGCCAACAGCAACTTCGACTTGTGGGCGTCTTCCCCCGGAGTGAGTGGCAGTGCTGCTCCTGTGCTCAAGTCAATCGAAAAGGGGAGAAGGATGGTTGGGCTTTCGAGGTTATTGAGCTTGTTCTTATCCGTATACTGGAGATAGGCGACTCCGTCTTCAACAGCGATAATCTCAATCATCGGGTAACCAGCAGTTTGCGAGCTGTTAAAAGCCACATCCGGAAAGACCAATTGATACCAGGGGCGAATTCCGACCATCTGGCCGTCGTCTTTGGTTTCGCTCCAGGCCTGGTTGTCAAACGCCTGGCCGTCGGCGTCCTTCAGCGTCACTTCGCCGGTTTCGCTGCCATCCGGGCTGACCCATTTCAAAGCCAGCTTGTCATATTCGATTGCGCTCGCTGTCTGTACCAGAAAATAGATGCGCCCCTGGTAACTGAAAAGGACAGTTGCTGGATAATTGTCTTCAGGGTTGCGATAGATATATTCTATATCATTAATATCCACATCAGATACACGATAGATGTCGCCTGCGCCGTTGGCAAAGTAGCTGTAGCCGTCAAAACGGGGAATGTCGACACTGCTGATGCCAGTGTTGCTGGTGGCACCGTCAGTCCCAACTCCGGTCTTAGCGCCAGCCCCGTCTGCGGTGCTGCTGCCTCCGCTGCCGTCTTTGTCGCTGTTGTTGTTCCCCTGCTCAATAACGTTGACATTGTCGCTGCTCGCACCGCCGTAACCAGGGATGATTATCATCAACGCGACCGCAATGCTCACCACTGCCAGCGCCGCCAGCCCGGCGACAATTGCCACCCAGGAGCGCATCCCGCTGCGCTCAGCCGCCCCGCCGCCTGCTACAGTCGTACCTGCGGCTCCATCAGCAGGCGCATCCGGCACCGTCACGACCCTTATCCAGGCTGTCCCACAATGCGGACAGCTGCCCATGCCCTCATCAATTTCCTGCCCACAGCGCCTGCAAAGCATAACGTCTCCTCCCATGGGGCGTTTAGCTGCATGGTCATTCTAACATAGTGCAACCAGCAGCGATGCGATACCCGCGACAGCGACAGCAAGACGACAGCAAGACCAACCCCCAGTGGGTGCGCGACTTCCTGACCCGCCACCAAAGCGGCCTCTCCAACCTCTCCAAACGCGAAGCGGGTAAGTACCTGTAGTGCAGTGTCTGTGTCATAAGAATTCGGCGAAATTGATTATTACTCGCCAAACTACCCCATCATGACCGATAGTTTGGCGAGTAATAAACAACAATACAGCACAGCAAGATTGGTGCGAATATCCTCGAATGCAAAATAGACAAGTTATTAACCTGGGCATTCTGTTAATAATGAGAGTCATGACCTTGAGGCAGATCAATTTTGAGAAAGCTGAAAAACAATGTGCCGAAAATATTACTCGCCAAAATACCCCTTATTGTGCTATATTATGGCGAGTAATCCAAAACTACTCCTTTGAAAGGATGTTTATGAGAATCGTTGGGCGCGAAGCAGAGCAGGCTGTTTTGACAGCTTGCCTGAAGTCCAAGAAGCCTGAATTTGTGGCAGTATATGGGCGTAGGCGAGTTGGGAAGACCTATCTGGTCAGGCAGTTCTTCAATGATAACTTCTGCTTTCATCTTACCGGCAGCAGCAAGGCCGGCAAGCAGGAGCAACTCAGGTACTTTGATGCTGCGCTCAAAGCCAAAGGGGTAATACCTCAGACTCCAACAGCAACGTGGCAGGAGGCCTTCCTCAGATTAGAGCAGCACCTGGAACATACAAAATTCCGGGAGGTCGGCAAACGGGTGGTCTTTTTGGACGAACTGGCTTGGTTGGATACCCATAAATCCGGTTTTCTGGCAGCGCTGGAGCATTTTTGGAACCACTGGGGATCAGCCCAAACGGATTTGGTATTGATTGTTTGTGGCAGCGCAGCATCCTGGATTATCAATCGGCTGCTTAAAGACAGGGGCGGGCTGCATAACAGGGTGACCCGCAGAATGCGTCTGGAGCCGTTTACGCTGGCTGAGTGCAGCGCCTTCTTTCTGGACAAGGGCATCGACTATGACAAGCAATCGGTAGCTGAGCTATATATGGCTTTTGGTGGCATACCCTATTATCTGGAAACAGTAGAGCGCGGTTTGAGCGTGGCCCAGAATATCGACAAGGCCTGTTTTGCCCAAAATGCACCACTGGTTCCGGAATTCGAAGAAGTCTACCAGTCGCTGTTCAAAGCAGCCGACAAACATATGCTGGTTGTCCGGGCGTTGGCCGGCAAGCGCAAGGGGATGACGCGGGAGCAGATTATCCAATCTACAGGCATCGGATCGGGAGGCGGTTTGACCAAAATTCTCGCCGAGTTGGAACAGTCAGCGTTTATTCAGAGCTTTGATGACTTTACCCAAAACAACCTGAAGCTCTACCATTTGGTCGATTTCTTCTCGTTGTTCTATCTGACTTTCATGGATGGCAGAGACCGCAAGGAACCGCACTTCTGGACTGGCAGCAGGCAAAAGGGGCCATATAACAACTG
Source organism: Coriobacteriales bacterium (assembly GCA_031272005.1). Lineage (GTDB taxonomy): Bacteria > Actinomycetota > Coriobacteriia > Coriobacteriales > UBA8131 > JAISUQ01. The sequence goes on along the minus strand of JAISUQ010000160.1, from coordinate 2,270 downwards.
GATAGGCTACACCTTTGAATTGCTCTGCCTGACACATCTGGAGGGCATCAGAAGCGCTCTGGGTATTTCTGGTGTGAACGGCATAGTGTCCTGTTGGCTTGACCCAAGTCCAGGCTCTAAACTACAAGCCGACCTGCTCATCGACAGGGATGACAATATCATTGACATCTGTGAGATGAAATACCACCAGGGCCCCTTTGCTATTGATAAACCTTATCGCGACAAACTGCTGAAGCGCAAGCAGGCCTTCATCAATGCTACCAATACCAAAAAGACAATCCATACCGTATTCATCACCCGTGACGGTTTGAAGGAGAACAGCTACAGCCACATCGCCGAAGCCGCTCTGGAGCTGGCCGACCTCTGGGGCCGTGTACGTGCCTGACCTGTTATCATGTTGGACCAGCGAGGGAATTGCTTGCGCATATGACAGTGGGGCCGCCCCCGTTGCCACCCGCCACCCACCGTCATTACATCCCTGGGAGAGTGAAGAACTCCAGCTCGTATTGGGCTTTGCGGTAAAAGGTTATTTCGGCTCCCTCAACGCCGCCTTCATATTGGATTACTTCAATACTATGGAGCCCTGGCTCGAAGTTTTTACCATCTATCGCAAGCGTTCCTTCGGAAGAGCCACCTACGTTGTACACGGAGGGATCATAGTCCTGAGTCGTCGTGATGTCTTCAGGCAACGTTCTACCAAGTAATTCGCCATCGATATAGACATATGCACCGTACAAATCGCTGGCTCTGTATTGGAAGGTCATTCCTTTTACACCCTCTTCCAGCGAGAGCCGCATGACTTTGTTACCTTGCGTGGTACCTTCGCTGTCCCATAGGTAAAACTCACCTTCGCCTATCTCCTGATACTCTTCTTCAGCTGCGACATATTCTATTCCGCCGTATGACGTCCCTACTGCTGGCATTTCATTTTGCACGGTGCTGTTGGTGCTATTTACGTCATCAGCACTGTCTGAGCTGCAACCGAATAGTGAAATCGCAATAGAGAAGGCCAGAAGAGTACCAACCAATACGCTTGATAGTTTCATTTTTTCTCCCTCAGTGTTCTCCTGATATAACCCACAGCATGATTATGCTTCATCATACATGGCCGATTTGGCCGGACTTTTCTTTTCTTCCTGGATAGCTTCGGCAAGAATTCTCCCATGCCCAGCAGTGAGGCCGCAAATTCGGATATAATGCCCTGAGCACTGAAGCAGGTCTGATGAACAGGTAGAGGGATATGGTGGAGAATAGTGCAGAGTTGCAAGCCCAGCTGGAGCAGGCTGAGTTGGCGGCTGAGCGGGACAGGGAAAAGGTAGCAAGGGCTGAAGCCAGAGTGCAGCGGGCGCAGGATGAGTATAGTGCTGCGCGGCAAAAGGCGCTTGATGCCAATGAGGCTCAGAAGGCTGCTGCCACCAGGCTGGCTCAGCTGAAGAAAGATGGCGCCTCCAGCGAAGAGTTGCAGCAGGCCCAGGCTGAGTTGAATAAGGCCCGCAAGCTGGAGAAGGCCGCTCGCAAGACGCTTACTGACATCCACGAGCAGACCAAGCAGGAGATACGTAAGGCTGATAAGGTCAAGGACCAGATCAAGCAAAGGCTGATTATCTCTGATGGTTACGTGGTCGACCAGTTTGGCAACCGCCTGCGTCGCTATGGGCGCTTTGAGCGTTTTGTGGACAATAAGAAGCTGGCCTATGGCACCTTAATCCTGGCTATCGTTATCATGTTGGTGATAACCGTGTTGTTCACCTTGAGTGCCAATCGACTGCCAGGGAACTGAACGCCGATTCATCAAAGCCAGGGAAACGCTGTAATTCCCAGCAATGGTAACTTACGGAGGGCTTGGGGCTAAGTCAGTCTAAGCTCGCTTGCTGGCTTTCGCAGGCTTGGGTTCAGCTGCGGCCACGCTGAGTAGCGGCTCGTCGTGCAGCTCCTGGCTTTCCACCAGGTTCATCAGCTCCTGTTGGGTGTGGACGTTCATCTTGCGGTAGATGCGCCAGGTGTGGGTGTGTACCGTGCCCTCGGAGATGAACAGGTTCTTGGCGATGTAGGAGGCATTGCGCCCTTTGGCCAGCAGGAAGAGTACATCCAGCTCACGGCTGGAGAGCAGGTAGTTGTTGGCGGCCTGCTGGCAGCGCTGGATGAAGCGCCCGCCGCGGGCTGATTCCACAGCGTCGGCCACGGCTGCTGCCGTATCGGCTTCCAGCACCGACATCTCGTGGATGTCCTTCTCCCGGGGCAGCAGAAAGTAGCCGAGCAGCACGCTGATG
>JAISUQ010000121.1 GCA_031272005.1 Coriobacteriales bacterium | reverse complement strand
CACGGGATCATTGCTGCCACAGCATGATGAGCCGCCGCCGAGATGCTCCAGCTCGCCATCATCGGCTATCAGGTAATTGGCATTAAATGAGCAATATGGATTCTCCACGCTGCCACCGGTGAAGTGTTTGGCGAGAATCTGGGCATTACTCTGCTCTTCAAGCAGCATCAGCAGCTCGGGGATGGTAATGCGCTGTTCAACAGGGTCGAATGGGCAGCGACCGAAGAAGCTTAAGGGTTGGAAGTGCACGCCACGCACAACCGGGCTGAGGCTGATGCCATAGCGGATGATTGCCCAGGCCTGATCGCAGTTGATGCCTTTGGCCACAGTTGGTACCAAAACCACCGGCAGACGGGCGGCGGCACAGTTGGCGATGGCCTGTTGCTTGGCGGCCAACAGCGCCTGCCCGCGCAGAAGTCGGTAAGGCTGCTCCGTGACGCCATCGAATTGCAGAAAGACGCAAGTCAGACCGGCAGCCTTGAGGTTTTTGGCCAACACCGGCTCGGCAGCCAACCGCAGCCCGTTGGTGTTCAGCTGGAAGTAGCTGAAGCCGAATCGGCGACCGAGACCGATAATCTCCGGCAGGTCGTCGCGTAAGGTGGGTTCACCGCCGGATAGCTGGATGTGGCAGGCGCCAGCTTGGGCGTACAACCGCTCCAGGCGCAGGGCGATATCGGCCAGACTGGGGTCTTTGCCACAGCCAGACTCTGCGGCCAGGTCATGGCCTTGGGTGCTGCTGTTGTATGGGCTTTGCTCGCTGGCAGTTGCCGAAGCGAAGCAGACCGGGCAGCCCAGGTTACAACGCGCTGTGACCTCCAGCAACACGCAGCAGGGACGCACGGCATGCTGGCTGCAGTCCGCACAACCCTGTGGGCAGGGAGCTGTGGACTGTGCAATATCGCCAGCGCCTGCTTCGTCCAAGTTTGGCCTGTTTTGCATCCAGGCATGATAATCCAGGCCCTCACCCCAAACCATGGTCGAAAACGCCCCGTGCTCCGGGCATTCCTTCTCCAGATAGACCTGCCCGTCGCGTTGATACAACCGGGCAGACAACACCTTCAAGCAAACCGGACAGACCGACCTGGTCTCGCGCAAAAGCTGCAATTGTGGCACCTTTCTCGGCAAATAGAGCTCAACTGTCAGAAGCTGAACCCGCGGCAGCTCCATTATATTAAACTTGGTTAACCCGGGGTTGCGCGCTGTGCCATGGGGACGATTTGGATTGCCGAGGCGCAGGTGTTGGGATAGTATGTTGGACAGATGTCGGATCAGTATTGCGAGGTGCGCAATGGGCTTGTTCGAGCGGATGCTGGAGCTTTCCAATCAGGGCTTTGCCTGCGCCCAGATCATGATGCAGCTGGTGCTGGACACCGAGGAGAAAGACGACCCGGACCTGATTCGCACCGTAGGCGCGCTCAACGATGGCCTGCGGGGCACGGGGCAGGTCTGCGGAGCATTGACGGGTGGTATGTGCGTATTGTCCTACTATGCCGGCCAGGGCACAGCCGAGGAGATGGCCGACCCAGACTACGATAACCTGGCCCAGGAGCTGTACGACTGGTTCAAGCAGCTGATAGCCGAGCGTTATGCCGGTATCAGCTGTCCGGATATTCTGGAAGGCGACCAGGCCAACAAACTGGCCCGCTGCCCCGGGCTGGTGGAGGAGACGTTCGGCAAGGCAGTGCAACTCCTGGAGGAACATGACCTGCTATGAGCGACTTCATCTATCTCAACAACGCCGCCACCTCCTGGCCTAAGCCGCCGGAAGTCGCCAGGGCCACATCGGCAGCACTGGACCAACTCCCGGGAGCAGCCAATCGGGGCGGCATCGCCGACTTCGATGTCTTTGCCGCCTTGCGCCAGGAGCTGGCCACACTGCTGGGGGTGGACGATCCTGCACGCATCGCCTTGGGCGCCAACGCCACCTGGGGCTTGAATCTGGCCATCTTCGGCTGCGGACTCAAGGCAGGCGACAAAGTCCTGAGCACCAACGCCGAGCATAACTCTGTTTTGCGGCCACTGCACATCCTCAGCTCGGAGCATGGTATCAAGCTGCATTATCTGGATTGCGACAGCTGCGGGCGGATTCCTTTGGCCAGCTGGCAGCAAGCCCTGGATGAACTCCATCCGCGGCTGGCGGTGTTCACGCATGCCTCCAATGTCACCGGTGCCGTCAATGATGTCAAGGCACTGACGGCGGCGGCGCATCAAGCCGGTGCAATAGTGCTACTTGATATGGCACAATCGCTGGGCTGGCTGGACGCTATCCGCCTGGCGGACTGGGGTGTTGACATGGCAGCCTTCACCGGCCATAAATACCTGCTCGGGCCGCAGGGCACTGGCGGCCTGTACCTGCGCCCTGGCTTGGAATTGCAGCCACATCTGGTGGGCGGCACCGGCATCCGCTCGGATTTGGACACCATGCCGCCCGAAATGCCACTGCACCTGGAGGCCGGCACCGGCAACGAACCCGGCGCCTGGGGGCTGCTGGCGGCGCTGCGTTGGGCCACAGAGCACCCGCTGTGCGCTCAGCGGCAACGGATAGAGGCGGAACTGTCCTGGCTCAAGCAGCAGCTTACTGCGCTCAGCCCGTCTCTGCACCTGATTGACCCCGGGTCGCCCGCAACTCCAGTGCTCTCCATGACCATCGATGGCCTGGTGCCTGATGATGTGGGCGGCCTGCTGCTGGACAGCTATGACATCATAGTCCGTACCGGACTGCACTGCGCCCCGCTCATCTACAGCAGCCTGGGCGTGGATGCTCGTCTGGGCACGGTCCGCATCAGCCTCTCGCGCTTCACCAGCCACCAGCAACTGCTGACACTGCTGGAAGCGCTGGACGACGTCATCTCCAGTGAGGTATAAACATGGACTTCTCCGTGCAAAAAGCTGAGAACTGCTTTGCTGATGCGGAGAATTACGAGTATCGGCTGTCGGCAAACGGGGCCGACTTACTGGCAGCCATACTGGATAGTAACCTGGTGGCCACAAGCCGCATCAACGACAGGCTGCGTCGCCCGACCTTCTCCGTCAAACTCAACGATGGCACGCAAATCAAGGGTCTGCTGGCAAAAGACGTCATCAAGGTCGGTTATCCGCCCGCCGATGCCGCAAAGGCCAGAGCAGACCTGGAAGACTGGCTGACCAACTGGGTTTGATTCTGACTACTTAGCTATTATTGGACTATATTAAACTTTTAGTGCTAATAATGCACCGCTTATGTTTAGTTTTGTACAATTATATGTTGGTTTCCGTTGGTTTGGGCATTTTCGGCGGCGCAGGGCTGATAGCCGGTGTGGGTTCATCCGCCTGTAAATGCAAGACGGATGAACCCACACCAGTGTTCCAAGTTCTCAGTGTCCCGCTACGGTTCCACCACGAATTGGATGCTGTTCTTTGCCAGGCGTTGGGCGGTGGCGCGCTTCTCGCAGGCTTCGCAGAGCGGCTCAGGGTCCTGGCCGGTGGCGGCGGCGGTGTCTGGGTCTGCGGGCAGATGACGCTTACTGGCAGCGAACTCGTATTGCTCGCGGGTGGCAAAAGGCTCGCCGCAGCAACTGCAGCGCAGATACTCGAAGGTCTTGCCCCAGATGGTGACACTCTCGTCGGTTTGCTCGCAGGTGATCTCGCCGGTGGGACAGACATTGGCGCAGGCGGCGCAGCCGATGCACTCCGCTGTAGGTTGGTGATAGGGCGTGGCAATCTCCTTGGTCACACCGCGCCCACACTTGGCGATGGCGCCGGTGCCGATCTGCTCACAGGCGGTGGTGCAGCGGCCGCAGAGGATGCACTTCTCGCCACCTTCCTTATCCGCCAGACGGGGCAGGTCGGCACCCATGAAGGCGGCCATCTGGGAGATGGTCTCGCTGGCCGGTGCCAGGTGATGCAGCAGGGCGAGGATGATGGCGCGCTGCTCCTTGATGCGCTCATTCTTGGTGAAGACCTCTATCTCACCCTCTACCGGATAGATACAGGAGGTGACGACCTGCGAGCGCCCGCGGGCCACGACCTCGCAGATGCAGACCCTACACGAGCCGATGCCGCCCAGCCCTTCATGGTGGCAAAGCGTGGGGATGAAGATGCCGTTGCGCTTGGCTACATCGAGCAGGTATTCGCCTTTCTCGCAGGTGCACTGCTTGCCGTCGATGGTGATTGTCAGCTGCTGGCTCATGACGCCACCACCTGCCTCTCCTTCTTGATTGGTCGCACGGCGTCGAAGCGGCAGGCGTCACGACAGCTGCCGCAGGCGATACAGCGCTCAGAGTCGATGGAGTAGGGCACGCCCTTCTCGCCGGAGATAATCCCCAGCGGGCAGGCCCGTTTGCAGGCCGAACAGCTTGTGCATGACTCGGCTGCGATGGTATAGACGCACAATGCCGAACAGACCCCGGCCGGACAGCTATGCTCGTTGATATGCGCCTCATACTCAGCCCGAAAGTGCTTGATGGTGGAGAGGACCGGGTTGGGCGCACTCTTACCCAAAGCACAGAGCGAGGCGTCCTTGATGGTGTTGGCCAGACGCTCCAACAGCTCAATGTCGCCTTGCTGGCCACGACCCTCGGTAATGTCGGTGAGGATGCGCAGCATCTGGCGCAGACCTTCGCGACAGGGGGTGCATTTACCGCAGCTCTCCTCGCTGAGGAAGTTGACGTAGTAACGGGCGACCTCGACCATGCAGTCGTGGTCGTCCATGACAATCATGCCACCGGAGCCCATCATCGCGCCTTTGGCGGTGAGGCTGTCGAAGTCCACGGCCAGATCCAGCATCTCGGCCGGGATGCAGCCGCCGGACGGCCCGCCGGTCTGGACGGCCTTGAACGGCCGGTTACGTTTGATGCCGCCGCCGATGTCGTAAATCAGATGGCGCAGGGTGGCGCCCATCTCCACCTCCACCAAGCCGGTACGGTTGACCTTGCCGACCAGCGAGAAGACCTTGGTGCCCTTGGAACCTTCGGTGCCCAGCTTAGCGTAGGCGGCACCGCCATTGGCGATGATGTAGGGGATGTTGGCCAGGGTCTCGACGTTGTTCAACACGGTGGGCATGTCCCACAGGCCGCGCTCGGCGCTGCGTACGTATTTGGCGCGTGGCTCCCCCACCTTGCCCTCGATGGAGGCCATCAGGGCCGTGGACTCGCCACAAACGAAGGCGCCGCCGCCGCGGACGATCTCCAGATGCAACTTGCGGCCGCTGCCCAGGATGTCATCGCCCAGATAACCGGCGGCTGTCGCAGCCTGGATAGCCGCCTGGACATTGTGCAGAGCCAGGCCGTACTCATCGCGGATGTAGAAGAAGCCGCGCTCGGCGCCGATGGCCAGAGCGGCGATGGTCAGCCCCTCGACTACGGAATGCGGGTCGCCTTCCAGGATGGAGCGATCCATGAAGGCACCGGGATCGCCCTCGTCGCCATTGCAGACCACATATTTGGGCGTAGGCTGGTAGCCGGCGCAGGTCTGCCACTTGATGCCGGTGGGAAAGCCGGCGCCGCCACGTCCGCGCAGGCCAGAGGCGATGACCTCCTCGATAATCCGAGCCGGCGGCATTGCCAGCGCCTTGCGCAGCGCCTGGTAGCCGCCGCTGGTCAGATAGTCCTCAATGGCCAGCGGATCGATCTGGCCGATGTTGCGCAGCGCCACCTTGTGTTGCGGAGCATAGAAGGGGTTGTCCTGCTGGCGGGTCACCGGTTGCTTGTCGTCGCCGCGATAAAGCAGCGCCTGGTAGGGCTCGCCGCCGATACTGGCGATGATGGCTTCGGCGTGCTCCGGCTTGACCTTGTAGTAGGAGACATCATCCGGGTGGATCTTGACAATCGGGCCGTTCTCACAAAAGCCGTTGCAACCGGTGCGCTTGAGCTGGAGGGCATCTGGCTGCACCACAGCGTTGGCGCCGGCGGCCTGGATGGCTGCTTCAAGGGCTTCGGCCACAGCGGCAGCCTTGTTGGCCAGGCAACCGGTGCCGCAGCAGATCAACAGTTGACGGGCGGGCGCGGATTGGCTGGCGTTGGCCTTACTCATCCGTCTCACCTCCTGTTGGTTGGCGGTATTCGTTGATGATTGATGGCAGCTGCTCCATGGTCACCTTGCCATAGTAGGTCTCGTCGATGATCAGCACCGGGGCCAGGGCACAGGAGCCCACGCAGTTCACCAACTCCAGGGAGAACAATCCATCCTCAGTCCGTTCGCCGGGAGCGATATTGAGAATTCTGCCCACCTCCCCCACCAGGTTATTGGCGCCGCGCATATGACAGGCCGTCCCATCGCAGAGCTTGATGATATGCTGGCCTTTCGGCGCCAGGCTGAGTGCCTTGTAGAATGTGGCCAGGGCATACAGCTGACCCACCGTGGTGCCAACATGCTCCTTGACCAGCTGCATCGCGCCCTCGGGAATGTAGTTGAACTGCCGTTGGAGGTCCTGCAGGATAGCCAGAGAGAAGCGTTTCTCGGCAGGATATTTGGCGAGAATAGCGGTCAGGCCGGCAAGGTCGTTGGGGCTGAGGCTGTCGTTGATGCTATCCGCCGCCGGCGCCGGCGGGGATGCGACTGTGGTTTCCATAGGTTCTCCTGTCCTGCTCTGTCAGCCAAGGATCTCCATTCGATGGCTATAGACGCAGTGTATCAGATAAATGTCACTGAGCTGAGCATAACGCACCCAATAGGTGACATTCTGTTTGCGCAAACTTGCTATCATGCTATTATCTTCTGTATTACGGAAGCAGCTGGCAACGCCGGATGCGGCAGCCAACAACACGTCGACGATGTCCTCCCGCAGAATCAGCTGCTGTTCCATCCGCTCCTGGACCTCATCCGGTATCTCCAGCTCAAACGGGCTGTCGCCGGGCAGCGGGCCTGCGTCGGACTCCGACCAGAATTCCGCCAGCATATGGGTTTTCAGGCGGGCACGATTGAGATGACGTTCGGAGAGGGTCGGCATCCGGTGGGTGGCAGCGTTTGGCGCATCGGCGGCAAACAGCAAATCGAGGATGTGGTAGCTGCGCTTACCGGCCTGGGTTAACAGGTCCTGGCACATCGCACAGTAGACCAACAGGTCCTGGTCGCTGTCTGCGGCTCCATCAGATGCGAACAGCTGTTCCTGTTCGGGGTTGGCGTACCAGACCAGCCCTCCATAGCCACAGCATTTGGCCTGCTCGCGGGCATAACGCAACTCTTCGATGGTGTACCCGAGCTGGTCAGAGATGCTGCGGATGCTGTCCTGCAGGGCCAGATTATGACGCGCGGTGCAGGCGTCGTGGATGGAGAGAGCCGGGTGCGAGGCCTGGCTCTCGCCACTGCCGTCGTGAAGCGTTTCGGAGTGCACGCCGGGCAGTGCGGCGGCAATCATTTCGTAAAGTGATATTGTGGGAATCTCGGGCAGATGGCGGGCGAAGACGTCGCCACAGCTGGGACAAGCCAGAATCAACGTGGGCTGACCCAAGTGCGACCAGGCTGTACGCAACTGCTCGACGGCTTTGGCCATGATGTCACCGCGGGCTGCCCAATCTGCCGGGGCGCCGCAGCAACCCAGCAGCAGGCCGCAGCCCTGGGGCAGGACATCCTGCAGCCAGCGGAAGGCCGACTGGACGTGCTGCGGAGAAGATGCTGCCAACTGGCAGCCGGGGAACAGTACATAGCTGGTTTGGACGAGCTCCGCATCCGTAGATGAGTCTGCCGTCAAGCCCCCGCCAGCGGTGGTGGCATCATGAGGGGTTTCTCCAGCCCCAGGCGCCGGCTTCGCCAGCCAGAAATGCGGGCCGTTGGAGAACTCCAAATCGCGCAGGGCGAAATCATGGGCGGAGGGGGGCATCTTCTCCGTCTCCACCATTGTTTGGCGGGCCTCGCGCACCAGCTCGGCCAGGCCGAGGTCAATTGGGCAGACCTCCTGACATAGACCGCAGAGCGTGCAGGAATTGGTCATCTTGTTGGCATAGCGGGTGCCCAGAAAGACATTGAGGTTGGTATAGAGTTCGCGGGCATAGGTTTTGGGGCGACGGCCATAGCTGCGCAGATGCGGGCAAGCCCGCAGACAGGCATCACATTCACAACGCAGGCAACGGGCAGCTTCAAGGCGGGCTTGCTCGCGGCTGTACGTAGCTGCGGTTGAGCCGAGTACGACCGGCTTGGCTTTGGCGATGCCGGTCATATCGTATTGCAACAGGGTGGCAAAGATGCCTTCCCTCTCCCGCTCAGCCGTGAGCGAGACCTTCTTGATATAGCGCTCGATGCTGTTGGCTGCCCGTTTTCCCGAAGCTACCACCGCGCTGAGACTGATGTCATCAGCCAGCAGGCGTCCGCCGATGAACAGGTTTCCGGCGGCTACCTGTAAGGTCTCCGGGTTGGCCGCCAGCGTCTGCGACCAGTTTCCGGTGCTGAGGAAGACCGCCTGGTATTCGGTTTGCAACCGCGCCAAACTGCCCTCATCAACGGCTGTTCGCAGGCTGATTGCGATACCAAGATCCGTCAACAGCGATAACTCGGACTCGATCCGTTGCTCGGTAAGCACCGCATCTTCATGATCCCAGATGCGGCCGCCGATCCTGCCCAGGGCCTCAAAGACCTGCACGGCAAAGCCTTTGCGATCCAGCTCCAGGGCACAGGCCAGGCCGGCCGGGCCAGCGCCGATTACGGCGACCTTTCCGGCCTTGCGGGCAGTAGCGAACTTGCGTTTGTAGGGCTTGTAGCCTTCAAGCACCGCCACGCGCTCAATCTGGTGGATGGCGACAGCAGCATCCAGCCCGCTGCGCACGCAGACGCTTTCACAGGGATGGTCACAAATCAGACAGATGATACCGGCCAGCGGCACCCGCTTGCGCAGACTGGCAAAAGCCTCGGCAAAGTCGCCTCTCTCAACGGCAGCACAAAGCCCAGCCACATCGACGTGCAGCGGACAACGAGCGGTGCAGGCGGATGGCTCATCCTGCAAGCACCGCTCGTATCGGGCAAAGATGCCTTTCTCAACCGGCATCAATCAACCTCTTATAGCGCCGCCAGGACCTTCTCAGGATAAGCCGGCAGTTGGGTGATGCGGGCGCCGCAGGCATCATAGATGGCATTGATGATGCTGGCATGCGGGCCGGACAGCGGCATCTCGCCCACACCGGCCATGCCCCACGGCCCCAACGGACGCGGAGTCTCCTGATGGATGATCTGGATATCGTCGGGCACGTCCTTGATATAGGGGAGGCCGCATTTCTTCAAGGTGGTCTGATAGGCGATATCTTCAAAGTCCTCGCTCAAAGCCAGGCCGATACCCTGGGCCAGGCCACCCCAGATCTGGCCTTCCTCGACTGTCTTGTTGGCTACCACGCCGCAGTCGCTGACGATGGTCAGCTTCTCCACCGTCGTCTTACCGGTGGTGGTGTTCACAGCGACCTCTGAGAGCAGCACGCCATACATATAGACCGGGAAAGGATTGCCCTGGCCGGTTTCCACATCGGTGGCCGTGCAGGGAGCCGTCCAGGTGCCGGTGACCCGCAACTCCAGCTTTTCCTTCTTGGCTTCGTCATAGCTGCGATAGGTGCCATCGGGTTTCTTGAGCAGCTCCAGCATGTTCTCGCAGGCGACGCGGATGGCATTGCCGGTCATGACGGTGGAGCGGCTGCCGCCGGCCGGACCGGAGTTGGGCGTCAGGTCCATGTTGTTCATTACCAGCTTGATATCTTTATAGCTCACGCCCAATGGACGCAGACCCTCAGCAGCAGCGGTCAAGGCGCCCATATCGGCACCCTGGCCGTGGTCCTCCCAGGAAACACCGAGGGTGAAGCCTTCCTTGGTGATTTCCAACCAGGCCTCGGAGGAGTCTGCACCATCCAGGCCGCAGCCATACTCCAACAGGCAGATGCCTGCACCGTAGCGGACAGGCCCGCCCTTGGCGTTCTTGGCTGCCGCTTTGGCCTTGGCCTCCTGATAGATGGGACGCATGGTATCCAGGGCCTGGGGATAGGCGATGACATCCGGATCCGAGCCGGTCGGAGTCTTGGAGCCTTCGCGATAGACGTTGAGATAGCGGAACTCCAACGGGTCCATGCCGACCTTCTCGGCCAGCTCGTCGATCAGCACCTCGGTGGCGAACAGGCTCTGCGGGGCGCCGTAGCCGCGGAAGGCCGAGCCCCAGGCATGGTTGGTGGCCACGGTGCGGCCGGTGCCGCGGATGTTGGGGATGTCGTAGCCGGAGCCGATGAACTGCTGCCCGCGCATCGTCAGCAAATCGCCGAACTCGCAATACGGGCCGTGATCGCAGGTCCAGTCGCTGGCCATGGCCACCAGGCGGCCGTCCTTGTCCGCACCCATCTTGAGTTTGACAAACCAGGGGCTGCGCTTGCCGGTGTAGGTAATCTGCTGGTACTGGCTGAAGCCCAGAAACACCGTCTTGCCGGTGACCAGGGCAGCCACGCCGAGCAGGCCTTCCATGGTGGGGCTGAACTTGTAGCCGAAGGTACCGCCGGCGTTGGTCTGCACCAGCTTCAGCTTCTCCGGGGCGATGCCCACGCCCTCGGCGACCATCAGGGCATGGAAATGGATGGCGATGGATTTGGAGTGGATGAACAGCTTGTCGTCCTTCTGATAGGCATAGCCCACATCCGGCTCCAGATTGAGATGCGGCTGACGCTGGGTGTAGAAGTCATCCTCCACCACATAGGGCAGCTTGTCGAACAGCGGCTCGACTTCCTCGCCTTTAACCACGTGATTGGTGAAGTAATGATTGGGGGTACCGGGGTGGATCTCGATGGCGCCAGGATCCATGGCATCCAGGGCGTTCATCAAGGCGGGCAGCTCCTCAATCTCTACCTTGACCTTGGCAGCCGCCGCCTCGGCGATGGCCGGGTCTTCAGAAAGCACCATGGCGATGGCATCGCCGAACTGGAAGATCTTGTCGTCGCAAAGTATCGGGCGCTCCTTGCCGTCGCCGAGGTTCTGCGGGAAGGCCAGGCCGTTGATGCGGTTGGTCCCTGGCACATCCTTGGCCGTGATGACTTTGTAGACGCCAGGCGTCTTCTCGGCCTCGCGGGTGTCGACATTGATGATCCGGGCATGGGACACCGTGGCCTGCACCAACTTGATGTGCAGGGTGCCCTTGGGCAGGTTGTTGATGACGTCGTCGTGACCGAAGTCCCATTTGCCGGTGACCTTGGCCAGAGCCGAGGGGCGCGGAACGGACGAGCCGATGATTGACGCACCTTCCTCGATTTGCGGCCAGAGATCATCGACGTCCAACTCACCGCGCAGCACTTTGGCTGCTGTCATCACGGCGTCGACCAGCGGGATGTAGCCGGTGCAGCGGCAGAGGTTGCGGTTGCGCTGGAAGTGGGCACGCACCTGCTCACGGGTGGGGTTATCGTTTTTATCCAGCAAGGCTTTGGCTGAGACGATGAAGCCAGGCGTGCAGAAGCCGCACTGGGCGCCACCGTGGACCATCCAGGCTACCTGGAGCGGATGCAGGTTCTTTTCGCTGCCTACGCCTTCGATGGTGACAATATCGGCTCCGTTGGGGATGCGTTCCATCGGATAGTTGCAGCTGCGCACAGCCTTACCGTCCCAGAGCACAGTACAGGCGCCGCATTCACCCAGGCCGTTGCAGCCGATTTTGGTGCCAGTCAGTTTGAGCTGGTTGCGCAGCACATCGGCCAGCGAGGCTTGCGGGTCGACTTCGAGGGTCTTCTCGACGCCGTTGATGATCAGTCTTTTCTTCATGGTCTTACCTCCTTATCTTCGGCGTCGTTAATCGATTTCCAGCAGGCCCTTGAATTTGGCGGCTACCAGATTCTTTTTGGCCAGGTTGGATTCTGTGGCATCCACGTACTTGATGGCATAGGTCGGACAGTACTTGGCGCACTCCGGACTGCCGTCGCAAAGATCGCACTTGACGATCTTCTTCTGGCTGGAGCTGTATTCGATGTTCCCAAATGGACAGGCGCTGACGCACATCTTGCAGCCGATGCAACGGCTCTCATCGACCAGCACCGTGGAGTTGGCGTCACGATACAACGCCTTGGCAGGACAGACATCCATGCAGGCGGCTTCCTCGCACTGGAAGCAGGCCACCGGCACCGATATCGACGCCAACCCTTCCTCAAAGGTGAAAACGTCGACTGCGAACTTGTCGCAGACGCTTTCACAGGTGCCGCAATCCTTGCAGAGCTTCGGTGTTACCAACAAAGTCATTCCCATGCGTCTCTCCTTTCTACTCTCATCTCTTTGAGCTCGTCTTGCACACTATCACCTACTTATCCTCCAAAGACTTCTCGACGTCCAGCATCTTGCCAAGAGCCAGGGGCTCTCCGATGAAGACGTTGCCGCACTGCGGACAGCACATCAGTTCGGCTTCAAAGTCCTTCTTCAGATAATTCAGCTTCACCTTCTTCGGTGCCAACTCCAAATCGCAGGCTGCGCAGACCCAACCCTCAGAACCGGCAAACTCCTCTTTCATCTGGCCTTATCCAATAAAAATGCGAGGGCCAAAGGCACCTCGCTGTAACTGATTCTGAAGCAAATGTAGGAATAAGAACACTCTGATGTCGACCTGCCGAACATCGACTTTGATGGAAAATTGCTGCTCACGTAGCCACTCCAGATTGATTTGGCTCTGACTTTATCTATTTGTTGCTGTTAGTTTGCAACGATACTCTTTGTTTCAGACAAAGTAAACAGAAAATGCGTCAGTTTTCCAAACCAATAAAACCCATCAAGTTGGAGTGCCGAAGCAGTATTGGAGGAATCCGGGGCGGTGGCAGCATCTCGCCCGCCTCAACACTCCTGATGCAACACGGCAAAGACCTCCGCGGCCACCTGTTTGGGGATGCCGGGTGTGGCGGCGATGTCTTCCAGGCTGGCTGCGCGCAGGCGCTTCAGGGAGCCGAAGGCTTTGAGCAGGGTTTTCTTGCGCTTCGGGCCCAACCCGTTGATGTCATCGAGGACGCTGGCGGTCATGGCCTTGTCGCGCAGCTGGCGATGGAAGGTGATGGCGAAGCG
>JAISUQ010000093.1 GCA_031272005.1 Coriobacteriales bacterium | reverse complement strand
GCACCATCCTCGGCGGAGTCCGGCTGGTCGGCGTAGCCTACTGGCTGGCCTTCGCCAAACGGACAAAAGAGAACACTTAGGGAGCCCTGAGCAAGTCCCAAGCCTCCGTTGGTCGAAGGAGCGCGATTCATCGCGTCCTCCCGACCTGCAATAATGCTCTGCTCGAAAGGGCGCGATGAATCGCGCCCTTTCGAAGTCTTCCGCATCTGGAATCCCTCAGCGTTTCCCTGATACTGCCTAAAACTCCACGCTCTTGACTGTTTCAACCCCGGCCGCGCCAAAGCCATACCAGATGGCCTCGGCATCTCGGAGATAGAACACTGCCGTGTTGCCGTCGCCGGCCTGGTAGGCACCCTGGAGCTCCGGATAGGCTTCCAGCAGGCTGGCCTCGGCCTGAACACGGGGGTCCTCCACCAGCGTTGCCGTTACCCGCAGCCACTGCCCAACGCTGCCGTTAAAGGCGCAGATCTCCACCTTGGGGTTGGCGGTGATTTGGGCGTAGGTCGGCTTGGATTTGCCGGTCTGGATATAGAGCTTATCTTCGAAGATATGGGCGGTGCCAAAGGGGCGCACACGTGGCTGGTCGCCTTCGGCGGTGGCCAGGTAATAAGTCCTGGCATCCTTGAGGAACTGACAAACATCCTGCATGATAAAACCTCCACTCATCGGCGGAAACAGCAGCCTTCAGCCCGGGAGGTCCGCACGAAATCCCCAAACCCGAGCCACAGAAACATATGATAGTGTAGTACCGTGCGAAAATGAAGCGGCAAAAGGAGCTAAAAGGGAGAATGTCCGCTGGGCCATCAGCCTGACACTGCTCGAGGCAGGCAGCGGCAAGCAACTATGAAACATGCGCGTATGGACATTCCG
Source organism: Coriobacteriales bacterium (assembly GCA_031272005.1). Lineage (GTDB taxonomy): Bacteria > Actinomycetota > Coriobacteriia > Coriobacteriales > UBA8131 > JAISUQ01. The sequence goes on along the minus strand of JAISUQ010000093.1, from coordinate 9,699 downwards.
CATCGCCGGCGGGTCTGGCCTGTGATACTGGCCATCCTGCTGCCGATTCTTGCGGCCTATGGCGGCGCGGTGGCCTTCTTCAACTCACATTTTGGCTTTCATACCGTCATCGATGGCACCGACTATTCCCTGAAACGTGTGGACTACGCGGAGAAGAACAAGGACCTCGAAGTCGCCCGCTACGAACTGCACGTCAGCGGCCGTGAAGGCCTGAGCGCCATCATCACCGGTGACGACGTCGCCCTGGACTACGTACCCGACGGGCAGCTGAGCCGTATCGCCCGACAGCAGAATCCCTGGCTGTGGTTCATGCGCCTGCTCGCCGATCAGCAACCCTACACCACCCTGAACAGCTTGAGCTACGACCCGGTGCTTTTCGATGCGGCCGTTGCCCGCCTGCACCTCAACGACCCCGAAACCGTCCGGGCCCCTGAGGATGCCTACGCCGAATATCAGGAGAACCAATACGTGGTCCACCCCGAAGACCCCGGCACCACCGTCAACCTCGGGCTGGTGGAGAAGGAGATCGGCAAGGCAATCATGTCCCTGGCGCCGGATGTCGACCTGGATATGCTAGGCTGTTATCTCAATCCCGGGATTCTCTCCACCGATGAGCAACTGAACAGCGACGTCGCCACCTATAACGCCTGGTTGCCATTCTGCATCACCTACCAGTTCGGCGATACGACCGAGGAGCTGAACGCCAAAGTGGCCATGGACTGGCTGGTCTTTGAGGATGATGGCACGGCCTGGCTGAACCAGGATGCCCTGGAGGCCTGGGTAGCCGATTTCGCCTGGCGTCACGACACCGTGGGCAAAGCCCGCGACTTTGTCTCCGTCACTGGCGAGGTCGTTACCGTGGAAGGCGGCTACTACGGCTGGGAGATGGATCAGCAGGCCGAGATTGATGCCATCAACGCAGCAATCGCAGGCAGGTATGGAGAGACGCGCGAGCCCTATTACATTCAGCGCGCCGCTGGCTACGGGGCCAACGAATGGGGCAGCAGCTACATCGAGGTGGACATCTCCGAGCAGTATATGTACTACGTCGTGGACGGCGAAGTCGTTTTCGAGAGCGATGTCGTCACCGGTGCTCCCTGGGGCGACAACGAGACCGACCAGGGAGCCTTTGAGATCCTGGAGATGCTCAGCCCCACAGTGCTCAAGGGCCGGATGCTGGCCAATGGTGAGCGGGAGTACGAGTCGCCGGTCAGCTACTGGATGCGCATCACCTGGCTGGGCATCGGTTTTCACGACGCCACCTGGCAGCCGACCTTCGGTGGCGACTGGTATCTGACCAACGGCTCGCACGGTTGCATCAACATGCCCTACGACAAAGCCCAGGAACTCTATTCGCTGGTAGACATCGGCCTGCCTGTCATCGTCCATGAGTAAGAAGCAGGAAGCGGCGGTCGCGGCGGTCGCGGCGGTCACGGCGGTCGCGGCTGCCACGGCTGACGTCGCTTCAGAGGAGCATGCTGCCCAAGACGCAGACATCGAGGGCGTCGAGAGCAAGGAGGCCGCACCAGCGACTACTGAGAAAACCGCTTTAGCGGCAGCCCTTGCCGAGCAGCGCCTGATCGCTGTCCTCCAGCGTTGCATAGCCGTCATCGTCACCGTGGATTTGTTCGTCGGCATGTACTTTCTGGCCAATACAGATGCTCAGACAGGGGAGGGCAACACTACATCGCCAACTGTGAGCGCTGGATCTGGCGATGGCCTGAACAGCCTGTCTGCCAGCATCTTCGCTCACGCCAGCCAACCCGGCCTGGCAGAGCGGGCCTCTGCCCTGGAGCATCTGCCAGCAGTGACTGCCGCTCTGGCAGACCCCACGCCGGCGCCAGCCGAGGCGCTTTTGGATGTGCCATTCATCGCCCAGCTGCCCCAGTGGCCCAGCGGCTGTGAGAGCGTGGCGGCGGTCATGGCGCTGGATTACGCCGGCGTGGACATCTCTGTCGCCGACTTCGTTGGTAACTACCTGCCCCGCGGCAACGCGCCTTACTACTCCGGCGATCGCCTGCTCAGCGTCAATCCGATCAAGGCCTTTCCTGGCGACCCAGCGTCCGCAGACGGTTGGTACATCTTTGCGTTGCCGATGTCAGAGGCGCTGTCCAAGCTGCACAGTGGCGTGTATTACTCCACCGGCGGTACTTTAGATGACCTCTGCCGACAGCGCGTCGCCCATGGCGAGCCGGTGCTGGTCTGGATCACCTCCAACCTCAGCCGACCCTATCTGCAACTGACGGTCTACGACGAGGATGAACCAGACACCGAGCTGCAGTTCATCGGCAATGCCCACTGCGTGGTGCTGGTCGGCTACGACGCCGAGTACTTCTACGTCAACGACCCGCTCTCCGGCAAAGCCGTCGCCTACCCGCGCGAAACCGCCGAGCTGGCCTTCCAATGGATGGGCGCCCAGGCCATCATCCTCGACACCACCACCGGTCGTCCCAAATGATCCGGTGCAACCTGGCGAGGCATCATCAGAGGCCATGCTCTATACTTAGGGATCAGTTGGTACGGATGACGGTTGGTTATCGAAGAGTAAGGACCTGAAATGACTTTGCAGCAACGGGTTGATGAGGCGGTTGAGGTTATTCGCGGGCGGGTCAGCCTGCAGCCGGAGGTGGCCTTGATCCTGGGCTCCGGCTTGGGTGAGTTGGCGGAGAAGATTGAGCAGCCGGCCGTGCTGCCCTACGGCGAGATTCCCCATTTCAAGTGCTCGGGGGCGCCGGGGCACAAGGGACGGCTGGTCTTTGGGCAGCTGGCCGGCAGGCGGGTGGCGGCGATGCAGGGACGGCTGCACGGCTTTGAGGGCCATGCCGCGGCTGACATCGTCTTTCCGCTGCGGACCTTGCAGGCTCTGGGTGCCCAGACGCTGATTGTCACCAACGCCTCCGGGGGCATCAACACCGGCTTTCAGGTCGGCGACTTCATGCTGATTAACGACCACATCAACTTCAGCGGCACCAACCCGCTGACCATCGACGCCGACTCCGGCTGGCCGCCGTTCTTCGACATGACCTACGCCTACACCCCGGCCCTGCGCGAGTTGGCTTTACAAGCCGCCAGCGAGCTCGGCATCCAGTTGCAGCAGGGCGTCTACCTGAGTCTGCGCGGTCCCAGCTTTGAGACGCCGGCGGAGATTCGGGCCTTCAGGCTCTGGGGAGCCGATGCCGTGGGCATGTCCACGGTGTTCGAGGTGATCACCGCCGCCTCTTTGGGTATGCAGGTCCTGGGTATCTCGCTGATTACCAACATGGCCGCCGGTGTGCTGGATCAACCCCTGACCGGCGAGGAAGTCCTGGAGGCCGGCCACGGTGCCGCCGCTGAGTTGGAGCGCCTGATCAGAGAGGTTCTCAGTCGCCTCCAACCAGCATGAGACTGCGCTGTTTTCTCCCGAAACAAATAACCTGACTCCAGGAAGCAAAACCAGGCAGAGCGCCAGAGGGGGCCGTGCAAACCCTCAACCTGCGACCTCGGTGGCTATCTGGCGGTAGGATTGCAGGCGGCGCAGCGGGATGTGCCCGGCCTCGACTGCAGCGATCACCGCGCAACCAGGCTCGCTGGTGTGCGCGCAGTCGCGATAACGGCATTCAGCCGCCAGGGTACTGATTTCCGGGAAGGCCCGCTCCAAGCCCAACTGGGCGTCGAAGAGGCCGATGCTGCGCAGACCGGGGGTGTCGATCAGGGCGCTGCCGTCGGAGAGGAAGACCATCCGGCGGGCTACCGTGGTGTGTCGCCCGGCCTTATCCTTCTTGCGAACTTCGCCAACCTCCAACAGCGGCGTCCCCAGCAATTCGTTGACCAGCGTGGATTTGCCCACGCCGCTGCGCCCCAACAACACAGCTACCAAAGGCCGGTAACTGGCAGCCCCGGCTGCAGTCGTCTGCTGATGCTTGGATGCGGCTGTCGCAGCGGCTTTTCTGTCTGCGCCCGTCAGAGCCCGAATCTGCTCAAGTCCTTCACCGCTGACTGCCGAGCAGGCGATGACCGGGTCACCGCCGGCACAACCAGCGATTGCTGCCAGGTCGCGATCCGGGTGCCGGCATTGATCGGCCTTGGTCAGCACCACTGCTGCCTCAGCCCCGCTGTCATGCGCCAACACCAGCTGGCGCTCCAGATAATCCAGATCGGGTGGGCGTGAGGACAACGCCATGACCACGAGCACGATGTCGATATTGGCCGCCAGCACCTGCTCAATGTGCTTGCCGGCGCCCTCATGCTGCGACTCCACCAGCGAGCGACGCACCAGTGTGGGCCCACGTGGTTGGATGCGGGTAATCAGTGGCGTGTCCTGCCCCGGGGGCAACTCCAGCTCCACGATGTCGCCCACAGCCGCCCGCACCTCGGCATTCTTCACCAGGTCGATGGCGTGCTGGGCGCGCACTTCCAGTGCCGGGCTGGAGTTGTCGGGTGTCGTCAGGCGCACCAGTGGATAGCCTCGATCCAGACAGACAACCACCCCGGTGCGTACTGCGGGCGCAGCGTCGCTGTTGGCCGCATTGCTGCTTTCGCCAATATCGTCGCAGCCACAGCCACAGCCATAGCCGCAGCTACTGGCGGTAAGTATATCCCGGGCAGGTGTCATCATCGCCGCAGTCTCATCCGCCAACTAGCGCAGCCTCTCCCGCAGTCGCCACTGTAACACCAGCAGCAACAGACCGATGGCCAGCAGCACGCCGCCAATCTTCAGCTCGTTGAAGTCCAGCTCCGATTCCAGTTCCTCGCCGGCGTCCAACACCGTCAGCCGGTCAGCGTGGACGTCAGTCAGCCCGTCGTGTATCGGGCAGGCGGCGTGGAAGGTCCCGGTGACCTCCACAAAGGAGCCGCGTTGATCATAGCGCCCGAGGTGGCTGATGCGGTTGGCCTGGTAGTCGGTGACATAGACGCTGATGGTTGAGCCTTCGTCCTCCAAAGTCAGCCATTTGTGGCCCTCATCGGCGTTGATGATGTCGCCCACGGCCTCGCCCTGAAAGGTTACCGTCTGGCCGTCAATCTGGGTACCGGCGTTGGACAAGCCGGGGATGGTGGTGTTCGGCTTGGCCCAGGCCACGGCAGGCAGTTGCATAGCAAGCAAGATAGTAAGAATAATAGCGAGCATAGCAGCGCGGATACGCTTCACTGCCCGCTGTGGTGTCCGGCTCACTTCTCCACCCCCCGTCTGCGGGGTTTGAGGGAGGCCACGACGCTGCAGACCAGGGCCAGCAAGGTCAGAAACTCCAGACGACCCATCCACATCTGGATGATGTAGACGACCTTCATGTACACCGGCGCCTCAGGCGTGGCGATTCCGGCCGACAGCCCGGCGTTGGAGGTGGCCGAAACCGATTCGAAGGTTGCCGGGATGGCCTCGTAGCCGGCGGCGATGCCAAACAGGGCACCGACGATGTAGGAGATGATGTAGAGCAGCACGATGGTCATCGCCGCGCCGGTCAGCTCGTTGGTCAACAGGTGGCGACCGAGATGGGTGTAGCTGGTGGTGTTGCGGGCCGACTGCGGTGCCAGCACGTCCTTGATGCGCGAAACGATGTTGCGGGCCACGATGCCGATGCGCAGGGCCTTCATGCCGCCGGCAGTGGAGCCGGAGCTGCCGCCGATGGCCATGGCCATGATCAACAGGAAGAAGGAGCCGCTGGTCAACAGCGTGGTCATCTGGTTGGTGGTCAGCACCTGGTAGCCGGCATTGGTGGTGGCCGAGATAATCGTGAAGACGCCGCGGCGCACCAGTCCGGAATAGTCGTCCAAAAACTCCCCGGCGCAGATGGCGGCGACAAAGACCAGCAGCATGAAGACAATCCAGGAGGCCAGGGTGCGAATCTCCAGGTCGGAGAGCAAAGTGCGCAGGTTGGTGCGGCGGTTATCCCCGAGTATCTGGGCGTAGAGCGCGAAGTTGATGGCGCCGAGCATCATCAGCACCATGGCGGTAATCTCCAGGGTCCAGGAATGGTAGTACATCAGCGAGGTGCTCTGAGGGGCGAAGCCACCGGTGTCGTAGGAGCCGATGGTCACCCACAGGGCATGGAAGACGCTGCGGACGGGCTCGATGCCGCGCAGCATCATCGCCACGAACAGCACCGCCGTGCCGCACAACACCACCAGCGAGGAGAAGCGCCAGATGAACTGGGCTGTGCGCTTGACATTGGGCAGCACGAACTCCTCGCGACCCTCAGCGTTGTAAAACGACGAGCCGACCTTGGAGAAGACCCCCAGCGACAAGGCGATGACCACCACACCCTGTCCACCTAAAAACTGCATGATGAAACGCCACATATTGTCGGCGGTGGAGAGATGGTCCAGGTCCACGCACATCGTCATGCCGGTGGCGGTAAAGCCCGAGACGCCCTCAAAGAAGGCATCCAGAAATGAGTTGTAGTGGCCCGAGAACCACAGCGGGACAGCGGCAATCGCCGCGCCGATGAGCCAGACCAGGCCGGTGACGGCGATGGCCTGGCGGCGCTCCAGCTGTCCCGGGCTGATACGCCCCAGGCGCAGCAGGCCGCCGACGGTGACGGCTACACCCACCCCGATCAAATAGTGAGAGGTGATGGACCACTCCTGCATCAGCAGGCTGACCGCCAGTGGAATCAACATGATTACGCCCAGCAGCAGGATGATGGTGCCCAGATAGTGGGCGATCATCCCGAAGTCGCGGCGATGGAAGCGGGGCCACATGGTTTGCTCAGCGCCTCAGGCCCAGATCGCTCAATCGGTCGCTCAACCGGTCGTTCAACCGGCCGTTTTGCCGGTTGCCCGGCAAAGCGCTCAACCGGTCGCTCAACCGGCCGTTTTGCCGGTTGCCCGGCAGACCGCTCAACCGGTCGTTCAACTGGCCGCTCAACCCAGTACCAGCCGCTCGAGGATGGTCAAGGCCATCAGGAAGGCAATGAAGACCACCAGCACGGCGATGATCAACGCCATGCCCTTGATCTGGGTGGCCAGGCCCTGCTTGCGTTTGCGCAGACGTTCGCGGGTAATAGTGGGAGTTGCCATAATGGTCATAGTATAGGCCAATCGGATGGTAACGGCATGGTAACTTCACCGAAATTCCACATAATCGGGTATTGAAATTCGCGGCCATTAGCTCTACTATATCTACGCTGTTATTTAGGGGAGAACACAACATATTGTGTGTAACTTGGAGACAATATGTTGGTAACCTGTGGATATTGCAGCCAGGCCTGTCAGCTCTTGTGGTTTGTAAGCGCAAACGTCAAAGCCGGGGGGCTAAACGTACCAGACAGCGAGCACTACCAAACGCGGCTGAAACGAGCCACCAAACGTACTAGCAGAAAGAGGACAAACTATGGTTACCAGCATCGTCAAACGCGACGGCCGCGCCGTCAACTTCGAAACCGCCAAGATCGCCGATGCCATCGAGAAAGCCTTCTCCGCCTGCGGTGTGCTCAAAGGCCGCGAGCTGGTAGATCGGCTGGCTGCCGAAGTGGTGCGCAAGATTGAGGATGGCGCCATCGAGGGCGTGCCCACCGTCGAGGGCGTCCAGGACCTCGTCGAGGAGGTGCTGGCCGAGAACGGCTTTGTGCAGGTCGCCCGGTCCTACATCAAGTATCGTGCCGACCGCACCCGGGTGCGCGAGATGGGCACCAAGCTGATGCGCGAGATTGACAAGCTGACCCATGCAGACGCCAAGCACAACGACGTCGCCCGGGAGAACGCCAACATCGACGCCGATACCGCCATGGGCACGATGCTCAAGTACGGCTCAGAGACCGCCAAGCAGTACTACCAGATGAGCGTACTCTCCGAGCCCTTTGCCCGCGCCCACCGCGAGGGCGACATCCACATCCACGACCTGGACTTCTATACCCTGACCACCACCTGCTGCCAGATAGACATCGTCAAGCTGTTCGCCGGCGGCTTCTCCACCGGCCACGGCGTGCTGCGCGAGCCCTCCGACATCACCAGCTACAGCGCCCTGGCCTGCATCGCCATTCAGTCCAACCAGAACGACCAGCATGGCGGCCAGTCCATCTCCAACTTCGACTACGGCATGGCCATCGGCGTGCGCAAGACCTTCCGACGTTTCTACCGCAAGAGCCTGGTGGCCGCCCTGGAGCTGCTGGCCGAGGTCAGCGAGGCCAAGGAGCGCGTTGAGGCCCTCTGCGCCCGGGTCGAGGGCGAGACCAGCCTGGCGCCGGCTCTGCTGATGGACGTCAACTACACCAGGGCCGAGAAGGTTGCTCTGGTAAGCGAGTTTGCTATCGACGAAGAGCTGGCGGATAAGATCCAGGCCTACGCCCTCAGGCAAGCCACCGCCGATACCGATAAGGCCACCCATCAGGCGATGGAGGCCTTCATCCACAACCTGAACACGATGCACTCCCGGGCCGGCGCCCAGACGCCGTTCTCCTCCATCAACTACGGCATGGACACCTCCGCCGAAGGCCGGATGGTCATCCGCAACATCCTTAAAGCCACCGAGGAAGGCCTGGGCAACGGCGAGACGCCAATCTTCCCCATTCAGATCTTCCGGGTCAAGGAAGGCGTCAGCTTCAACCCCGGCGATCCCAACTACGATTTGTTCAAGCAGGCCTGCGCGGTTTCGGCCAAGCGGCTGTTCCCCAACTTCTCGTTTCTGGATGCCAGCTTCAACGCGCCGTACTACAAGGGCACGCCGGAGACCGAGGTGGCCTACATGGGCTGCCGCACCCGGGTCATCGGCAACCATTACGACCCCAGCAACGAAGTCACCCCGGGCCGCGGCAACCTCAGCTTCACCAGCATCAACCTGCCGCGGATTGCCATCCGGGCCAAGGGCGACATCGAACTGTTCTTCGAGATGCTGGACAGCAAGCTCAACCTGGTCTGCGACCAGCTGCTGGAGCGCTTTGAGATCCAGGCCGCCAAGAAGGTCTACAACATGCCCTTCCTGATGGGCCAGGGCGTCTGGACCGGCTCGGATAAGCTGCGTTGGGACGAAGAGGTTCGCGAAGTGCTCAAGCACGGCACGCTGTCGGTAGGCTTCATCGGCCTGGCCGAGACCCTCAAAAGCCTGATCGGCGAGCATCATGGCGAGAGCGAGCGGGCCCAGAACCTGGGCCTGGAGATCGTCGGCCATATGCGCAACTTCCTGGATGCCAAGGCCGACGAGACCAACCTGAACTTCTCGCTTCTGGCCACGCCGGCCGAAGGGCTCTCCGGCCGCTTCGTGCGCATCGACGCCGAGCGTTTCGGCAAGCTGGAAGGCATCACGGACCGCGATTACTACACCAACAGCTTCCATGTTCCGGTCTATCACAGCATCAACGCCTTCAAGAAGATTGAGCTGGAGGCGCCCTATCACGCCCTGACCAACGCCGGGCACATCTCCTACATCGAGCTGGACGGCGACCCTTCGGAGAACCTCGACGCCTTTGAGGCGGTCATCCGGCACATGAAGGCCAGCGGCATCGGTTACGGCTCGGTCAACCACCCGGTGGACCGCGACCCGGTCTGCGGCTTCAACGGCATCATCGGGGAGCGGTGCCCGAAGTGCGGCCGCGAGGAAGGCGACATCCCCTTTGAGCGCATCCGTCGGATCACCGGCTATCTGGTCGGCACCCTGGACCGCTTCAACAACGGCAAGCGCGCCGAGGAGGCCGACCGCGTCAAGCACGATGTCCGCCAGCCGGCGTAAGCCTGCTGCAGCGCTCCCAGCGTAGCGTAGCGTAACGTAACGTAACCTGATGCAGCCTGATG
>JAISUQ010000078.1 GCA_031272005.1 Coriobacteriales bacterium | reverse complement strand
TGCGCTGCTGGTGGTTTGTGGTAGGCTTGGGGTTGTTGCTGTACCCTCAATGGGGACAATTTTTGGCGAAAATCGCAAATGTTACCAGTCCAGTTACAACCTTTTGGCCATCAAAAATTACAAAAAACGGTTAGCAATTTGTCAAATATTTAACAAAATTAAAAGAAAATGGGCGTTTTCATCACAAAACTGAAGCGCCAGAATGTAGTAGACAATTCGCGCTGACAGGGTGCAAAACGGTTAGTCCGAATGTCAAATGGCACGGGAAAAGGAATCACAGAAGGATAGCTAACGTAGGGCGTCGACGGGGAGGTCGCGGCAGGGGACTGCCGGGCCTTCTCAAACATGTAAGGGGCTGACATGAAAAAGAATAGTGCCGTGTTGGAACGCAAGTTGACCACTGACCACCCAAGGGTCGACAAGAATCTGATCCTGCTCAAACGCGACCGCATCAACAAGATGTTGGAGGAGGCCTGCCAATCGCAATTGGTCTCGATTGTCGCTAACGCCGGCTATGGCAAGACCTGCGCCGTACGCGAATACCTGGATTGCAAAAAGCGCGAGGCCATCTGGTTCAATCTCACCGAGCGCGACAATAATCCCAGCTACTTCTGGGAACATTACCTCAAGGCAGTCGGCGAGATCAGGCCTCAGTTCGCCAGTCAGATAGCCGAGATCGGCTTTCCCGAAAGCGACGTCCAGTTCGACCTCTATCGCTCCATCATGTTCAGTGAGCTCAGTGAAAACGAGCATATATGCATCGTGCTGGATAACGTCCATGTCCTCAAGAGTCCGGACATGCTGGGTTTTCTGGAGCGCTGCCTGCAGCAGCTGCCCCCCGAGCTCTCCTGGAGTGTCATCTCCCGCAACGACAGCATCTTCCACTCGGCCGCCTTCATCGCCAATCGCCACTTCGAGACCATCAATGAGGAGGACCTCTGCTTCACCGAATCCGAAGCCTATGAGTTCTTCCGCCTGTTGGGTCTGAACATCACCAACGACTACCTGTATTCGGTCATCGAGAGCACCGACGGCTGGGCTTTTGCCGTCAACCTCATCGGCCAGCTGCTGAAAAAGACCGACGGTAACGTGCTGATCGCCCACGAGGCCCTGAAGGCCAACGTCTTCGAGCTGATTCAGCGCCAGGTGGAGCTTCAGGTCTCACCGGAGCTGTTAGGCCTGCTGGCCCGGATGTCGATGTTGCAGTATCTGCCGGAGACCATCGTCTACGATCTCTCCGGCGGCAAACAGTCGCTGATGGACGAGCTGGACAGCATGACCGCCTTCGTGCGCCACGACACATTGCTGCACGTCTATAACATCCATGCCCTGTTCCGCATCTACCTGACCGACCGTCAGGCCCGCCTCAGCGACGAGGAGCGCAACGAGACCTGGCGCATCGCCGCCACCTGGTATGAGCTCAACGGCTACAAAAGCGAAGCCATCGTCTGCTATGAGAATATCGGCGATTGGTCGGCCATCATCAATCTGATCCACGACTACCCCCTGGAGCTGCCGCGCAGCCAGGCCAGCTTCTTTCTGGAGGTGCTCTCCCGCGGGCCCCAGGACAAGCTGCTGGAAATCAAGGAGTATTACCTGCTCAACGCCCGCCTGCTGTCCTGCTCCGGCCGTGTGCGCGAGGCCAAGGAGTTCTGCCGCAGCATGATTCGCGAATTCGAGCAGCGCAAACGCGACAGCTTCAACATCTACGTGCTGAAATGCCTGAATATCGCCCTCGGTTTGATGGAGCTCAACGCCGCACCCCTGACCAAGGAGTTCGACTTCGACCATTACTTCATCGAGGCCGAACGCTATCTCAAGCTCGGGGCCCATCCCGGCGGTGGCCAGGCCAACAACATCCTGCCCATCGGCGCCTTTGCCATCCGCGCCGGCTCGGAGCGCAAGGGCATCATCGAGGATTACATCAATGCCGCCAAGCGCGGCGAGAAGTCCCTGGCCGCCGCCAACCGGGGCTGCATGAGCGGCTACAGCAACCTGGCCGAAGCCGAGTACGCCTTCTATCAGGGACGTCTGGAGGACGCCGAGCAGTACGCCTTCTATGCCTCTCACGATGCCGAGAGCGACAATCAGTGCCTGATTCGCAGCTACGCCCTGTTGATGATGCTGAACTGCGCCGCCGAGCTCGGTGATTACGCCAAGCTGCAGAGCGTCTACCGCGAAGCCCAGGAGCACCATGAGTCCCAATGCGGCATCTACCGGCGGGCGATGCGCGATACCATCAATGCCCAATACAACATGATCATCGGCCAGACCGAGGACGTGGCCTCCTGGTTGAGCAACGGCTTCGAAGGCGCCGAGGACATCGTCTCCCAGACCGTCGAGGACCACGTCATCTTCATGAAATGCAAGGTCCTCATCGAAACCCGTAAATATCGCGACGCCCTGTACTGCATTGAAAACGACCGCAGCATCAAGCAATTCCTGCTCGGCCGTCTGAACATGAAGATCTTCGAAGCCGTCTGCCTCTATCACCTCAAGGACTCCGCCGGCGCCATTCAGGCCTTGGAGAAGGCCTGGCGCATCGCTGAGCCGCACGGCCTGAGCATGGCCTTTGTCCTGCTGGGCCGGGATATGCACACGCTGTGCCAGGCTGCCCTGCGCGACAAGAACCACCATATCCCCAAGGACTGGCTGGAAGCGATGATCCGACGGGTCTCCATCCACTCCAAACGCATTTCCGGCATCCGGGCCAGCTGGCGCCGTGAGCACCACGTGGAGAAGCCGATGCGCCTCACAGCCCGGGAGACCGCCATCCTCAATGACCTCGGCCAGGGGCTGACGCGTCTGGAGATCTCCGAGAATCAGGGCATCTCGGTAAACACTGTCAAGACTATCTTGGGAGCAGTATATATAAAGCTAGGAGCACAGAACAATGTAGATGCTATCAGAATAGCAAAAGAGCGGCAATTGATTTGAAGCCATCCTGAATAAATGCTGAGGTCGGGCCGTTCATCCGGATAGACGGTTCTCTGTATTATCCGCTCGCTGTTGTAGAATACTTCAAAGCAAGGACTGGATCTGCAAGGGGCGTAGCGTGTTACAGAAGGTATCACCTAAACAGGTAATGAATGTGCCCAAGGGGGGCGGCCTGACTCCAGTAAACGGCGACACGTCGTTGATGGTGCGACGCCGGGTCGATGATCTTCTGGATCGTGCCATCGACTCACACTTTGTGGCCATCGCGGCCAAGGGCGGCTGTGGCAAGACCTGCGCCGTCAGCTCCTGGCTCAGTCGCCGCGAAGCCGAGGTCATCTGGATAAAATTCTCCGAACGTGATAAGCAGTTGCTGCGCGCCTGGGAGCATATCGTCTCCAGCGCCGCCGCTGTATCCCCGCGCGCCGCCGACCGCCTGCTGGAATTGGGCCACCCCGAGACCCGCACCCAGTTCGACCAGTACCGGGCCATCCTGGAGGAGGAGATTGACGACCGCGACCAGATCATCGTCGTTATCGACGACCTGCATTATGTGGATACCAACAGGTATATCGAGCTCTTCCACCATACCATCGGAGCTGCGCCGGATAATGTCCGTTGGATAGTCATCACCCGCAATGCCCCCGATTTGCTGTTCCTGCCTCAGGGCATGAATGAGTCGGTGGCCTATATCACCGAGGAGGATCTGAACTTCACCCGTGAGGAGACCGAGGAGTACCTGAGCAATCTCGGTCTGGATCTCTCGCGTGAGACGATGGAGACGGCCATCAATCGCAGTGATGGCTGGGCCTTTGCCGTGGGGCTGTTCGGGCAGCTGTTGCGCCGGGTCAGCGGCGATAACGTCCTGGCCACGGCAGCGCTGAAGGCCAACATCGAGGAACTGATTGAGCGCGAGGTGGTTTCCGTTGCCACCACAGAGCTGCTCAGGCTGCTGGTGCGGATGTCGCTTCTGGAGTATCTGCCCGAGACCATCGTCCGCAGCCTGGCTGACGATGATGCCGAGGTTATCCGCGAACTGAACAATCTGCCGGTGTTCGTACGCTACGACGGTCTGCTGCATACCTACAGCATGCATCAGCTGTTCAAGGAATACATCCAGCAACAACAGAGCCAGCTGACTGAGGAGGAGAAGCTCCAGACCTGGCTCTGCGCAGCAGAGTGGTATCGCGACAACGGCTTCAAGATCGATGCGGCCGTCCTCTACGAGAAGGCCGGCGATTGGGAGGCCATCGTCGGCCTGGCCCACAGCTACTCCCAGGAGCTGCCCGAAAGCGCCGCCGCCTTCTTTTTGAACATCCTGGAGCGCGGCCCGCAGGATCAATTGCGGCAGATCAAGGAATACCCGTTGTTGCGGGTACGTATCCTGGTCAGCCTGCGGCGCATCCACGATGCCTTCAAGCTGTGTTGCCTGTACATCGACGAGTTGCCGGATACGCCGGATAACAACTTCGATTCCTATGTGCTGGCCAGCCTCTGGGCAGCCCGGGGCATCATCGAGCTGTTGCTGGTGCCGATGACCGGCAGCCTGGATTTCTGTCGCTGTTTCGTCAGGGTCGAGGACCTCTACAACACCTACCCCTACCAGGAGCACGAGGGTCAGGTCACCAATTTCCATGTTGGTCCATATGCGCTGGTTATCGGCGTGAATCAGAAAATCGAGGTCAAGCAGCTGCTGTCCGAGCTGGAGTCTGCCGAGGCCAGTGCCACAGTGGCGATGGAAGGCTGTCTGGGCGGTCTCTCGGCTCTGGCCCAGGCCGAGTATCTCTTCTGTCAGGGTGAGCTGGATGCCGCCGAGCACCATGCGCTGCGAGCCTGGCGCCAGGCCAAGGTCAACAAACAGCATATCATCCAAAGCCGCGTCCTCTCCCTGCGCCTGCGCATCGCTGTGGGCCTGGGCGACTATCAACGGGCGATGGGCGTGGTCAGCGACATCGAGGATCTGCTGCGCGACAACGAGAACCACTTCCGCCTGACCTCCTACGACATCCTCGCCGGCTCTTTTTACTCGATAATGGGCGATTACGATAAGGTCGCCAAGTGGCTCAAGGAGAGCCTGGACGAGAGCCGCGGGGTCATCTCCAGCCAAATCGAGCTGAATATCTCTCTGACCAAGATGCAGCTGGCGATGCGCATGGGCCATTTTCGGGAGGTCCTGGAATTCGTGCGCCACGCTGAGGATTTGAAGGTCTTCTTACTGGGCGCGCTGGAGCTGAAGGCGGCGGAGGCCGTCTGCTGCTTCCATCTGGGCGATAAGCCGGCGGCCTATCAGGCGCTGACGGAGGCCTGGCGTATGGCTGAGCCGCACAATCTGCGGGCGCCACTGACCCAGATGGGCAAGTCGATGCATCGCCTCTGCACCGCCGCCCTCAAGGAAGAAGGTCTGGAGATTCCCCAGGCCTGGCTGCGCACCATCGCCACGCGCTCGTCGGTTCTGGCCAAACGGGTGGATTTGGTGCGCAAGGAGTACAACCGCCTGAACTCCAGCCGCGACATCAACCAGCTGACCAAGCGGGAGTTCGCCATCCTCCGGGATATGTATCAGGGTATGACCCGCATGGAGATCGCCGCCAGCCAGGGCATCTCGGTAAGTACCGTAAAATCCATGCTCAATGGCCTCTACGCCAAACTCGGCGCCACCAACAACGTCGACGCCGTCCGCATCGCCAAAGACCTCGGCCTGCTGTAATCAAGTCTCAGCAACGGTAACATCGTAGGGGCGCGATTCATCGCGCCCTCCCGACCTCATTGTTCCCCTACGCAAAGGCGAAGTTGCGGACGATGGCGGCGAATTCCTCGCTGACTGTGTCAAAGACGTCCACCAGTACCGGGTCGAAGTGCGAACCGCGGCCGTCGTCGATGATGTCTCTGGCCTCGTCGGTGGAAAACGGCTTCTTGTAGGGCCGCGCCGAGATCAGCGCGTCGTAGACGTCGGCAATCGCCATCAGCCGGCCTTCCAGCGGGATGTCCTCGCCCTTGAAGCCGTAGGGGTAGCCGGAGCCATCCCACTTCTCATGATGGAAACCGGCAATCCGGCAGGCATGCTTGAGGAAGCTGTGATCCGGGGCATTCTCCTCGATCTGCTTGATGGTGCGCACACCGATCTCGGGATGGGTCTTCATGATTTCAAACTCCTCTGGCGTCAGTTTGCCGGGTTTGTTCAGTATCAGGTCGCTGATGCCGATCTTGCCCACGTCGTGCAGCTTGGCGCTCTGAATCAGGTACTCCAGATCCCAGTCGGTGGTCTCGCGGGCATAGACCCCCTCCCGCATCATCGTCTTGACCAGGACCTCCAGGTACAGCTGGGTGCGCTCGATGTGCGCCCCGGTGACGTCGTCTCTGAACTCCACCAGGTTGGCCACTGTGGAGAGGACCGCGCTTTGCAGCTCGCTGACCTGCCGGGTCTTGATGCGGATGCTGTCCTCCAGGTGCTCGTTGAACTGCTGTAACTCCCGCTTCTTGGCCATGGCATCCAGATGGTTTTCGATGCGCTTCAGCAGCAGCGGCGCGGAGAAGGGCTTGGTCACATAATCAATCGCCCCCAGTGACAGCCCCTCCAGCTCATCGCCCTCGCCATCCATGGCGGTGACGAAGATCACCGGTATCTCGGAGTAGGAGGCCGTCTCCTTGAGTTTGCGGATGGCCTCGTAGCCGTTCATCTCCGGCATCTCGATGTCCAGTAGGATCAGGTCGGTGTTGACGTTGTCCAGCAGATCGAACATCATCTCAGCCGAGGGGCAGGGGTAGACCTTGTAGCGGTCCTTGAGCATGTTGCGCCCGGCGGTGAGGTTGGTGGCGTTGTCGTCCACCAGCATGATGGTCTTGCGTTCGTTTTCCATGATGACGCTCCTTTTTGACTTGCCCTATCTCGCTCAGTGAGGTCAGCTCATCGCGGCCAAGTGCGGGGGGAGGGGGGGGGTAGCTTCCGGGTTAGAAGGGTGAGGGGGGATAGCCCGGAGCAGGGACGGCCGCGAGGCGCTGGCCTCACTACTCGAGATAGCGCTCCAGTCGCTCGCTGATGCGGACAAAACCGGCCTGGTCGAGCTGCTCGCGTAACCAGGGGATGAGATCTTCGTCGTGCTCGTATCTGAAGCCTTCCAGCTTGTTGAGGTCCTCTTCCAGTCCGTCGATGTCAAAGGACTGGGCTTCCTCGAGCATGGCCGCCAGGGTCTCGCGGTCCGGGCGGGGCAGTTGCTCCTTATCGCAGGTGGCGTCATACTCCGCCACCAGCTTCTCCAGCTGGGCCACGGTGGCGCGCACCTTGGCCACAAAGCGCTCGTTGTGTTCGCCGATAAAGGCGCTGTCGTCTTCCTTGGAGGCCTTCTCCAGCTGCTCGGCCAGGTCGCCCAGGGTGGCTGCGCCGATGTTGCGCGAGGCGCTCTTCAGGCCGTGCACGGTGATGGTGTAATCCTGGCGCTGCTCAGCCTTGTCGGCCAGCTCCGGAGAGGAAGCCACGTAGGAACGCAGCACGTTGATGTAGCATTCCTCGTCGCCACCGAAGGTTGCCAGCGCCGAGCGGATGTCCACGCCGGGGATATGCCGGCCCTCAAAGAAGCCGCTGTAGGTTGCCTGGTCGGTGCCGTTGCCGGCAACGTCCAGGTCCAGCTCGCCGCGGGCGGCCAGCATCTTCTCCATCTCACGATCGCGGACCCAGCGGTCGATGATCTCGTCCAGGCGCAGGATGTCGATTGGTTTGGAGAGGAAGTCCTGGAAGCCGTTGTTCTTGAACATATCCTCGTTGCCCACCAGGGCGTTGGCGGTCAGGGCGATGACCGGTATATTGCGAGCATAATCGCTGTCTATGTCATTCTTGATGATATGGGTGGCCTCGATGCCGTCCATCTCCGGCATCATGTGGTCCATGAAGATGGCGTTGTAGACCGGCTCGCCCTTGGTAATCAACTCGATGCAGGCCTTGCCGCTGGTCACCGTATCCACCTGCATGCCGTAGGGCTTGATCAAGCCGCGGGCAACATCGAGGTTGGTGGTCACATCATCCACCACCAGCACCCGGGCGTAGGGGATATAGGCCCGCACGAAGCTGGCGTTGCGGTCGCGCTTGCGGTCGGCATAGTTGAAGCTCTTCAGGTTGGCCACCAGCTTCTCACCAATCACTTCGTCACTGACGAACTTCTGGCGCATCTTGACGGTGAAGGTCGAACCCTTGCCGTAGACGCTGCTGACGCTGATCGTGCCGTCCATCGCCTCGACCATCCGCTTGGTGATGGTCAGGCCCAGGCCGGTGCCCTCGACCTTGCGATTGGCCTTGGTATCCACCTGGTTGTACTCGCCAAAGACCTTATCCAGGTTCTCCGGCTTGATGCCGATGCCGCTGTCGCGCACCTCGGCGTACAGCCAGACGGTATCGGGATCCTCCGGGTCGCGCTCGCAGCGCATCGCCCATTCCACCGTGCCCTCGCGGGTGTACTTGAAGGCGTTGGAGAGCAGGTTGTTGAAGATCTGCTTGACCCGCAGCTCATCGCCGTAGAGCCGGGCCGGCAGATCCGGGCTGGCGTCGAGCTTGAACTCGATGGGCTTGGAGCCGATGCGGATGATATTCAAGGTCACGGTATCGTTGATGATCGACGGCGTGTCGTACTCAATCGGTACCAGCTCAAACTTGCCGCTCTCGATCTTGGAGAGGTCGAGGATGTCGTTGACCAGGCCGAGCAGGGTCACGCCGGAGGAGTAGATCTTCTCCATATTGGAGCGGGCTTCTTCCTCGGAGTAGTCCTGGGTCAGTGTCAGCTCGCTCAAGCCAATCACGGCATTGATCGGCGTGCGCATCTCGTGGCTCATGTTGGAGAGGAAGTCGCTCTTGGCCTTGGAAGCCGCCTCGGTGGCCAGGATCTGCTCGTCCAGCTGCTCGGTGCGCTGGGCCACCAGGGCTTCCAGCTTCTTCTCGTTGTTGCGGCGGAAGGCCAACAGCAGAATCAGCATGACGATGGCGGCGCCTAAGAAGATGGCGATGGCCAGCATGAAGAACATATTGTTGCGGGCCATCTCCTTCTGGTAGTCGAAGGTCATATGCTGCCAGCCGCTGGCGATGGTCTCGGTATCCACCAGGGCCTGAGCCTTGTCGATGATGCCGGGCAGGATGGGATAGCCGGAGTTATAGCCAAACTGGGAGTTGGCTGAGTAATCGAAGATCAGGTTGGATTTGAAGCCGGAGCGCTCCAGGTAGTTGGTCAGCGCCAGCAGGCGGTTCTCGGTGGCCATGACGAAGTCCACCTGGCCGTCCTCCAGGGCGTCAAAGGCCTCGTAGATGTCCGGGTAGGTGATGGTGTCGTGGTTGTTGGGGAACCACTGCTGGAACATCGCCGAGTAGCCGGTGTTCTCCACCAGGCCCACCTTGGCATACATCACCTGGTTGGACGAGATGTTGGGGGTATCGCTGCGCGAGATCAGCACGTAACGGTCGGTGGTATAGGGCTCGGCGGCGAAGATGAACTCCTTGGCGCGCTCTTCAGTCCAGATCAGCTCGGCGGTCATCGAGGCCTTGCCGCTCTGCAGCATCCCCAGCACGGTGGTCCAGCCGTCCTCCGGGCCGTTGACGATCTCAAAACGCAGGCCGGAGACCTCCTCGATGTCATCCAGCACGTCGATGGCGATGCCCTCGTACTGGCCGGAGGTCTCGTTATAGAAGTTCACCGGGTAGTTGGAGTTGGAGATGGCAATGGTTATCGGCAGGTTGTTCTCCACATGCTGGTCGTACCAGATGCGCTCCTCTTCGGTCAGGCTCTTGATGAAGGTGGTCTGGCAGAAGTCGGCATAGCCTGCGGTGTAGAACTCGTTGAGCTCAGCCATGCCGCCGCTGTTCAGATAGAGGTTGATGACGTCGATAATCGGCTGGTAGGCGACGTTGCCGGTGGAGATGTTGATGTCCTTGTAGGTCAGCGGGTCGTAGGTATCCACCACCAGATCGGAGTTGATCTTCAGCGAATCGGCGCTGGCGCTGCCGGCCACAAACAGGTCGATCTCGCCGGCGCGCAGCTTCTCCACGGCCTCTTCCACGTTGCTGACCAGCACTACCTCATAGGTGGAGGCGGCGATGCCGTTGTCTTCCAACAGCTCCTGGGAGGTCGAGCCATCCACGAAGGCATAGCGCACCGGGCGCTCGGACTCGATGTATTCCAGCGGCAGGGCGCCCTTGAGGCGCACGGTGCGCATCACCCGCTCGGCGATGGTATTGGTGCGGATGCCCTCGCCGGTGTAGTCAAAGCTGGTGGAGTCGCCGGAGAAGTCGATGCTGCCGTCCTTGACGCCGGCATCCAGGTCGTTCCAGGTGAAGATGGTCAGCTCAAAGGGCACGCCGAAGAGCTCGCTCAAGCGGTCACAGATCAGGACGTTGAAGCCGCCCAGGGTGCCGTCCTCGTGATAGAAGGCCCGGGAGTTCTCGGTCATGCCATAGATGAAGGTCTTGTGTTGGGCGAGAATCTTCTCCACAGCGTTGATCTGCTCCGGAGTGATGCCGGGGATCTCGCGGAAGTCGTGAATGCCCTTGGCTACCTCGATGTCACCACCGTCGGCATAGGCCGCCTGCACCGGCGTGTTGATGAATGCCGAGGATCCGGCCTGGGCCGGAGCGGTGATCAGGATGGTGCCCGATGCCATCATCAAAGACAGGCAGCAAGCCAGAGCGATACGAAGACCCTTACGTTTGACTTTCATTACTAGCCCCCATTCCACGGGATATTACATCTGCAATTCTTGACCTTTCCAGCGTCTGTGAAAACACCCGCTTGGCCGCCAGAATTTTCCGCGGTCATCGCCCATCCGGGTGATTATCTACAGCAAGGCATAAAAATATCAGCCAGAACGTAAGCGCTAACTAACCCGAATTCGGCTT
>JAISUQ010000035.1 GCA_031272005.1 Coriobacteriales bacterium | reverse complement strand
TCGGTATTGGTGGCGAGAGAGAACCTGTACATCCCACCGCTCATCAGCTCGGCAGGCAGCAGCTTCCAGGACTGGGTGCTTGAGCCCGAAGCGGCAGCGGCGACAATGGTCGAGCCGTTATCGGTGGAGCCGCCGGAGATGTCCAACACCTTGCCGTTCTCGTTGGTAAAGCGCAACCGCCCCTCGCCCACCGACTCGGCCGTCCACTTCTGGGCGCTACCCAAAACCACGTTGCCACTGCCATTGACCGAGAGGTACTTGGCCGCATGGATGGCCTCGATGGTATAGCTGTTACCGCTGGCCAGCTTGATGTAGAACTTCTGGTTCCACTGATCCAACGGCTTCCAGATCAGCGCCTTGGCGCCATCGGTGGTAGCCGCGCCCTGGATGTCCAGCACGGCTGAGTTGGGGGCATTGATGTTGTACAGGCCATCATCAATCAGTGGCGCCGTATTCAGCTTGAACAGCTGGTTGTCGCGCCCACCATACTCCCAGATCAGCAGCTTGCCGCTCTCGTAGTTGGCGCCCTCAATATCCAGCGCCTTGCCCGAGCGCGCCGAGTAGAGCGCATAGTTGCCCGAGCCCATGTCGCGAATATCCCACAGCTGGTTGACAGCCCCGGAATTGGTGTATTGGATAACCGCCGCGCCGCTGGTCGTAGAGTTGCCCTCCACATCCAGCGCTTTCAAAGAACTGGCGGAGACAATCGTGTAGTAGCCGCTGTTGGCATCGTATTTAACCTGGAAGCGCTGGTTGAGGCCGGTGTTGTTGGTCCAGACGATGGCCCGGGCAACGTTGGCGCTGGAGTTGCCGTAGATGTCCACCGACTTGCTGGTGTTGCCCTTGGGGTTGAGGCGATACAGGCCATCTGCGACCGACCGACCCACAACCTCGGATACAAAGCGCTGGGTGTTGCCGCCGCTGTAGCTGGCCAGATAGACTGAGCTGCCCGCAGCCTCCAGACAGTAGGCCTCATCAGCCTTGGAGAGCAGCGAGATGGAGCCGTCGCCATTGTCCTTGAGCTTCCAGAGCTGGTTGTCGAGGTTGCCGGAGGACTTCTGGTCCCACTGGATGATGGCCGTGCCCTGGGCGATCTGGCCGCCGAAGACGTCGAGGACCTTGCGGGAGGCCACATTGACCACCCGATAGTAGCCGCTGCCGGCGCTGACCAGCTGGAAGCGCTGAGCAGCTGCCGAGCTGCCGTCGGCGACGACAACCGCCGCCCCGGCACTGAGTGAAAAGTCGACGATGCTCAGGTAACGGCCGCTTTGGCCTTTGAGCAGCAGCTTCACAGCCTTGCCGGCGTTGTCTGCCGCCAGGGTTGCCAAGCCGGACTCTTCGGCATCGGCGTCCGTGGCGGCAGCGGCATCGGCAGCGGTGGCATCGGTGGCCGCAGCGCCATCTGCACTGCCGGCATCCGGGCCCGCCTCAGCGGCAGGCTGCCCTGCCTGCGCTTCAGCACCGGCGGCGGCATCAGCACTGGCGGCGCCATCCGCCGCAGCGCCAGCGTCGCCGCCGATTTCCTCGGCAGCCGCCAGGCACGGCATCCACATTGCCAGCACCAGCGCCAGAAGCGTCGCCAAAAGGGTATGTTTACTCCACAGTTTTTTTCTCATAGCAGACTCCAGAAGAATGCGTCGTTTGGGGTAAGTTATCTTCCTTGTCGTTACCCATTGTACCAGAACTCGTTTTTGTTGAAAACTCTAGCAAAATACTCTAGCAAAATACTCTGTCAAAATGCTTCCAATGAACACCCCCACTCAGAGGGGCGCACTGAATTGCGCCCCTGCGGGGGATGTCTGCCTCACTTGCAGGATCAGGCGGCTTTGATGACCCATTTCTGGTTGGCGCCGCCATTCTCCGGCCAGACTATCACCTTGGTGTTGTTGGCCGTGGAGCCGCCGTAGGCATCCAGGGCCATCGAGCTGCGGGCGGAGTAGATCTGGTAGGTATTGCCCGAAACCTGCACCACGTCCCACTTCTGATTGAACTGATAGTTCACCGGCCACTGGATAATCCGCGTGCCGGCAGCGGTGGAGCCGCCATAGACGTCGAACACCGCACTGGACTTGACGCACTGGATCACGTAGTAGCCGGAGGAGCTGTCGTAGCTGAAAAGGAACTTCTGGTTGGCGTTGCCGTTCTTCTTCCAGAGCAGGGCCTGGGCGCCATCGGCCAGCGAGGCGCCCTCGATGTCGATGAGCTGATTGGTGGCGCTGGAAGCGGCGATGGTGTAGGTGCCCAGATCGGTGATGCCGCTGGTCTGACCCTTGACTTCAAACTTGTAGGTCTGAGAGGCTTTTCCGGAGGAGACCTTGGCCAACACCAGGGTATTGCCGGTGGACAGCTTGCTTGAGGTGGTGTCGATGCAGTAATTGGAATTGAGCTTGGTGACCAGGCGATAGCCGCTGCCGGAGACTTCGATCTTCCACTTCTGGTTGTTGGCCGCCCCACCGGAAGCCTCCGGCCATTGAATCACCGGCGTCCCGGCCGTGGCCGATGCCCCACGCACATCGAGCAGCATCCCGGAGCCGACACAGACAATCTTGTAGTAGCCATCGCCGGTGCTGACGAAGCGGAAGCGCTGGTTGGGCCCGTGCGTCGCCGTCCACAGGTTCAGCACCGCCCCGGAGATAACCGAATTCCCCGGCACATCAAAGCGCAGAGAGCCATTGGTGATACACATCACCTTGTTGTTGAAGTCCAGGGCAAACTGCGCGGTAACCGTAAGATTGGCGGTGACATTGGAGAAGTCCTTGTCCCAACCGACGAAGATGTATCCGGAGCGGGTGGGGTTGGTAGTCGGCGCCGTCGCCGCGCTGCCGTAAGCGATGCCGGACTGTGTCTTGAGGACGCTGCCATCCCAGTTCTTGAAGGTCACAGTGTAGGTGGGTGGCGCCGGCACGGCGGCCAGAGCGGCCTGGGCGTCGACGATGCCGTAACCGGTTTTGTCATCGCGACCGGCAGGCAACACGTCGCGGGCGGTGTTCTGCAGGTAGGTCTGCACCTGATCAGGTGTCAGGGTGGGGTTCTTGGCAAACATCATCGCCGCCACACCGGCCACCATCGGTGAGGCCATCGAGGTGCCGCTGAGCATGCCGTAGGCCGCAGTGCCGGAACCGAGGGTGCTGAGGATGGAGTTACCCGGAGCGGCGATGTCCTTGTATTGGTTGTAGTCGCTGTAAGAGGCGCGTACTCCGGCGGTGGTGGTCGCGGTAACCGAGATGACGTCGGCGAAATCCGAAGGGTAGCAGATGTCGGTGTAGACAACCGCCACATCGTCGCCATTGGTATCATGGCCGTTGCCCGCCGCACAGACCGTGAGGATGCCCTCGGACTTGGCTGCCTTGATGGCGTTCTCCAACCCCGGGATGTCGGTGACATCATAGGTCCCGATGCTCATATTAATCACCCGGATGGGATAACCGGCGGCCTTCTTCTCGCGCACATAGGTATAGCCGCGGATAATCATGGCGGCGCTGCAGCCGCCTTTGTTGTTGAAAATCTTGACTGGCAGAATCGAGGCATTGTAGGACACGCCGGCCACGCCTTTGCCGTTATTGGCGACAGCTCCGATGATGCCGGCAACATGGGTGCCATGGCCATTGGCAGCGGCGTCACCACCATAGTCGCTGGATGACGTCGACAGCTTGGACACCGGATTGGTGGACGCGTCAATGGCCAGGTCGCTGAGGATATTGCCGGTCAGGTCTTCATGGTTCATGCGTGCGCCGGTATCGAAGACGGCGACAATCACACTCTTGCTGGTGGTGTAGCCATTGGACCAGGCGGTACGGGCATTGATGCCGTTGCTGGAGGCGCCTTCCAGCCACCAGGGGGTTCTAACGGTACCGCCTGTGTCCTTGAAGGGGTCGTTGGCTGTGGCCAGCGGCTCAAAGCCGGCCTCACCGCCAGCATCCACCGCCTCCACAGAGTCCACAAGATAGAGATTGTAGTTGGGATGGGCATAGAGCACGTTCTCGTTGTTGGCGGCTTCGAGCAGCGCATCGGCCATATCGACGTCTGCCGGCAGCTCAATCAAGGCGATGGTAGCATCGTCGGTACTGGGGTTGAGAATCTCGGTCGCCGGGTCCTCGTAGTCCGAGAGCTCGGCGATGTCATTTTCTACCGAAGCCACTTCCTCGCCGACGGGCACATCGTCGGCCAGGACTACGATGATCTCGCCGTCTTCATAGGTTGCGGGGTCATCCGGCAAATCGGAGACCACGCCGGCATCCTGGGCTTCGGCCAGGGTGCTGAAGCCACCGGGGTTGACAGGCTCCTCGGCCTCGGCTGCGGCTTCCTCCCCCGCTGTTGCTTCTATGGCCGACCCAGAATGCTCCGCCGCCGCGCCCGCATCCCCAGGCGCCTGCACCTCGGTTTGGGGCGCTGCAACTATATCCTCCACACCTGGCGAAACCACCGCGTCATCGTCGGCAAAGGCCGCCGTCAGAGGCAGGAAGGATACGACGAGCAACAAAGACAGCGCAACCGGGAGCAACCGCTTCTTGAACACGCGCATGATGACCTCCAAAATAGGCTAAACAGATGCCAATTTTACTACAAATTGCGAGTTCGCGTGCTTATATCCAGCCTTCTGACAACTCCCTGACAACTCCCCTTCAGGGACCACCCGACACTTGCCAGCGCCGCCTTTGCGGCAGATACGGTACAATTCTGCAAGCGAAAGGAGCACGATGGCTGAAGATATGCCCAAAGAGATGCCTGAAGATTCGCCTGAAGACAAGCCCGAATACGCTGCCAACCACCCTGAGCTGACGGTGCTGATGCCCTGTCTCAACGAAGCCGAGACGCTGGAGGTCTGCATCAAGAAGGCCCAGTCCTACTTTGCCAGCAGCGGCGTGGCCGGCGAGGTGGTCATCGCCGACAACGGCTCGGACGACGGCTCGCAGGCCATCGCCGAGCGCTGCGGCGCCCGGGTGGTCGATGTGCCGGTGCGCGGCTACGGCGCGGCGCTGATCACCGGCAGCAAGGCCGCCCGCGGCACCTACGTCATCATGGGCGATGCCGACGACAGCTACGATTTTCTCCACCTCCAGCCCTTTGTCGACAAGCTGCGCGAGGGCTACGAGCTGGTGATGGGCAACCGCTTCAAGGGCGGGATTGCCGAAGGCGCGATGCCGCCGCTGCACAAATACCTGGGCAACCCGGTGCTCTCCTTTATCGGCCGGCTGTTCTTTACCTCCGACATCGGCGATTTCCACTGCGGACTGCGCGGCTACAACAACGCCTCAATCCAGGCGCTGGGCCTGAATACCACCGGCATGGAATACGCCAGCGAGATGGTGGTCAAGGCCACACTGAACAAACTACGCATCGCCGAGGTGCCCACCACCTTGAGCAAGGACGGGCGCTCCCGCCCGCCGCATCTGCGCAGCTGGTCCGACGGCTGGCGGCACCTGAAGTTTCTGCTCACCCACTCGCCCAACTGGCTGTTCTTCTACCCGGGACTGGTGCTGCTGCTTCTTGGCCTGGTGGTTCTGGCGCTGCTGATTCCCGGGCCACTGCACTTAGGCTCGGTGGACCTGGACATCCACACCATGCTCTATGCGGCGGCGGCGATGATTCTCGGGGCCAATGCCCTGATATTTGCGGTCTTTACCAACGTCTACGCGCTGAAGACCGGCTATCTGCCGCCCAGCCGCAGCACCGCCTTCTATGAGCGGCTGAAGCCCGAGTGGCTGCTGGTCGGCGGGCTGTTGCTGCTGCTGGCGGGCCTTGTTGTGACCGTGGTGGCCTTCGTCATCTGGGGCGGTTCGGGCTTTGGCGATTTGGAGCCCACGCAGATGATGCGCATGACCATCCCGGCGCTGGCGGCCATCGTCGTCGGCATCGAGGCTATCTTTGCCGGCTTCTTCGTCGGCGTGCTGAAGAATTGAGCGCGGCCGTGACGGAGCAGGGAGCAAGCCAGCGGAAGCTGCGGATAGCCGTTGCCGGCCTGGGCTATGTGGGCCTGGCGCAGGCCTGCCTGCTGGCGCAGCAACATAGTGTTATAGCAT
The DNA here is from genome assembly GCA_031272005.1 of Coriobacteriales bacterium. Classification (GTDB taxonomy): domain Bacteria; phylum Actinomycetota; class Coriobacteriia; order Coriobacteriales; family UBA8131; genus JAISUQ01. The sequence continues at coordinate 9,522 of JAISUQ010000035.1, read as the reverse complement.
ACGATATAAGTGCCGAGCGGGTGGAGAAGGTCAAGGCCGGGCAGGCGCCGTTTGCCGACGCGGACATCGCCGCTGCCCTAGCCGACGGCCAGCTGGAGCTGACCGCCACCACCGATGCCGCCGAGGCCTTTACCGGCGCGGATTATGTGGTTATCGCCACCCCCACCGACTTCAGGGAGCCCGGGCGCGATGGAAGCAACGATGGTCGCAGCGCCACCGGCAACTTCGACACCTCCTCCATCGAGCAGGTCCTGGCCGAGGTGCAGAAGTTCTGCCCGGCGGCCTGCGTGGTGCTCAAATCCACGGTCTACATCGGCTACACTGAGGATGTCTCCCGAAGCTTCAATGGACTGAAGCTGCTGGTCTCTCCGGAGTTCCTGCGCGAAGGCCAGGCGCTGCACGACAACCTCAATCCTTCGCGCATCATCGTCGGTTATCCCACCCTGCGCCCGGAGCTTGAAGCCCAGGCCCAGCACTTTGCCGACCTGCTGCAAGCCTGCGCCAACAACCCGGCTGCGGTACCCACCATGGTGGTCTGGGCTTCCGAGGCCGAGGCCATCAAGCTGTTCTCCAACGACTATCTGGCGATGCGGGTGGCCTTCTTCATCGAGCTGGACACCTATGCCGAGCTCTACGGCCTGCACACACCGGCAATCATCCGCGGCGTCTGCCTGGATCCGCGCATCCATGACGAGTACAACAACCCTTCCTTTGGCTATGGCGGCTACTGCCTGCCCAAGGACTCCAAACAGCTGGCCGCCCAGTTTGGCGATGAGGTGCCCCAACGGCTGATCTCGGCCATCGTCCAAGCCAATGCCACGCGCATCCAGCACATTGCCGAGCAGATTATCGAACACCAGGTGCAGACGGTAGGCGTCTATCGCCTGACGATGAAGAGCGGTTCGGATAACTTCCGCCAGAGTTCGGTGCTGGAGGTGATGCGGCTGCTTTTGGATGAAGGCTTGGAGCTGCTGGTCTATGAGCCGCATCTCAACGACACTGAATTCAGCGCCTTACTGCTCCAATGTGGCATGGCTCAAGCCACTCTCCAAAACGACCTGGCCCAGTTCAAACAGGCCTGCGACCTGATTATCAGCAACCGCAACCACCCCGAATTGGCCGACGTCGCCAACAGACTCTACACCCGCGACATCACCGGCCGCGATTGACTGAGGAAGCGCTGAGATGACCAACCCCCAACCCCAACCGACAAGCCCCACGCCAACGGACGCCAGCACCACCCCGCTGATCTCCATCCTCGTGCCCATCTACAACGTCGAGCGCTACCTGCGCCAATGCCTGGACAGCATCGTCGGCCAGACGCTGCGCGACATGGAGATCATCTGCATCAACGACGGCTCCACCGACGGCAGCCTGGCCATCATTGAGCAATACGCCGCCGCCGACGCCCGTATCCGCATCATCAACAAGCCCAACAGCGGCTACGGCGACTCCATGAACCAGGGCCTGGACAGCGCCCGGGGCCGCTACCTGGGTATCGTGGAGAGCGACGACTGGGCTGAACCCCAGATGTTTGCCGAGCTGGTAGGCCTGGCCGAGCAGCATCAGGTGGAGGTGGTGCGCAGCAACTTCTACCATTACTTCTCCAAAGGCGAGCTCAACAACAAGCTGGAGGTGCTCAGTCCCAGGATGTGCGATCGCGTGGTCGACCCGCGCCAGGAGCACGACATCTTCTTCCGCCTGGCCGCCATCTGGTCGGCTATCTACCGGCGCGATTTTCTGGAGGCCAACCAGATTCGCTTCCTGCCCACGCCCGGCGCCTCCTACCAGGACACCTCCTTCAACTTCAAGGTCTGGGCCTGCGCCCGCAGAGCCTGGTTTACTCCTAAGGCTTACCTGCACTACCGCCTGGACAACGAGAGCTCCTCGGTCAACAGCAAAGACAAGGTCTTCTGTGTGGCCGACGAGCTGGCCGAGATGGAGCAGTTCGTGCGCCAACACGACCTGCTCTCTGAGCTGGGCGGCGTGCTCACCCAGCGCAAGATCGACATCTACTCCTGGAACCTCAGCCGCTTGAGCGGCAGCAATGCCCAGGACTTCCTGGCGTTCATGCACCAGCAACTGCAGACCGCCAAGGAGCAGAACCTGGTGGATTACTCCATTCTCAGTGAGGATGAGAAGTGGACGTTTGGCATGGTCGTTGCTGATCCGCAGGGTTATCTGGCTCATATCAGTGGCAAGGGATTCAAGCAGCGGCTGCGCCGCGCTGCCGCTGGCATCAGCTATAAGCTCAGCCCCTCTGTGCGCCGCCAGCGGCATATCGCCAACCAGGTTGCCGAAATCTCCCAGACCAGCCAGCTGTTGGCGGAGAAGCTGCAGGCGTTGGAAGCGCGTCAGAGTCAGAGAGCTCTTGAGCCAGTCGGCGCGCAGGTGCCAGGCTTTGACATATCGCAGACGTCAGGCGACGAGGCGATGGCCGGAGAAGGTGGGGATAATGGCGGCGGTGGCGTTGTCAACGGTAACGGCGATGACGGCGGCGGCGGCGGCGGTGTCAACAGCAGCAGCTCTCGCCCATCCCAGGCCGACTCCCGCTCCCCGTTGGTCAGCATCATCGTGCCCGTTTACAACGTCGAGCCCTATCTGCGCGACTGCCTGGACAGCCTGATTAACCAGACCCTGAAGCGTATCGAGATAATCTGCATCAACGATGGCTCCAGCGATGGCTCCGGTGCCATCCTGGCTGAGTATGCCGCCCGCGACCCGCGAGTCGTGGTGCTCACTCAGGAGAATCAGGGACAGGCAGTGGCCCGCAATCGCGGGTTGGACAGGGCCAGCGCCCCCTACATCATGTCCTGCGACAGCGACGATACCTTTGCCCCACAGATGTGCGAAAAGATGTTGGCCACCCTGCAACACACCGATGTAGATGCCGTGTTCTGCGACTGGAACCTGATTTACGACATTCCCGAAGAGTTGAAGCATGATGTGGACGAATACTCCCGCCTGAAGTTCTTCGGTCGCGTGCAGCTCAGTCTGGACGAGCTGGTGAACACCGATGTTTCTCTCTGTAACAAGATATTCAAAAAAGAGATAATCGACAGGATGGATATCCGACTGCCGGAAGGACTGCTCTTTGAAGACGCTTACTTCTTCGACGCCTACATGACCGCCGCCAACTACGTCTACTACCTGCACGAACCGCTGTACAACTACCTGCGCCGCGAGCAGAGTACGATGTCCGACTCCTTCTCCAAAGGCGGCAAAGCGGCAGATTATCTGGAGATAGCCTTCCGCATCCACGCCCACTACGCCAGGCATAATCTGCAGGAGCGCTTCCGCGATTTCTTCTGGCACCGCTTCCTGCAGTGCTTCGCCTTCAGCTACGACAACCTCAGTGGCGCCGACCAGCAACAGGTGCTGCAGGCCGCCCGCAACTTCGTCCAGCAGAACCAGGCCGACTTCAACCAGGCCGACGCCACCATCCGCAAGGCCATCGACCAACGCCTCAACCCCAGCCGCCTGTCCAACTCCAAACTCAAATCCGTAGCGCTCAAACTCTACACCCGCCTAAGCCCCACCTACGCCCTGCACCGCCGCCAGATAGAAGCCAACGAAAAAACCCTCAAATCCTTAAACACCGCCACCACCACCGCCACCCTCCTCCTCGAAGCCCCCGAGCAAGAATACCGTTAGCACGCAGGGAAACGCTGGTTAGTTCCAATTATGGCAATCTACGTAGGGGCGCGATTCATCGCGCCCCTACGACCAACGGCACAACGGGGACTTGGGACTTGCTCATCGTTTCCATAGGTTATAATGCCAATACCATGCCCACAGCGCCTAAAATAAGTGTCATCGTCCCCGTCTACAATGCCGGTGAGTATCTGTCGCCCTGCCTGGAGAGCATCTGCGGGCAGACGCTCAGCGATATCGAGATAGTCTGCGTCGATGACGGCTCTACCGATAGCTCAGCCGCAACCCTGACGGAATACGCCGCCAAAGACAGCCGCATCCGCATCATCAGCCGCGAGCACTCCAATGCCGGAGAAGCCCGCAACGCCGGCCTGGACGTGGCCCAAGGCGAGTACCTCTCCTTCCTCGACGCCGACGACCTCTTTGCCCCTACCATGCTCGAAGAGCTGCTGGCCAGCGCCAAGGAGCATGCTGCCGATGTGGTGTTATGCCGCAGCCAGTCGCTGGATGTAGCCACCGGCGTGCAGAAGCCCATCGAGCACGCCATCCGCTTCATCAAGCCCAACATCATCTACGCCCCGCTGGATCTGGCCGAGGAGGCCTTTCGCTACTGCCTGGGCTGGCCCTGGGACAAACTCTTCAGCCGCGAGCTGGCAACGGAGCACAGCCTGCGCTTCCAATCCCAGCAAAGCACCAACGACGCCTGCTTCGTCTATCTGGCGCTGACCCTGGCCCGACGCATCGTGTTGGTGGACTCCTGCCTGGCCACCCACCGTGTGGGCAACAGCGCCTCCATCGAAGGCAGCCGCGAGAGCAACTGGCGTAACATGCTGCAAGCCCAGGCCGCCATCCAAGAGCGCCTGCAAGCCGAAGGACTGATGGAGAAGTACGAGCGGGCCTTTTTAGCCTGGCAGTTCTCCATGGCCGTCTGGAGCCTTGTCAGCCTCAGCGGCGCAGCCCAGCTCGACGTGCTGCACTACCTGCAAGAAGAGCTCATCCCCAGGATGGCCGCCTATGAGGGCGACTGGCAACTCTACCCCCGCGAGCAACTGCTGCTGGAGGCCTTGCAATCCTCGCACGAGGAGCTGCTGCTGCACTGCGCCGCCTGGACCGGGACCATGGTAGACCGCGACTACCAGCGCCAGCGCGTAGACGAACTGACCCACGAAATCTGGAGCCTGACCGCCCAGCTCGAAGATGCCATAAACCACATCGAAGCCCTGGAAAACAGCAAATCCTTCAAACTCGGCCGAGCCCTCACCGCCGCCCCCCGCCTGGGCCGAGACGCCCTGCGCAACATCGGCAAAAAACACCCAGTGACTTGAGCAGCAGCATATGAGGCAGCAATGCCTCCAGCAGAATACGCGCCAAAAGGGTCTACATAATGCGGCATTTGGCGCGTAACTAAGTTTATGAGCCCGATCTAGATTTCGGCCACCTGTTCAAGGGTCAGGTTGGTGTATTTCGCAATCAAATCGGGTGCCATGAATCCCGAACAGCAGATTTGGTAGAATTACCTCTACGAGAAAGGAAGCACCTTGGCTGACCGCCCAAAGGTAAGCGTCATCATACCTGTCTATAACGTCGAGCGCTACCTGCGCGAATGTCTGGACAGTGTGGTTGAGCAGACGCTCAGCGATATCGAGATTATCTGCGTTGACGACGGCTCTACCGATAGCTCCGCCGCAATCCTGGCAGAATACGCCGCCAAAGACAGCCGCATCCGCATCATCAGCAAGGGCAACGGCGGCTTGTCCTCAGCGCGCAACGCAGGTATGGAAGCGGCAATTGGGGAATACCTCAGTTTCCTGGATTCGGACGACTACTATCTATCCAACACTCTGGAGAGCTGTCTGACACGCGCCAGAGAAACAAACGCCGATGTAGTCTTCTTTGATGCCCAAGCCTTCTTTGAGGATGAGCAAGCGCGCGCCGAAAACCCAAATTTTGAAACCTATTACCAACGCAGCGGCAACTATCCAGCGCCGCTAAGTGGGCAGGAGATGTTTGCTCAACTCTATCAGAACGGAGATTTTCGCGAGTCCGCCTGCCTGAGCCTTTATCGGCGTGAGTACCTGGAGTCAACACATCGCTGCTTTATCGAGGGCATTACCCACGAGGATGATAACTTCACCTTCCTGGCTCTATTTCTGGCAAGCAAGACAGCTTACATATCTGAAGGCTTCTACCAAAGACGCGTGCGGGCGGGCTCGCTGACAACCGAGCTGAACAAAGTCGAAAGCATGATGGGACGCCAAATCGGCGTACTCTCCAGCCGCGATGCTTTGCTCCATAATGGCTTTGAGCTGATCGCAAACCCCGAGGCTGCACAATACCTGACGTTAAAGCAGAATGTAGTACGCGCCACGTTCTGGAACCTCCCGCAAAGCACCAGAGATTCGCTGATAAGCGGAGACTATTCGATGCTCAACGACAAACATCCGATGTTGGTCGGCAGCGACGCAACCAGACTTCGTGAGCGCTTTGAGACGCTGGTATCACACCAGCTGACCTACTGGCTGTTCACCACCGAATTCCCACCGATGTACGGCGGCGGCATCAGCACATATTGTTATCACACTGTGGAGATGCTCAAGGAGGACTACCGCATCACCGTCTTTGTCCCCGATAACGAACTGGAGCCAGGCGCCTACATTGCCGAAGAGCTGGACGGCTACGCCCGCATCCGCTTCAACGGCCAAACCCCCGAAGACGGGCTCCCCCTAGGTTTCCACGCCGCCACCAGCTGGTGCTTCTGGAAAGCCGCCGAAAAAGCCATCACCCAATACAGCAGCCCCAACATCATCGAATGCCAGGACTACCTGGGCATCGGCTACTTCACGATTCACAAGAAAAAGGAACTGGACAGCCGCCTGGCACAAACAAAGATCTTCATCACAGCACATGCCCCAGCATTTATTTGTCAACCAATTGAAGAACGCCCAAGTTATCATTTTCCAGAATATTGGATGTATTATCTGGAGAAATACTGTTATCTCAATGCGGATGGTGTTGTCTATGCCAGTGAATATCTACGTGAACTGATTAAACAAAACCTTAATATCACCAGCTGCCAATCTCTGATAAGAAATCCCTTTCGCCCCACAAGCCAAGCTGAACGACAAGATTTCAGTAAACTCGATTCAAGGGCAGTTTATTTCGTCAGCAAACTCAGCAGAATCAAAGGAATCGAAGAGCTCTGCCAGATGATGAAGAAAAACTACTGGGATAACGATGAGTCTGTTCGACTTATGTTATTCGGGAATCCCGGATACGCTTTTGCCAGAGAGGTCGACTGCCTTGAGTATCTGCGCAGAACTTTTCCGGAAGCATTCTCCTCTGGATTAATCACGTATCATGGCCCGATTCAACCAGAGCAAATGACTGCTACGATAAGTCAAGCTAAAGTCATTGTTGCTCCTTCTTTGATTGAAAACTTCCCCTATGCCGTCTGCGAGCAGATGCAAGCTGGCAAGATGCTATTAGTATCGCATACTGGGGGGCATGCAGAAATCATTGAAGACGGAGTTTCTGGTTTCATCTATCAGAATGTCGAGGAGTTCTGCGAAAAACTCAACATGATGCTGGATATGAACGAGCACGCATACGAGCAGATTACTACAAATGCTCGTCAACGCATCGAACAACTATGCGATTATTCGCATATCTATAAAGCTAAATCCGCATTCCTTGCTAATCTCCTACAATCTGAAATCCTCGAATACCATTTTGTCTACGAAAAAGACGCTTCGCTGCCGCCAGCACCTCCATTTTCGCCGCTAATGTCGACGGGGCTTACAAGCGAATTCTTGTCTGTAATCGTACCGTTTTTCAACATGCAGGACTATATCGATGAGACCATTCAGAGTGTACTCGCTTCAAGTTATAAAGATGTTGAGATATTGATTGTTGATGACGGATCTACTGCTCCTGAAGCAAAAACCAAGCTCCATGAGCTTGATTCTCTGCACCCTCAAGTCACTGTCTTGTACAAACCCAATGGCGGAGTGGGCAGCGCACGCAACTACGGATTCAAACATTGCCGTGGTGAGTATGCTGCAATAATAGATGCCGATGACTGTGTAGCACCTGATTTCTATTCCAAAGCCATCGCATTGCTTAAGGCCTATGCAAATATCAGCTTTGTTAATTGTCACGTTTCCTATTTTGGCAACCAAAGTGGTTATTGGGTCAGCTGGGATACTGAGCTGCCTTATTATCTATTTCATAATTCTTTAGGTTCGAGCTGCTTGCTTTACAAAACGGCTGCTTTACAAGCCTATGGGCTAAATGAGGCTGAATTAAACTACGGTATGGAAGATTATGAAAGCGTCATCAACCTCCTGGAAAACGGCCACAAAGGCATAGTAATCACCGAACCACTGTTTTATTACCGCCGACGCGAAACATCGATGCTCAGCAACTTCAACTACAATAATACGTCTTTGACAATAGAAAAAATCGCCTCCAAGCATAAAGACATACTCAGCCGATATGCCGAACAGCTATACTGCCTGTTTAACCAAAATGGCCCGGGCACCATCACCAGTAACCCAACCATGGAAACAGCCTGTGTCGGCCTGATGCGTGACACTTTTCTAGCGCTAACCCCTGCCAATGCTATAATCAATAATACCCCTCAACCATCAAGTAAAGATCGCCTTAAACAACGCTTAGACAAGATGCATGTACTAGACATCGCAGTAGCCTGCAAAGACGTCGGCCGCGCTGTTGGCAACTTGGCATCTGTAGCTGGTAGAAAAGTAATCAGTGCAGTCAGAAGAATTGGGACAGCCAAGAATGAAATGTAACTGTGAAGCCAGACATCGGCAATTATCTGAAAATAGCTCACAAAGAGACTCCCATGGCTGACACTTCTCTAGAGTCTTTACGCAATCGTATAGCTATCGCACGTAACGAGTGGAAATCAAAACTTGGAATTCTAAGACGTAGTGATATTGCTGTTGCCACTGCTGCCTCACTCGTGTTTGCTTTGATGACCTTTTTTGGATTGAAGATCGTTATCTCAAACGTTGATTACTCCTCATGGTCGAATAATTCAATACCTGAAGCTCATGCTTTGCCGCTCGCGTGGGTTGATGTCATTGCATTCTTTGTTTCTCTTTTCGTCGCCTTCTTATTAATCATTGCAATTCGCTTAAATTTATCAAAACTGAGTGCATTAATAATATCTAATAGGAGTATCTACCCATCGCAACGACATTTTCAGCTGATTGCACTAACTATCCTCATCTGCTGGTTACCATACATCATTGCTTACGCACCGGGAATAATTCCATACGACACCATGAACCCGATAAGCCAAGCGATGGGTGATGAGACACTAAATACCCACTACCCAGTAATGTATACAATTGCTCTCAAGGGCTTTCTGTTTCTAGGAAACCTATTAGGCAATATAAATATCGGGATTCTCGTTTTAACGGTTTTACAGTGCGTGCTCATCGCAATGACGACCGCCTACATGTTGTGTTGGTTGTTAAAACACAATATTCGTAGAGAGATTGTGTTAATTTGTCTGGTACTGACATGCTTGCATCCTTCATTCGGAAAAATGGCTGTCACGCTATGGCGGGACCAACTGTTTTCATGCGCGCTTCTGCTGCTATCGTTAAAGCTATTTGACATGTGTCTCGACCGCAGCCAATTGATGGAAACCAGAACAGTCGTTGAGATTTCTTTACTTACCATGTTTACGGTTTTTCTGCGTAACAATGGTAGTGTGGTCGTATGTTTTGTTTTGCTTGTTTTGTTGCTTGTAGCTAAAAAAGCTGCGTTGAAAACTGCTGGAGCCATGCTGTTCGTTATTCTTCTCTCCGCTTTTATTCAGGGACCATGCTATAGAGC
>JAISUQ010000110.1 GCA_031272005.1 Coriobacteriales bacterium | reverse complement strand
TTGTGAAACCGGCCAATAACAGTTAATATTACAGATGACCATATCCAGAAGGGACCTGGTTATAACCATTCATTTCATGGGAGGGTGCGGAGGTTGCCTAAAATGAAGAAAAGAATCATCAGCATCGTTTGTGTTCTGGCCTTGTGCCTGGCTCTGCCCACGCTGGCCTGGGCTGCCGGCAGCCCGGTTGTCCAATCATCCACAGTGACGTCCAACGGCGTCAGCATGAAGGCTACGGCTACTGCCGGCACCGCTCTCAACGGCGCCACCAGCAGCACCAACGCCTCCAACGCCTCAGTCAGCGGCTCGCAGGTCATCCTGGCCTCCTTTGAGCTGACCGGCGACGCCACCGATGTCACCGTGACGTTTACGGTACCCAGCCAGTATGCCAACAAGGCCTTCAAGGTCTTCATCCAGCATAATGATGGCACCACCGAGACCCGCGAGGGCTATGTCGACTCCGCCAGCAAGATCACCATCAACGTCAGCAAGCTCTCCATCTTCACGGTCTCAGTAGACCCCAGCTCCACCAATACCAATGCCAACACCAGCTCCACATCCCAGCAGACCGGCGCCCCGAGCACCACTCCGGTTGTCCTGGGGACTCTGGTAGCCCTGCTGGGTGCCGGCGCTGTGGCCTTCGCCCTGCGGAAAAAGGTGAACCAATAGCGCTGATTGGCGCTCAACCCGCGCTCTACCTTGACTTGTCACACACCAAGCCACGTTCCTGAACTATAGATGGGGCGTGGCTTGAGCATTTTACCGCCCGTTTACCGCCCGTTTGCCGCCCGTTTAGTCTGTCCCAACGATTGAGGTTCGCTGCACCCATGACTTCCGAGCAACCGCCAACCACCTCAAATCCGGACCCCAAGGTGCCTGTTGTCCGCAAGTACAGGCGCACCATCGCCGCCCTCACGGTGCTGCTGGTCGTGCTGCTGCTCAGCGCCTCAGGCGGCATCGGCTGGCTTATCTGGGAGCACAACCAGCGCGAAAAGGCCGCCCAGGAGCTGGCCGAAACGCCGATACCGACAGTCGAGCAACCCGTAGCCTCGACTCCAGACACACCGGAGGTTGCCCTCCCCGATAACCCCATCGACTTCGCCAGCATCCAGCAGACCAGCCCCGACGTCTATGCCTGGATCTACATTCCCGGCACGCCCATCAACTATCCGGTGGTCCAACACCCCAACGACGACTTCTTCTACATCGATCACAACCCCGAGCGCAACTACGCCTTCGAAGGCTCGATCTTCACCGAGATGGCCAACAGCCTCGATTTCAGCGACCCGATAACCGTCATCTACGGCCACAACATGCATGACGAGACGATGTTCTCCACCCTGCATTACTTCGAGGATGCCGACTTCTTTGCCGAGAATGATGAGATGATCATCTACACGCCCGGGCATATCCTGACCTACAGAATCATCTCGGCCTACCAATACGACAACCGCCATATCCTCAATTCCTACGACTTCAGCAACCCTGAGGTACTGGCGGATTATCAGGAATATGTCCGCAATCCGGATTCACTGCTGGTCAATACCCGGGATGTCCCGCTGACTTCGACGGATAAGATAGTCCAGCTCAGCACCTGCATGACTGTCCAGAACTGGAATCGCTACCTGGTGAATGGAGTGTTGATCGATGACCACCTCACCAACTGAGCGCAACGGGTGGTCTGGCGACGGCGCCCTGACCGACATGGCGGCCAGTGTTCCCAAAGCAGCGCGCAAGACCTCGCGGCTGGCAGGCCCTGCATCCACCGCTGAGCAATGGCCGGAGTTTGAAGCAGTTGCCCAACCCCAGCTTCAGGGTGCTGCCGTTAGACGCCTGGCTGGCCGTCGCAGCAATAACGGTGTCGGCAGCAGCAACAGCAGCAGCAGCGCCAATATCGGCAACAACCCCTCCAAACGCCGTTGGCCGCGGGTCGTGCTGATTGTCGCCGCAGCCCTGGTGGTTGTGGCCTTGTTGCTGGTGGCCTTCGCCGCCTGTTCGATCAGTCGCGGCGAAAGCTCTTTTGAGGGGCTCATGGCCAACGCCGTGATTGAGACCGGCGCCAATGCCGTGAGCTACGACGAAGGCAAGACGGTCTACTACAACGGCCACACCTATGTGCTCAATGAGGATATGGTCTCGGTGCTGGTCATCGGCATCGACCGCAAGGAATCCGCCGCCGAGGACAAACCGGTCCAGGCCGATGCGGTAATCGTCGTCGCTCTGGACAAGAAGACCGGCCAGGCCACGGCCATCAGCATCCCCCGCGACAGTATGGTGGAGATCGGCCGCTATGCCGACGGCGGCTATGCCGGCGTGGAGACCGCCCAACTCTGCCTGTCCTACGGTTACGGCGACGGCTACGAAACCAGCTGCGAATACACCACCACAGCCGTTTCGCGCACCCTGTACAACATGCCGATCAACTACTACTTCACCATGGACCAGGCCGGCATCGGCCCGATGAACGACGCCATCGGCGGCGTCACCCTGACGCCGTTGCAGACCATTCCCAAGACCCAGATTGTCGAAGGCCAGGAGACCACCCTGCTGGGCACCGACGCCTACAACTACCTGCGCTGGCGGGATAAGACCGTGCTGACCTCCTCACTGGATCGCCAGGACCGCCAGATCCAATACGTCAAGGCCTTCGCCAAAAAGACCTTGGGCGCCGCCAAATCCGACCCCGGCCTGGCGCTGAGCCTCTACAACCAGGTAAGCAGCTACTCCATCACCAATATGGGGATGGACGAGTTCAGCTATCTGGCCAGCGTGGTCATGGGCGGCAACATCACCGGTCTGGATGTCATCTCCCTGCCTGGCGAGATGGTCCAGGGCGAAAAGTACGCCGAGTTCTATCTGGATAAGACCGCCGTCTACGAAACCATCCTCGACGTCTACTACACCCAGGTAGACTGAAGCTCACAGCCGCGCGCAACGCCTTGGGGGGGTGGCTCAGGCTTCTGCCAGCTCCGGGTGCCACTCGTCCACTTCGATGTAGATGTAGCACTCGTAGGGCAGCTGGCTGCGGATGCTGGCCTCCACTTCGTTGACTATCGCACTGATTTCCTTGTGGGTCTGGCCTTCAACAGCAGTCTTGATGCAGATCAACACCTTCTCCGGAGAGAGATGTACGGTCTTGACATCGATCAGATGCGTTACCCGGGCGTGCTCGTTGACCGCGTTGTTGATGACTACCAGGTCGCTCTCCTTGACCGATTCGCCAATCAATAAGCTATAAAACTCGTATGCTAATACCAAAGCCACGGCAATCAGCATCACGCCGATGACCAGGCCGGAGAGGCTGTCCCAGAAGGGATTGCCCGTCAGCCAGGCGCCCAGCGTGCCACCCAGGGCAATCAGCAGGCCCAAGGTAGCCGCGGAGTCCTCCAGCACGCAAATCAGCACCTCGGAGTAGCGCGTGTTGTGGATAAAGGAGGGCAGCGACTGGCCCGGCTCCTTGAGGCGGTTGATCTCCCGGAAGTCGATGCTCAGAGAGATGGCCTCGATGATGAAGCCGACAATCAGGATACCGATGGCCACCGGCAGGTTGGTGACCTCATGCTCACCGCCATGCAGACGCTGCCAGCTCTCCGAAAACGAGAACACGCCGCCCACCGTGAACAGCAGCACCGCCACCATCATCGAGAAGAAGTACTTGGAGCGCGAGTAGCCGAAGTTGTGCAGCTTGGTCGGCGGCGCCTTGGCCCGCCAGTCGCCAAACAACAGCAGAGCCTGGTTGGAACAGTCGGCCAGAGAATGCACACTCTCCGACAGCAGCGCCGTGGAACCGGTCAGCGAAAAGCCGACGAACTTGGAGATGGCCACAGCGATGTTGGCGCACAGCGCCGAGACTACAGCAAACATGCCGCCGGAGCCGTGCTTCTTCTTCGGCTCCGCCTCAGCCTGGCCCGTGCCGGCCAGCTCGGCGGCCTCCAGCTGCTCAGCCGTTGAAGCGTTGTGTTTCTTGTCCACTGGTACCCTCCCTCAGGCGATATTGCGGTATCTACATAGTATACAACCGTTAATCACCCTTGCGGGCTGCACCGGTTATTCGCGGATCAGTTGTCTGGGCAGATGGTGATATAAGGCGGAGGAGAAGGCGCAGGTCTCCATGGGCTTGGCGATGTAGCCGTCAAAACCGGCGTCCAGGAACATATTCTCCACGCCGATGCCGGCGTTGGCGGTCATGGCGATGATTGGCACCTGGGGCGAAGTCGGGCCGTCGGCGGGCAACTGGCGGATGCGGCGAGTGGCCTCAACACCGTCCATGCGCGGCATCATGTGGTCCATCAGGATCAGGTCGAAGTGTTGAGCGGCCACCTGACGCAGGGCCTGCTCGCCATCCACCGCCCGCTCGGCAGTGATTTCATAGGACTCCAGCATGAACTCGGCGATCTCGATATTCATCGGCACATCATCAGCAATCAGGATGCGGGCCGCAGGCGCAGTGAATTCGTAGCAGGTGGCTTCGACATGCGGCAGGTCCTCCGGTCGGCCTTCTCTCAGTGGCAGCGTCACCCAAAACGTCGAGCCTTCTCCATAGACGCTGCTGACGCCGACGCTGCCGCCCATCAGCTCGGCCAGCTGGCGGGTTATCGCCAGGCCCAGGCCGGTCCCGGAGATATGGCGGTTGCGCTGGATGTCCACCTGCTCAAAGGCCTGGAACAATTTGCCGAGGTCCTGTTCGCGGATGCCGATGCCGGTGTCGCGGATGTCGAAGCGGATCTGTCCGTCGGGCGTGCGGGCGACGATGAAGTCCACCCAACCGCTGGGGGTATATTTGTAGGCATTGTTCACCAGATTGGTCAGTATCTGGCGCAGCCGTTTGGGGTCGGCGTAGACCACCTGAGGCAAATCGGGCGCAAATCGGGCATGGAAGGCCAGCTCCTTTTGCGACATCAGCAACTCAAACAGCGACTGCAGGCCTTCCAGCAGGCCGCGGAAGTCAAAGTACTCCTCCACCAACCCCAATTTGCCAGCCTCGATTTTGGAGAAATCCA
>JAISUQ010000105.1 GCA_031272005.1 Coriobacteriales bacterium | reverse complement strand
TGTTGTCTCACGAGGGTAAGGAGCTGGCGCTAGATGGCAATCTCTACATCGTCTTTGAGCCTTACACGCTGGATCCCAATGTTTCGCGCACTGTGTTCAACAAGCTGATTGCCTCATTGAAGGCTACGGCTTTTGACGAAGACCATCTGAACCAGACCAACGAATTGATGGCCATGATTGAGCGCTTCAACTACGAGTTGTTGGATGCCCAGCACTATAGCTTCGAAATCACTGCTGGCAACGACTTCAGCGTAGAGGATTTGCTCAAAGCCCTCAAACCGCACATAGAACTCCCAGACGGTACGCTCAGCGAGCGGATAGTCGATTATCTCGCAGCTTTGCGTGACCTCTATCATATCCAGGTCTTTGTGCTGATGAACTTCTCCAATTATCTGAGTGTTGAGCAACTTGGGCAATTGGTGGATCAGATTTCCTGTGATGGGCATCATGTTCTGTTCGTGGAGAACAGGCTGGTGGAGCTGGATATACCCCATGTCCTGCTCACGGCGGAACTTTGCGAGTTATAAATGGGCTGGCGCACAGTATTGATCCGTGACCGCTGCCAGCTATCACACAAGCTGAATTACCTGACTATCAAAACGGCCGGTAAGACCGAAAGGGTTTTTCTTGATGAAGTCGATTGCCTGCTCGTCGAGTCGACCAGCGTCTATTTCAATGTTGGCCTGACCAACGAATTGATGCGCCGAAAAATTGCCGTCATCTTCTGCGACAAGAATCACAACCCATGCAGTCAGCTGTTACCTTTGAGTGGCGCTTTTGATTCACGCCGCAAGATAGTCGAGCAAATGGCTTGGACACAGGAAGTAAAAGACCAGCTTTGGGGAGTGATTATCCGCACCAAGATTGCCCGGCAAGCTGACGTGTTGCAGGCAGTCTACGACAATAAGAAAGGCTCAGAGAAACTGATAGGACTATCGCAGGCAGTATTACCAGGCGACGTCGAGAACTTGGAAGCCCAAGGAGCAAGGCATTACTTCGCGACTATATTTGGTAATGAGTTCAAACGCAAAGATATGGAGTGGCAGGAGAACGCTGCGCTCAACTATGGGTATTCCGTATTGCTATCGGCAGTCAACCGTGCTGTGACAACTAATGGCTATCTAACTCAATTGGGTATACATCATATCGGCAATGAGAATGCTTTCAATCTCAGTTGTGATTTGATGGAGCCTTTCCGCCCGATGGTCGACAGGCATCTGTTGGTCAATAGCCTCTGGGATTTGTCGCCTGCCAACAAGCTGGCCATCGTCGATGTTCTCAATACCCAGGTGGTGATTGAAGGCCAGAAACAGTATCTGGCCAATGCCCTGGCTATCTACTGCAAAGCTGCTCTGGACGCCTTGAGCGACGCAGACATCAGCCTCTTTGTCGACTATCAATTCTGTTGAGTATACGGTAGGTCTCCCGATTCTCGGGAGACCCCTCTGAAATTACACGGCTCTCAAACACTGATGCGAAACCAATGCTGTGTAATTCAGTCCGAGACCCCTCTGAAATTACACGGTCTCAGATAAAAACCACTCATCCACACTGGATTTGAATATGTCGGCTCCCACCAAAATGGGTCTTATTTGAAACCGCCGTGTATAGAGTCATTATATCAATACTTCGGGGTGCTATGAATCTGCGCGCCCTTTCAGCCATGTCAGGAATTCCTGGGGGGTCAATATGGTGACGCCGGCGAATGGGGAGTCTTTGGTGTTGTTGGTTATCAGGGCTCCGTTCGTATAGACCGTTGCTTCCAGAAACGGTCTGTCGTCTCGGTCTGGATAGACTGCGGCGTATACAGGTTTGGGAACAATCTGGTCTCCCACCTCTTCAATCAGCTCCGTGAGAAGACCAGCTTCCTTTCCAAGGCCACGCATCGTCATGAATGGCCTGGTGAGCACGTCTTCATATTCAGCCATCATGGCTGAGCTGTAGCAGATTCTAAACGCATTTGGACTGGAAAAAAGCCTCTCCAACACCTTGGCATTCGGTCCGTCCGGTCGAATCAGGGCGGCAACCAGCACATTGGTGTCGATGACGACATCCAGCACGTCAGGATGCTTTCTTCAGGTCGCTTCTGCGCTCCTGCCTGACAGCGGCGATGTATTCGTTGATCTCATCGATGGTGGGCTCTTCAATTCCCGATGACTCCACCTTAAGCCTGGCTGATTCCATGATGGCTTGGAAGCGCTCAGCCGGAGAAGCGCCATCCGCCAGTTCGCGATTTATCAGCTCTCGCAATGCCTGGGACACAGTTGTGCCCCGCTCAGCACATTTCTCAGTAAACTCACTTTTGGTCTTCGGGTCAACCCTCAGCCGGATGACATCGGTAGCTTCCATGGCAACTCCAATCTGACTTCACTGATGTTACCACAATGTAGCTACTGCTTACAACTGCTGAGCGCTGCGTCTGGTTGCGGCCAGTTGTTTGATCAATGCCAGGGCCAGCAGGATTGCGCTGGCCAGGTAGAAGCGGGGCGGCCAGGCGGAGGTGGTGCCGTAAATCTCGATGATGCCGGCCAGGAAGGCTGCCACGGTGGCGGTGGCGATGGCCGAGTTGTAGAGGTTGAAGGCCATCCGGTCCAGCCAGCGGCGTGAGCCTGCGCGGCTGAGCGCGGACAGCAGCAGGAAGACGCCGCAACCGGCCAACAGTGGGAAGCCGAAGCTCAAGTCCATGCTCCAGGAGCGAACATCATGGGCAAACAGGCCGTAGATCAGGGTCGCGATGACGCACAGTGCGGCCACAGCCAGGTGTACCAATGCGGCGCGCAGCAACTGACGGCGTTGCTGGTTCGGCGGCTTGGTTGCGGGCGCGGGCGCAGGTGCAGGCTCAGGGGCATACATCTGTGGCGGTGATGGTACTGGCGTGGGCGTCGGCATCGGCGCAGGCGGTTTGGGCGGCTCAGGCGGCGCAGGCGGTGTTGGCGGCGGTGGCGCGATGCTGGCGCCCTGCCAGTCAGTAGCCGATGTAGACAATGTCGCTCACCTCCCGCTCACTGCTGGAACGCTTGCCAGAGGTGGGGTTGTTGATCACTTCTCCGTTGAAGTACATGGTCGATGAGCCGCCGCCATCCAGGTTGTAGGCCACCTGGCAGCCGCGCTCAGCAAACACCGAGGCCAGCTGATACAGCGACAGCCCGGCATTGTCATCGGTGCGCCCGTCTGAGACCACCAGCAGGTAGTGTCGCTCATCAATCTGGCCGATGGCGGTGCGCGGATTGCTGTTGGCCGCCCGCCCCAATATCTCCTGGTCGCGGCTAACGGCAATCTGGCCATCTTCCACCAGCGGCGGGCCAAAGCTCCAGACCTGCCAGAGGCCCTGCTCCAGGGCGCTGTCCTGACTCAGTTCGTCGCCGTCCAGGCAGGTAAAATCGCCATTGGCATCCACCGCCAGTACCGGGTCGGAATCCCGGCTGCTGCGGAACAGCTGGCCATTACGCAGCACCCAGCTGTCATCGCGCGAGCCGTAGAAGTCGCCATTGATGGCCAGGATGGCGCCCACCTCCGCCGCCGTCTGCGATGTATCCGCCTTGATGTTGCGGCCATAATCGCCCTGGGCAAAGGCCGAGCGCAGATAGCCCACGTCGCTCAGCCAGACCTCGGCGATGTAGACGTCGGTGTCCTCGATGCGCGCATACTCCAGGGTGATGGTGATGTTGGCGTCCTTGTAGCTGGTCGCCGTAATCTCCGCCGCCACTTCCGTGTTTTCAGATTCGACGGAGAAACCCGAGCCTGATGCCGCGCCATCGGCATCGGTGGCATTAGCGCTGGTGGCACTGGTGGAGCCTGCAGTGGAGCCTGCGGTGGCGGATTGGCTGCTCCAGGCAACCTGGGGAGTCAACCGTCGGGCGATGAGGAAGGTATCAGCCAAAGCACCGGCAAAGGCCAGGGTCAAAGCCAGGCCGAAGCAAAGCGCCCAGCGAAAGGGCTTGGCGAAGAAATCCCTAACGACCCGCATGGCTTCTCTCCGTGAAAATCAGGCGTTGTTGAATGGTGTAGCTGATGAAGAACAATACCGTATCGACCAGGATCTTGGCCACCAGGGCGGGCAACAAGGTGGCTGCCAGGATGGTGGTGAGCAGGGCGCTGGCTGTCATCTGGGCTATGAACAGCGTCAGATACTTGATGGCCGTGCTGCGATGCGCCCGGCCGAATACCAGGTGTCGGTTGAGCAGATAGTTGGTTGCGCCAGAACCCAACCTGGCTACGATGACCGCCAGGGCAACGCCATTGCTGATGTGCGCGAAAACCAGGCCAGACAGGCAGGTGAACAGCGCCAGGTCGAGCAAGGCGCAACTGAGTGATGATATGGAGAAGCGCAGCAGCGACCAGAGGATGGTCAGCGAATCGCGCACCGCATGATAATGCGTGGAGCTGTTGTTCTCCAGGTAGATGGTCGAAATCGGCTGGCTGGTTATCGGCAGCCCGTCTGATTGGGCCGCCAGGAGCATGTTCATCTCGAAGTCATAACGATTGGCCGAGATACCCAGGCAGCGGGCGATGAAGCTTTGCGGTATGCCGCGCAGACCGGTTTGCGTGTCGGCAATCTGGCTGCCGGTCATCGCCTGGAAGAGGAGGCTGGTGATGCGGTTGCCCCAGCGACTGCGCAGCGGTACGTCTGCCTGGTTGAAGTCGCGGCTACCCAATACCAGGTGGTCCGGGCACGCTGACAAGCGGCGGCAGATGCTGAGGATGTCTGCCGGCAGATGCTGGCCGTCGGCATCGGCGGTGACCACCCCTGTGCAGTTTGGGTGTTGGCTGGCGATGAAGCGCATGGCGGTCTTGATGGCAGCGCCTTTGCCCCGGTTGGTCTGGTGCTGAAGCAGCGTGCAACCCAGCGCCTGCAGTTGGGCAAAGAGATCGGGGGGAGAGGTGGGAGAGATGCTGCCATCATTGACGATGACGATGTGGCCGAAGGCAGGGCTGCCGGTGGTGTTGCCAGCAGCGTTGCCTGGGGTGCTCCCAGCGGCGCTGCCACCAGCAGCGTTGCCA
>JAISUQ010000050.1 GCA_031272005.1 Coriobacteriales bacterium | reverse complement strand
GGCGGGCCTTGCCCTTGGCGCTTTCGATCCAGCACCAGTCGCCGGTCTTGATCCCTAAGGGCGCTGCAGCCTCCGGGTTGATTTCGAATTCTGGATTAGGCCGGTGCCGGCGCAGGCGCGGGATCTGGCGATGCTCAGAGTGGAAGGACTCATAATGTCGCCCACCGGTGGTCAGGATGAAGGGGTACTCCTCCATCAGCTCCGGTGTGGAGACGGGGCCGCGTGGTGGTTCGGAGAAGTCCGGCAGCGGATTCTGGCCCCATTGCTGCAACAGCAGGGAGTACAGCTCGATGCGCCCGGTGATGGTGTTGAAACCAACCTGCCCATCGGGGCGTTGTTCACCATTGCGGAACTTCTCATAATGGTATTCCGGATAAACCCAGTTTTCCTTGCGGCAGTCGTCGTAGGTCAGCTTGGTCTCCTTGAGGATGTAGTTGAACCACTCCTCCAACGTCTCGCCGGGGT
Source organism: Coriobacteriales bacterium (assembly GCA_031272005.1). Classification (GTDB taxonomy): domain Bacteria; phylum Actinomycetota; class Coriobacteriia; order Coriobacteriales; family UBA8131; genus JAISUQ01. The sequence goes on along the minus strand of JAISUQ010000050.1, from coordinate 14,033 downwards.
AGAGGTCGGTATTCCAGCGCCGCCCCAACTCCCAGTTGATCTGGAAGTCGTCCTTGCTCTCACCGGCTGGCTCGCAGGCTTTGTTGGTGTTCTGGATGTAGTAATGCACGCTGCGGATACCTTCGCGCTCCGGGTAGAAGCACAGCGGCAGCACCAGGTCACAGACTGCCTGTAGCGTCGGCGTCATGAAACAATCCACGCCGACATTGAATTCGCAGCGCTTCAGGCCATACTCGATGCGATTCTTGGGCTCCTGGCCGGTGCAGGCCAACGGGTTGGTGGATTGGATCCAGGTCGCCCGGATTTGGAAGGGGCGGCCGGTAATCAACTGGTCGACCATGCTGTCGGCCTGGCACTGGACCATACCCGAGTTGGTGATCATCTTGTAGGTCGAACCGATGCGCTCCTCCTCCTGCTGCGGCGTGAAGCACTCCTTGGGATCGGGCGGCAGCCAGATCTCGTTGTTGAAGGGCGGGTGGACCATCAACATCCCACCAGGGATGTCGATCTGGCCGGTGATCGACCAGAGGTTGACGATGCCCTGGCTGGCGGTAATGCACTGCAGGTTCATGTCGATGGCCAGACCCCACTGAACGCTGGTGGGCTTTTCGGCCATGCGTTTGGCCGCCTCGATGATGTCCTCCTCGGCCAGCCAGGTGATCTCAGCCACCTTGGCCAGGTCGTAGGGCTTGCAGGCTTCGTAATACTCGTCAAAGCCATAGCACCAGTTCTCCACGAATTCATGGTCATAGAGGTCGTTCTCGATGATGTACTTGCCCATGGCCAGAGCCAGCGCGGCATCGGTGCCGGGGCGGATCTGCAACCACAGGGCAGCCTTGGAGGCCAGCCAGGTCAGGCGGGGGTCGATGACCACCAATTCGCTGCCGCGCTTCATGCAGTCCACAATCCAGTGGCCGATGTTGCCGTCGGCATTGGCAATCAGCGGATTATTGCCCCAGACGAAGATGTTCTTGGAGGGCTTCCAGGCCGGGTTATCGTAGCGGTCGATGAAGTACTGGGAGTGATCCGGGCAACAGTACGAACCCATGATGGTGTTGCAGGCGGCCACCCGCGGCACATAACAGGCGTTACCGCTGAGGAAATAGGAGTATTGGATTGAGCCGAAGGCATAGCCCAGGCGGGCGGCAATCGGCGGGGTGACGCGGCCGGTGCCGGCGCAGAAGAGGATGGACTTACCACCCGATTCCTCCTTGATCTGGTTGAACTTCTCAAAGACCATGTCGTAGGCTTCATCCCAGCTGATGCGTTCCCATTTGTCGAACTGGCCTCTGTCGCCCACGGCGCGCTTCATCGGATAGAGCAGGCGGTCGGGATGATAGATGACCTCAGCCATGTCGATGCAGCGCATGCACAGGCGCCCCTGGTAGTAGGGGTTCTCCTCGTCACCCTCGACTTTGACGAACTTGCCGGTCTGCTTGTCGGTGTAGACCAGCACGCCACAGCCGTCGTGGCAGCCGGGCGCGCTCCAGGCAGCCGAGCGGGTGACGACCATGCCGTCCTCCTCCCACTGCCAGGGCAGATCGCCGCCTGTCAATTTGACCGGGAATTCGTTGAAGAAGTCCGGGCGGACGTTCTTCGAATAATCCAGGTCGACCTCTTCTTCGATGCGTTTGACCATAAGTGGCCTCCTTCCTCTGACTTCTCCAGATTTGCTTATCGGGCGTATTGTGCGCCTGGCAGGGCAGGGCGGTTTCATCAGATGAGTGTGACCAGAACCGGGTTTTCCCAAATTCACCAATTTGCGGCGAAGTGAGGGTGGCTCACCTCACCCCAAACAGGTGAACCATAAGTCGGCGGCCTGCACAGCAAGGGTTGTTATTCTGTTGGGAGATGTTCCTAGCTGTCGAAATACTCCACAAAGTCCAGGATCTGCTGGCGCGAATGGACGTCCAGCTTGTGGTAGATGCCATTGATGTGGGTCTTGACCGTATTGGAAGACAGGCAGAGCCGCTCCCGGATATAGGCGGCGTTGCGGCCTTTGGCCAGGTAAACCAGGACCTCGGACTCCCGGGGAGAAAGCTGGTAATGCTGGGCGATGACCGCGCAGACCAGCGCCAGCCGGGCGGAAGCATCGGCGGATAATAGACCATCGGGGTTGGCGACCTGGTCGTTGGCGGTCAGGTTGGACAGGGCTGGCAGGAGGATCTCCTGGCTGGTCAGGGCCTGGCTGTCTTCGCGGATGGCTCCGACTATCCAGCTGATGTGGTGGCGGCGAGTCGGCCAGAAAACCAGCAGTACGGCAACCGCCAGAAAGGCGCAACCGACCATGGTGACGTTTAAGGGCAGGCCGCTGAAGTGTCGGGCCACCAGTCCGGTGAACAGCCAGCCGACCACCAACCCCGAGCCTCGGGCGATCAGCATCGGTGAGATGTTCCAGAAGATGAACAGCTGGCGTTCGCGGCAACGTTTGATCAGCAGGGCAAAGTCCAGGGAAGTGAACATGGCCCAGAGTCCGACCATGGACGCAGCAATCAGCGCATGGTATTGCTGTGGCAGCAGCGGTACGGACAGGCTAAGACCGACTACTGCCAGGGTTGTGATACGTTCCAGCAGCACCACGTCATAGAGCTTCAAGCCGATCAACAACGCTGCCAGCAGCGCCACAGTGGCACCGCCGACCATCCCCCAGACCGCCATGCCGACCGCTGCTGGGCCCAGACCGTAGAGGTAGGCCAGAGCCATGCCGAAGGCCAGTCCGTACAGAAAGAAGTTTGGCTCAATCTCGTGGGGATGCCGGAGGAAGTCGGCCCGGCTGACCAGCTTGGGTTCATCATGTGCCGATCTGGAGCCGACAAAGACCAGCAATCCGGAGCTTATCACTGCCAGCAACAGGCAGAACAGAGGTTGCACGACAAGTGGCAGGACCCCTAAGAACAGCAGCAACAACCCGCCGAGCATGAAGGCTGGCGTGGTGAAAAGCAGGATGTTATGGATGCGTGTCCGCCCGCCGATGTCCAGCCAGCTGAGAATCAGCCAGCAGGCAGCCAGACCATCGATGGCGCTGGCGGCCAGCAGTATCGGTTCTGGCATTCTGAAGCCAGCCGGCAGCAGCCCAAAGCCGGACGACCCCAGACAGAGAACCGTGGGAAACAGGGCGAACAGAGCCGTGATGCCAATCAGGACTGGAGGGGTGAAGGCTTGCAGGCGAAAGCCTCTGGGCAGCAGCCGTATCAGGGTGTAGCCCAGCAGCAGGCCTGTCAGCAGGCTGCCTGTGCGCAGGTAACCCCAGATAGCGGGCTGCGCATCTGCGGATGGTGCTGTGAACCAGTACAACGAAGCAAACAGCACACAGATGTCTGCGGCAAAACCCAAAGACCCCAGCAACTCCATCGCGCCGAGCCGGTGTTTTTGTTGTACCTGTTGTTTTTGCTGCAGCCGCTGCTCCAAGAGTGCCTCCGCCAGCCAGCGCCCCATCCGCCATATCTACTCTGTAGCAGCATCACTATACTACCGAAACAGCAGGTCATGTAATAGATGACTTTTCAGATTAATCTATTGGGGAGACAATAGCTTGGTAAAGCTGATTGAATGCGATGACTTTCCACCAGCCGCCCTGGGGCGCGACAACGCACCCTTCCCACCAACGGGGGCTTGGGACTTAATCAGCTTCCCTGAGGGCGGGGTCATGCTATTATCGGTAAAGCAGACCCCAGCGGGTTCATAGACGGGAAGACGATGTGTAACGAAGAGATAGTCACTGCTGCGGTGGATGAGGGCTTCATGCGCCGGGCGCTGAAACAGGCCGAGGTGGCTGAGAGCCTGGGGGAGGTGCCTATCGGGGCGGTGGTGGTCTACGATGGAGAGGTAGTGGCCGAAGCCTGCAATCGGCGGGAGATTGACGCCGACCCGGCAGCGCATGCTGAATTCCTGGCATTACGCCAGGCGGCGGCGGCGCTTGGGCGCTGGCGACTGAGCGGCTGTACGGTCTATGTGACCCTGGAACCCTGTGTGATGTGCGCCGGCCTGATGCACCAGGCGCGTATCGACCGCTGTGTCTTTGGTGCAGCCGACCCCAAGGCCGGAGCCCTGGGCACACTGTATGCGATACACGCCGATGAGCGCCTGAACCATCGCTTTGAGGTCTGCGCTGGCGTGCTGGGCGAGGAATGTGCTAAACTGTTAAGCAAATTTTTCCAAGGTCTGCGGGAGCGGGGCCAGAAGTGACGGAGATATACCGAGTTGAGGCCCCAGGCAAGGTGAATCTGCTGCTCAGCGTGTCGCCGCAGATTGTGGCCGGCAAACACCAGCTGAATTCCATCTTCTGCAGCATCAGCCTGGCCGACTGCCTGCTGCTCAGCTTTGAGCCAGCGGTACAGCCGAGCGTGTCTTTGAGCGTCAGTTACGAACCCGGACTGGCGCCCCTGGACGTTTTACCCGCTGAGAACATCTGCTCGAGGGCTGTAGCTGCCTTTGAGCAACAGTGCGGCCTGTTGTCGCCCGCCGCTTTGGCCATCCAGCTGCATAAACGCCTCCCGGCCCAGGCTGGTTTGGGCGGGGGTTCCAGCGATGCGGCAGCCGTGTTGCGGGTGCTGGCGCTGCGGGCCGGCATCGCCAGCGATGATCAGCGTTTGCAGGCTGCGGCGGCCTCGCTGGGTGCGGACGTGGCGTTCTTTTTGCGGGGAGGTTGCGCCTGGATGGCTGGTGATGGCAGCCTGTTCCGGCGCGAATTGCCCAACCCGCAACTGCACCTGGTGTTGGTCAAGCCGGCCGGTGGCATTTCCAGCAAGTCAGCCTATGCGGCTTTTGATGCCAGCCCCCAACCCGAGATTGACTTGGCGGGCCTGACGGACCTGATGCACCTGGCGGAGTCGGCGGAGCCGGCAGCGCGCTCCGACAGCCCGGGCTGCAGCCTGCCTGTGGGCAACAACCTCTATCCCGCCGCCTTATCGTTGCTGCCCGAATTGGGGCCGCTGATGGAGGATTTGGGCGCTCAGCCCGGCATTGAGCAGGTACTGCTCAGCGGCAGCGGCTCAACCGTCTTCGGAATCTGCTCCTCAGGCGCCGATGCCCGGCAGGCGGCGGCACGCTTGGGTGCCTGCGGGCTCTGGGCCCAGGCGGTCAGCACCCGCTCAGATGCCGGCCTGCTCGAGGAACTGCTGTCCGGAGGTGCTGGGCGGGATGGCGTCACCGGCCTCAATCAGTAGCCTGGACGGGCTGAGCATCCCCATCAGCTGGCCATGGACATCGCGGGTCCGGGTGAAGCTCAAACCCAGGCTTATCCCCCGCTTTTTCTCCACCATCTGAAAACTGGAGAGCAGCAGGCACTGCGTGCCGTTGCTCAACGCCGTGCCGAACTGCTCTGTCAGCCTGGTGAGCTGAGCTGTATCATCTGCCAGCAGCGGGCTCGGCAACAGCCCTTCGACCAGGCCGGGCAGAATCAGCACCCGGAATCGCTGCGCACCCAGCCGCCCATAGGAGCAGATGCGTACCGCGCTCTCGGAGGTCAAGAATTGCGGTTGGGCGATATGCCCATTGACGCGCGCCAGCAGCGTCCGGACGTCCTCATCGCCATCCACCGGGTCGATCAGGTGCCTGAATTGCTCATCGGGCTCCTCGCCAGCGATAGCTTTGATCAGTCCGAATCCCTGCTTGCGGGCATTGACAGCAACAAAATCGCGGCCCTGTTGCTCCTGTTGGGCTTGCTGCTCTGCGTCAGCCAGAGAGCGCCAGAGCTGCCAGACTTCTCCGTCCTCAACACCATTGGCCTCGGCCAGCAGGCGCAGCTTCAACCAGGCTACATAGGCCGGATTGCGGCCAGGGTCCTGTTCGGGTATGCTCAGCCCGGGGCCGTCCCAGAGGGTGGTGGAGGCCAGTTTACGCTCCTTCAGCGCCCGGGCGCCGACTTTGGCCCAGGTGCGATTGGGCATCACGAAGCAGACATCCGCGCCCAGCAGCTCCTCATCGGTGTTCAACTGGTGTTGTACCCAGCGCGCCAGGCCGTTCAGCTCATCGTTGGGGTCCCGCCACTTTACGTAATGGACTTCGCGCATCGTCATCACCTTTACCATAAAGTCAGTGTCAGCAATTGTTGTGTTGGAGACCGGCGTTTGCCGTGCCAGCCATTATTCTACCGTAGTTGGGCTGGCGTTTACTAATCCAGGCGGGTGACCTCTACTGAGACCTTCAGGTCGGCGGCGGCGTGTCCCTCGAAGACGCCGCGCAGCGGGGTGACGTCGCTGTACTGGCGGCCACGGGCGACGGCGATGTGGTCGGAATGGGCATGCTTCATGTTGGTCGGGTCGAAGGCAAACCAGCGGTCGGTCAACCATTCGATCCAGGCGTGCGATTCTCCAACCACGGTCTCATCAACAGCCAGCTTCGAGCGGCCGCCGATGTAGCCGGAGATGTATTTGGTCGGGATGCCCACCGAACGCAGGGCGGCGATGCAGATCTGCGAGATGTCCTGGCAGACGCCGGCTCTGAGCTCCCAGGCCTGCTGGGCCGTGGTGGTGACATTGGTGGTGCCAGGCAGGTAGGTCACGTTATCGTGGACGAAGCCGCAGATGGCCAGGGCCGCGGCGTGCGGGTCGGCAGCGCTTCTCGCCAGGTCAGCGGCGGCTGATGCCAGGTCCGCTGGCGCCTGGCAGGCACTGGTTTCGGCCAGGAACTCGGCCACCATCCACTCGCCATGGCGGCGGCGCAAATCCTCCCAGGTGATGAAACCCGGCTCACGGGTTGTACCGCCGAGCATCTCCACCGTTGAGGTGGCTACCACCGAGAGCACCTGATGCGGCTCAAGGGTCTCGAAACTATGCACCCGGGTACCCCAGTAGTCGTCGTATTCGAAGATGCTGGTCATCGGGCTGATGGCCAGGTCGGAGGCGACGATGCGCTGGTGATCGGTGGGGCGTGGCGTCATCCTCACCTCGTTATAGGAGGAGCGCACCAGCCGGTCGTAGGTGAATACGGTCTTATGGCTGACCTTCAACGTCGTCATCTACAGTGTCTCTCCCATCCATTCGGCCAGCGAGCCGGTGGGGAAGTAGCGCACCCGGATGGCGTCGGAGGCTTTGGAGCAGGCCCGTTCGACCTGTTCCATGAACTCCGGCAACTGGGCCAGCAGCTCGTCGAATTCGGTGAAGGCCAGCAGTGCCCGGGCGCTGCCCAGAGCATTACGAGCATCGCTTAATGCTATTGTGCGAGAATAGAGTGAGGACTGCTGTCCCTCCAGACTGATCAGCATCTCGTCGCAGGTGCTCAAAGAAGAGAGGATGGAGCGGGGGAAGAGCTGGTCGCGGAGCAGGAAGGCGGCGATCTGGCGGTCGTCGCCCAGGCCGCCAACCGCCCGGATGTAGGCCTCGTAGGCGTTGCAGGAGCGCAGCAGGGTCACCCAGCTGGGGCCGCGTTCGCCCAGCTCGGTCTGGGTCAGCACCAGGCGGGCGGTCATGTCGGCGCTCTCGATGGCCATGCCCAATACCAGGAAGTTCCAGGAATCATCGCGGCTGGTGGCGGAGTCGATGATGCCCTTGGCCATCGCCACCCGTTCGCGGATCCAGACGAAGTGTTCGTGCGCCGAGCGATAAGGTTGCTGGTTGATGGCCTCAATGGTCAGGCGGGTGGTGTTCAGGGTCTCCCACAATTCGGTGGAGATGACCTCGCGGGCCCGCCGGGCGTTCTCCCGGGCGGCCAGCAGGGCGCCGTCGGTGGAGGAGGGATTGAAGGCGTCGTAGGCCAGGGTGCCGAGGATGGCCTCCACGCTGACCTCGCCGTCGTTGACCGTCACCGGCTGGTCCATGACGTGCATCAACGCCTGCAGTACCTCGTTGGTGTCCATGTCCGGGGCTTCGTTGACCAGCTGGATATGGGTATCCAGGATTCGCGCCGTATACTCGCTGCGTTGCAGGTAGCGGCCTATCCAGAACAATGATTCGGCGATGCGGCTCAGCATGGGGCCTCCCGCCGTTGCTGCTGCAGTTGCTGTTGCGATTGCGATTGCCGCCGCCGTTGCTGCTGCTGCTGTTGTTGCTGCTGCTGCTGCTGCCCGTAATTCTCGCTCTCGTCGTCACGGGGGTTGACGGTGCGCGGCACCGGGCGGGTGCTGCGATGCGTGGTGGAGCCGACCCTTTGTGCCGCCTGTTGGACCACAGCCGTCACCGAGCGCCGGGTGGCGTCGCGGCCCAGCACCCAGGTGTCCTTGGAGCCGCCGCCCTGCGAAGAGTTGACAATCAGCTGTCCGGCGGGCAGAGCCACGCGGGTCAGTCCGCCCGGCAGCACATTGACCTGCTCGCCGTTGTTGACGGCAAATGGCCGCAGATCCACATGCCGTGGCCCAAAGCCGTCCTCCACCCAGGTGGGAGAGGTCGACAGCTGTACCACCGGCTGGGCGATCCAGCCGCGGGGGTCGGCGCTGACCTTATTGCGCAGGGCCTCCAGCTCAGTTGCCGTAGCCACCGGACCGATGACGATACCCTTGCCACCGGAGCTGTTCACCGGCTTGACGACCAGCTCATCCAATCGCTCCAGGACCTCCGCGCGGGCCTCGGGTTCCTCCAGACGCCAGGTCTGGACATTGGCGATAATCGGCTCCTCGCCCAGATAGAAGCGGATGAAGTCGGGCACATAGGTATAGACCAGCTTGTCATCGGCTGCGCCGTTGCCCACGGCGTTGGCCAGTACCACCCGGCCGCGTCGGGCGCAGTCCAGGATGCCGGGCACGCCGAGCAGCGAGTCGAAGCGATACTTCACCGGATCCAGCCACTCGTCGTCCACCCGCCGGTAAATCACGTCAACGCGACGCGGTCCGGCGGTGGTGCGCATGTAGACGTAGCCGCCCTGGCAGAACAGATCGCGCCCCTCCACCAGCTCCACGCCCATCAGTCGGGCCAGCAGGGAGTGCTCGTAGTAGGCCGAATTGTAGACGCCCGGGGTCAACACCACGATGCTCGGGTCCTGTTTACCGCCGGGTGCGGCGTTGGCCAGGGCCTGCAGGAGCAGCCGGGGATAATCCTCAACACTGCGGATCTGCATCTGGGCGAACAGCTCGGGGAAGGTCTGGACCATGGCCCGGCGGTTGGAGAGCACATAGCTCACGCCGCTGGGTACCCGCACGTTATCCTCCAGCACCCTGAAGCTGCCGTCCTGACCACGGATGATGTCGATGCCGGCCACATGGATACGCACGCCATTGGGCGGATGTATGGAGAAGGCCACACGCAGCAACTCCTTGGAGGAGAGCAGCAGGCTGGCGGGTATGACGCCTTCACTGATACACAACTGCTGGCTGTAGAGGTCCTCCAGGAAGGCCTCCAGAGCCCGCACCCGCTGAGCCACGCCGGCCTCGATGATCTGCCACTCGTCTTCCTTGAGCACCCGCGGCACGATGTCCAGCGGAAACGGCCTTTCCTCGCCGGCGAAGTCAAAGGTCACGCCCTGGTCCAGATAGGAGCGGTTGACCGAATCCACCCGCGCCTCGATCTCGGAGCGGCTCAAGTTGGCCAACAGCTCGGCCACCGGCCCAAAGCGTCGGCGGATGCGCCCGTCGGAGTTGATCATCTCGTCCCAGGCACCGCTGTGGTCATATCCGGCAAACAGACTTGTCATGCAATTACTATACCACTGAAAAGCGCTGTAAGATTTCCGTCATGTTTCGTCTGCCGGATGGGCAAGTCACAAGGGGCAAGGCACAAGGACACCAGGCGGGGCACCAGGCAGGGGCACCAGGGACGGTTCACCTGTCATGCGGCGCTGTGCAGGGCGCAGGTCAGCTCCTGGGGGCTGAAGGTGAAGATGGTCTGTTCGTCTGCCTCGTCACAACCGTTCTGGCAGCGTTGGGCAATCTCGGCAAACTGCGGCTCCTTGCGCCAGAAGGCATCGACGATCAGCGGGTCGAAATGGCTGCCTCGGCCCTCTGAGATGATCTCTGCCGCTTGACTGGCAGGAAAGGCCTTCTTGTACGGACGTTCCGAAATCAGCGCATCATAGACGTCACCCAGGGCCATCAGCCGGCCTTGCAGCGGGATGTCTGCCCCGGCCAGGCCAAGCGGATAACCGCTGCCGTCCCACTTCTCATGGTGGGTGGCGGCGATGATCTTGGCGTAGCGCAGAAAGGCGCTCCTGGCAACCTTGTGTTCGATGCGCTCGATGGCCTGTACGCCATAATCCACATGCAGCTTCATGACCGCGAACTCCTCTGCGGTCAGGCGCCCCGGCTTGTTCAGGATGGCGTCCGGAATGGCGATCTTGCCGGTGTCGTGCAGCGGCGCCGAGGCCACCAGCAGCCCCACGTCCCAGTCGGTCATGTCGCGCAGGTAGACGCCATTCTCCACCAGGTCCTGCACCAACAGCCGCAGGTAGCGTTGGGTGCGCTCGATGTGCCCCCCGGTGACCCCGTCGCGAAACTCCACCATGTCGGTAATGGCTGCCAGCATCGTGCTTTCCAGGTTGGAGACCTGCTGGTTGCTCTCCCGCACTTCGCCGCGCAGCTGGCGGTTCAGGTGCTCCAGCTCCCGGCGCTGCTCGGAGATCAGGATGTGGTTCTCCACCCGGCGCAGCAACAGCGGGGCGGAGAAAGGCTTGGTGATGTAGTCCACAGCGCCCAGCTCCAGGCCTTCCAATTCGCTGCCGACGTCGGTTTTGGCGGTCAGGAAGACTACCGGTGCCAGAAAACGGTTGCTGGCCGACTCCTGGGCCTGCAGCTGGCGCAGGGTTTGGTAGCCGTCCAGCCCCGGCATCTCGATGTCCAGCAGTATCAGATCGGGCTGGATGCCGGCAAGCTCAGCCAGCAGCTGCTCGCCGGAGCGCATCGGATAAGCCGAAAAGCGCTTCTGGAGGATACCGGTACCGAGCTTGAGGGTGATCGGGTTGTCATCGACCAGAATAATGCGGTAGCTCTTATTGGCGTCCAGACTCATGGAAGCTCTCCTTTCAGACGCTGATGCAGGCGATAAGTTCCTCGGCCTGGCCGACGAACCGGTCATTATTGCGGGCAACAAAGTCCAAATCGCCACGTTTGGCGGCCAGTTCCAGCTGGTAGGCGGCCTCGCCCAGCTCCTCGGCGCCGATGGCCCGGCTGGCGCCCTTGATGCCGTGCACGGTCACCGCATACAGCGCCAGGTTATCGGCGTCGGGGGAGTTCAGCTGAGCCAGCAGGGCTGGCAGGTCGTCATGGTAGGAGCGCAGCAGATCGATGTAGAGCTCTTTGTCGCCGTCCAGCCGTTGCAGTCCGGCGGCAGTGTCGATGCCGGCGATGGTGGGGATACACACCTCACCCGGGTGCTTTTGCCTTTGCTCGCTTTGCTCGCTTTGCTCACTTCGCTCGCTTCGCTCGCTTTCCTCGCTTCGCTCGCTTTGCTCGTCCAGCTCGCGTTCCAGGTGCTTGTCGCGGACCCATTTGCGGATAACGGCGTCCATGCGGGCGGCGTCGATGGGTTTGGCGATAAAGTCCACGAAACCGTGGCTTAAGAAGAACTCCGAGCTGCCGGCCATGGCATTGGCTGTCAGGGCGATGATCGGTACGGTGCGGGCGTACTCGCTGCCGATCTCCTCGCGGATGATGCGCGTGGCCTCCACGCCGTCCATGCCGGGCATCATATGATCCATCAAGATAGCTTTATAGCGTATCTGGCCGGCCCGGATCAGCTCGATGGCCTCCTCGCCGCTGGTAACGCAGTCCACCATCATGCCGTAGCGCTTCAGCAGGCCTTTGGCCACATCCAGGTTGGTGCTGATGTCGTCGACTACCAACACGTGGGCATAAGGCAATTGCAGCCGGGCGGCATGGGCGGCAACCGGGTGCTTGCGCTCGGCGTAGGCGAAGTTGCCCAACGCCTGGCGGGTCTGCTCGCTCAGCGGCTCAGCGCCCACATCGCCCTGACGCAGCCGCACGGTAAAGCAGCTGCCCTGGCCATACTCGCTGCTCACCGTAATGCCGCCATCCATCAGCTGGGCCATCTTGCGGACGATGGCCAGTCCCAGCCCGGTGCCTTCGATGGCTCGATTGCTGCGCCGGTCCAGTTGGGCGTAGTCGCCGAAGAGCTTATCAATGTCCTGGGCGCGGATGCCGATACCGGTGTCGCTGACTTCGGAGATGAGCCACAGGCCTTCCGCATCGCGCTCAGCCCTAAGCTTCCAGACCACCTCCCCGGCGCGGGTATACTTGAAGGCGTTGGAGAGCAGATTGTTGAAGATCTGCCGGACGCGCAGTTCATCGCCGTACAGTCGGCTGGGTAAAGCCGCGTCCAACTCCAGGCTGAAGGTGATGGGCTTTTCATTGGCCCGAATGGTGTTCAACATCACGGTGTCGTTGATTAACGAGGCCATGTCGTACTCGCCTTCCATCAGCTCAAAGCGCCCGGCCTCTATCTTGGAGATGTCCAGGATGTCGTTGACAATCGACAGCAGGGTGTTGCCGGCGGCATTGATGCGGCTGAAGTCGTTGCGGTAATCCTGGGGCAGTTCATCGTTGTCCAGCTGCAGGGCCGAAAGCCCGATGATGGCATTCAAGGGCGTGCGCATCTCGTGGCTGGTGTTGGCCAGGAAGTGGCTCTTGGCCTCCGAGGCCTCCTCAGCCTCCTGTTTTTGCTGTTTGAGGATGTTGTTCAGGCGGTATCTCTCCTCAATCGGTCGGGCCAGCAGCGGCGCTGTCAGGGCGGAGAGGCCCACGCCGGCCAGCAGGAAAATGATGGCGGCGGCAATCAATCCGCGTTCCAGATGGGCCAGCGGACTCTCGGACAGCGGTGCGCTGAGGCACAGGATCCAACCCGCAGCCGAGCCGTCGATGGGTACGGCATAACCCTGGCGGCGCACGCCGTCGATGTCAAAGGTGCCACTGGTGGTCTGGCGCTGCAGCGCACTGGCTAAAAAGCGCTGGAATTCGCCGTCCGCCCAGCGCTTGGAGCCATCCAGGAAGCTGGTCTGGGCAATCACCAGGTTGCGCTTGGAGCTGCCGATGACCGTGCCGTTGGGGTCGATAATCGAGATATTGCCGGTCTCCCAGACCTGGTAATCGGCAATCAAATCGGAGAAGACCATCCCCGGGACCGTAGCGGTCAACACCCGGTCGTGGCTCATCGGCACATTGACATAGAAGACCACCTCGCGGCTGTCGGCGCGCACCGTGGAAGAGATGATGCTCTTGCCACTGAAGGCTGCCTGCACCGCCTCGTCACTCAGCGCCCGGGCGTTTGCCGGCGTGCCTCCGGCTTTGTAGATGATACCGTCGGCATTAAAGACCGCCAGGCCGATGAAATTCTGCGACTCGATGGCGTGCTTATTCAGCATGCTCTGCATTTCGGCCTCTGGCGCACCGTCCAGGCTCAGGGCGATGCTGGTGGCTTCGACCTTGAGCAGCGAGATCTCGTTGGCCACAAAATTCTCGGCCATGCTGCCAATCACCGCCAGATCCCGGTCGGAGCCATCGACAAGGTTCCTGCGGGTCAGAAAGATGCTCATGCCAAAGTTGAAGGCCGTCGCCACCATGACGATGGTCAGGATAATCAGAAACGATTTAACCTTGATGCTCACAATTGGCCTCTGTTCTCTCGTGGCTTTGTTATACGCCGCGGATTTGTCGCACACATCACCCGCTTTTCAGCTTTTCTGCCCAAAGAGGGGACACGGCTTGCCAGGAAGCTGCATCTGTTGGCCAGGCTGTATCCATAAAGGAAGCGCTGTGTAATGATTTGCTCATTCGCAGTCCAGGGGACTGCGAATGAGCGAAGCTGTGGATGCAGCGCTTGAGCCCATGGGCAAGGCAATTCATTGCGCCCTGTTAAGCAGAACATTGTCGCAGGTCGGGAGGGCGCGATGAATCGCGCCCCGGCATTGCGCCCTCTACACGCTGGTCAGGGCGGCTGGTCTTGGTATACTGTCAGACATGCGTTTGTTCATCGCCATAGATCTGCCGACTGACGTCAAACAGGAGCTGGCCGAGACCGCCCGGAGTTTGGGGCGTCAGGCCACGAGCGCCCGCCTGGTGCCGGAGGAGAACTTCCACCTGACCCTGGTCTTCATCGGTGAGAGCCAGCGCGTCGATGACATCCGGCGCGTCATGACAGAAGTCTGTGCGCTGCACG
>JAISUQ010000041.1 GCA_031272005.1 Coriobacteriales bacterium | reverse complement strand
CAACAATCTTCGTGCAGTTGCGCTGACGAATGGTCTGGCGGGGCATCACGCTCCGCAATTTTCTCTGCATCCCCTGCCGGCCTGCCCGGCCTGCCTGAACCTGCTGTGGTTGCTCAGTACCAGCGGTCGCGCCGCCAGCAGAATCAGGCGCCGCCCTCGTAAAGGGCTAACTGCGTGGTCTGGGTGTAGACGCGGGCGGCCAGCTCCTGGTCCAGGGACAGCAGACCCTTGGCATCACCGCCAAAGTTCTCAAAACGCCCGAGGTTGGTGGAAGCGTTGTCCTCCTCCTCCACCTGCTCCTTGATGAACCAGTCCAAAAACTGCACGGTCTTGTAGTCGTTGACTTTGCTGGCAGCGGCGTTGATGGCGTAAATCAGGGAAGTCACCAGCTGCTCGTGCTCCAGGCTCTTCTCCAAGATCTCCTTGATGCCGGCAAAATCCACAGGCGGGGCATCCACGGCGCCGAGCTTGACGGTACCGCCGGCGTTGCGGATGTAGTTGTAGAAAATCAGGGCGTGATCCATCTCCTCCTTGTACTGCACGTAGAACCAGTTGGAGTAACCATCGTAGTTGTGGTCGTCCAACCAGGCACTCATCGACAGATAGAGATTTGCGGAGTACATCTCCGCGACCACCTGCTCATTGAGGAGCTTCTCCACACTCTTGTCAAACATTGCGCGCCTCCCTTGTGGCAAAATCCGCATGGTGGGCCGTCAGGGAATCGAACCCTGGACCTTGGGATTAAAAGTCCCCTGCTCTGCCAACTGAGCTAACGGCCCGTGAATCCCAATACTTTATCACAACAAGACCCGACAGGGAGAAGGAAGTGCCGATTTCGCTGCCGTATCGAAAGAAACATAGTTCAGTAACGTGGTTTGTTCATTAGGTCAATCATTAACCAAATTGGGAATAGTATTGGAAAAAATAGTATTACAAAGATGATCCCCAAGCACCCACCTTTAAAAAATCGTTCATGCCATCACCCCATCTTGTATCAACAAGCAAAATTGATACATACAAACAGCCAGTTTCGCCTCATGAGGTCAGGATACCAGCATGCGTGTCCCATTTACGCCACATCGCATCATGGCTTCAGATAACAGTTTGGTTCCGAAGTAATTTTCCGACTGTTCATACCCGAGGTTTGCAGATACAATAGCTGTTAACGGCTGAGGATGGTTGCTGTGCCGGGATGTCAGTCGCAATGGTGGGAGGTTGGATGCGCAATCGCAAGTCCATATTGCTGGTCCTGATGCTGTGCCTGGCTTTGGGTGCGGCGCTGTTCATCGCCCTGCCCACGCTGGCCGCAGCCGACCTCGGCGGCCAGAACGACTTCGGCTCTGGCAGTGACTTCGGCTTCGACTCCGGCAGCTCCAGCTGGGACAG
The DNA here is from genome assembly GCA_031272005.1 of Coriobacteriales bacterium. GTDB lineage: Bacteria > Actinomycetota > Coriobacteriia > Coriobacteriales > UBA8131 > JAISUQ01. Next base: position 4,680 of record JAISUQ010000041.1, on the reverse strand, counting down.
CGGCTCCTCCTCCTGGGACTCCGGTGGCTCCTGGGATTCCGGCTCCTCCTACTGGGGCGGCAGCGACAGCTTCTTCGGCGGCTCCAGTTCCAGCTCCAGCGGCAGTGCCAGTCTGTTAGGGATGCTGTTGTGCCTGGTGCCGCTGCTGATTGGCATCGTCGTGCTGTTCATCATCTTCTTCTCCCGCACCAAGACGCCCACCGAGAGCAACTATGTAGCCCCTTATCCCACCCCGCCCGACCAGCAGGCCCTGGAGCTGAAGGTCAAAGAGCGCGACCCGGACTTCAATGCCTCGGAGTTCCTCGGCTGGGTGCGCGAGGCCTACATGGAACTCAGCGCGGCCTGGAGCAGCAACAATGCCGCGAAGCTGCGGCTGTTTGAGACCAACAACCTCTTCAACGAGCACTCGGCGCAGATTCAGCAGTACATCAACCAGGGCAGCACCAACGTCGTCGACCAAATCGGCATCCGGGCCTGCGACCTCAAGGCCTTCACCTTCGACGAGCAATTCGAGTACCTGGCTGTGACCATGCACGCCCAGCAGATCGACTACGTGCGCGACATCGCCTCCGGGCGGGTGCTGCGCGGCGATCCGGGCCTGATGACCCATATGTACTACACGCTGGTCTTCAAACGCACCGCCGGGGAGAAGACCCCGCTGGACATCGCCGCTCTGCACACCAGCAACTGCCCCAACTGCGGCGCACCGCTGCAGGTCAAGGCGACCGGGCAGTGTGAGTTCTGCGGCACCATCCTGATGACCGGCGAGTACGGCTGGGCGCTGGACAGTTTCACCGGCAAACGGATGGGTACGGTACGGATGGTCGTGGGAAAATGACGAATCGGCTCGAACGCTCAACTGAACGCCAGTAAGGGATCAAAGGCAGGTAAACCGGCCAACAACAGGCCACGAGGAAAGGACTAGCGATGGGACTGATCAAGGCAATCACCGGGGCAGCCGGCAGTGTGCTCGCCGACCAATGGCGGGAGTTCTTCTACTGCGAGTCGCTGCCCAAGGACGTACTGATGACCAAGGGCGCCAAACGGGTCAACCCGGAGCGCTCCTCCAACACCCAGGCCTCAGACAACATCATCTCCAACGGCTCGATCATCGCCGTGGCCGACGGCCAGTGTGCCATCATCGTCGAACAGGGCAAGGTGGTCGAGCTCTGCGCCGAGACCGGCGAATTCACCTGGGATAACTCCACTGAGCCCTCCATCTTCTACGGCGGGTTGGGTACGGCTATCCTGGAGAGTTTCAAGCGCATCGGCGCCCGTTTCAGCTTCGGCGGTGACACCGGCAAGGACCAGCGGGTCTATTACTTCAACACCAAGGAGATCTACGACAACAAGTATGGCACGCCCGCGCCTATCCCCTTCAGGGTGGTCACCGGCTACGGCAGCGACTTCGACGTCACCATCCGCAGCCACGGCATCTACTCCTACAAGATCGTCGACCCCATCATCTTCTACACCAACGTGGCTGGCAACGTTGCCAACTCCTTCATGCGCTCGGAGATCGACAGCCAGCTGGAATCTGAGTTCCTCAACGCCCTGCAACCGGCTCTGGCCAAGATCTCGGCGATGGGCGTGCGCTACTCTGCGGTAGTCGCCCACAACGCCGAAGTCACCCAGGCTCTCAACGATGTGCTCGACAAGCAATGGCGCGAGGCTCGCGGACTGGAAATCGCCTCCATAGCCATCAGCTCCCTGACTCTGCCCAAAGATGCTGAGATGCAGCTGCGGAAGATCCAGGAGGCTGCGGCCCTCTCCAATCCGACCATGGCTGCCGGCGCCATCGCCGCCGCTCAGGCCGATGCGATGCGCGACGCGGCCAACAACGAGGCCGGCGCAGTCACCGCCTTTGCCGGCTTCGGGATGGCTCAGGGCTCCGGCGCCAACGTGGGGCAACTGTTCCAGATGGGCGCTGCCCAGGGCGGGGCGCCGGTTGGCATGGTCAGCGATTCGGCCATGGCGGCCGATGGTGGCTTTGGCACTGCTGCTGCGGCTGGTTGGGCCTGTGCGGCCTGCGGGCAGGGTGGCAACACCGGTAACTTCTGTGCCAACTGCGGCGCGGCCAAGCCGGCTCCGGCGGCTGGTTGGACCTGCTCGAAGTGCGGCGCGGCGATGCCGGACACCAGCAAGTTCTGCTCGGAGTGCGGCACGCCCAAGCCCGAGGCGCCTGCAGCTGCGCCTGCAGCTGCGACGGCTGAAGCCCCGGCAGCGACCCCGGTGGTCGCGGCAGCCGTTGTTGACGCAGCCACGCCAGCTGCTGACCCTGCGGCAGCCGTTGTTGACGCAGCCGCACCGGCTGCTGACCCTGCGGCAGCCGCTCCTGCCGCCGACGCTGCCCCAGCTGCTGACGCTGCCCCAGCTCCCGACGCCACTACCCTGCCGCCCCCGGACCCAGGCACGCTGATTCCCTGAATCCCATAAGTCAACGACGGGCGGTGATGAACCTCTCGCGTCCCGTCAAGTCCTGAATCACGCCGACCTCTATGAAGCCCTCTTGCGCACAGAGGTCGGCGGCTTTCTGCAGGCAGTCTTCGTGCAGCTCGCAGGCCAGCAGGCCGCCGGGCTTGAGCAACACTGCCGCCTGTGGCAACAGGCGCCTGAAGACATCCAGGCCATCCAAGCCACCGTCCAGGGCCAGCATGGGCTCATATTCTGCTATTTCTTTTGGCAAATTAGCCAACTCAGCCGTTGGCACATAGGGTGGGTTGGAAACCACTACGTCAAAACTGCCGGCATTGGCGGCATCCGCGAGCAGTGAAGTGGCCAGATCATCCTGGATGATCTGCATGCGGCCAGCATCATCCAGTCCCAACCGAGCGGCGTTCTCGCCGGCCAGGGTCACGGCTTCAACGCAGGTATCGGTGGCAACCAGCTGCAAGGCCGGGTCTTCCTGCAGCAGGGAGAGGGCGATAGCACCGCTGCCGGTACCAATATCCAGTACCCGCAACACGCGCTCGGCCTCCCCGGCATCGGCGCCCGGCGTAACATTGCCTGCGCCACCATTGCCTGCGTCACCATTGCCTGCGTCACCATTGCCCGCCCGCTGCTCGCGACAGTTGGCCAGCACGATATCGACCAGCGTCTCAGTCTCCGGACGCGGAATCAGTACGCCGGGGCGCACTCCGAGCTCCAGATGGCGAAACGGCGCCCGACCGAGGATGTACTGCAGAGGTTCGCCGGCCAGCCGGCGTTTGATACCGCCGCGCAGGACAGCCAGCTCATCAGGCAACAGCGGCTGGTCGTAGTTGGTATACAACTCGAGCCGTTCCAGCCCGGTGGCGGCACACAGCAGCCACTGGGCGGCCAGACGGGGATTCTCCTGCCCTTTTCCGGCCAGGTATTGTTGGGTCCACTCCAGGGCGCTGCGGATGGTCCAGACTACTCGAGCAGGGCGGGCGCTGCCGCTGCCGGCACCGCTGCTGTTGTAGGTGCCGCCCCTGTTGGCACCGCCGCTGCCGCTGCTGCCGCTGCCTGCACCCGTGGATGCGCTCACACCGCCTGCTCCAGGCGCTGCGCGCGATCGGCGGTAATCAGGGCGGTAATCAGTTCCTCCAAACCGGCGCCGCCAGCCCCTTTCAATACCCCGCTGTAGGTGCCGTTATAGCCGATGCGATGGTCGGTGACGCGATCCTGGGGCTGGTTGTAGGTGCGGATCTTCTCGCTGCGGTCGCCGGTGCCAATCTGGCTGCGGCGCTGCTCGCCCAGCTCGGCCTGCTGCTCCGAGAGCATCTTGTCGTAGAGTCGGGCCCGCAGCACCTGCATCGCTGCCTCCTTGTTCTGCAGCTGCGACTTCTGGTCCTGCGACTGCACCACCAGACCGCTGGGTAGATGCGTGATGCGTACAGCGGAATCGGTGGTATTCACGCATTGGCCGCCCGGCCCACCAGCCCGATAGACATCAATACGCAGGTCGGCAGGGTTAATCTCCACCTCTACCTCGTCGGCTTCCGGCAGCACGGCCACGGTGGCGGTGGAGGTGTGGATGCGTCCCTGCGCCTCGGTCTTGGGCACCCTCTGGACGCGGTGCACGCCGCTTTCGAACTTCATCACCGAGTAGACCTTCTCCCCGGTAACCTTGAACTCGATACGCGAATAACCGCCGGCATCAGAGGAGTTGGCGTCCAACGGCTCGACCTTCCAGCCTTTGGAGCCGGCATAGCGCAAATACATATCGTAGAGGTCACCGGCAAAGATGGCCGCCTCGTCACCACCGGCGCCGGAGCGGATCTCCACGATGATGTCCTTGTCGTCGTTGGGGTCGCCGGGCACCAGCAGGATCTTGATGGACTCCTCCAGCTCAGCCAGGGTGGCGCTGAGCGTATCGATTTCCTCCGCCGCAAAGCTCTTCATTTCGGCGTCGCCCTCGTGCAGCATTTCGCGGGCGGCAGCCAAATCGTCTGAAGCCTGTACGAAGGTCTGCGCCAGGCGCACCAATTCGGACTGGGCGGCGTGCTCTTTGGCCAGACGGGTGTACTCCTTCTGGTCGGCCAGCACCGCCGGGTCACCCAGCCGGGCCTCTAACTCCGCGTAGGCGGCGATGATCTGTTGCAATTTTTCATACATAACTTTGACATTATAGGGGAATCTGCCGAAATTCAGCATGGGACTGTGGCGAAAGTGGTACTATTAGCAAACAAGGCGCGACATATGGTCGGCCTGTCAGCC
>JAISUQ010000023.1 GCA_031272005.1 Coriobacteriales bacterium | reverse complement strand
GCCATGCGGATGGAGACCGGTTGGAATTCTCCACCCATGCGGGCGCAGCACAGTTCCTCGCCGCAGTGGGAGAGGCCGCCGATGATCCGGGCCTCGTCGCGAACGCCAATCTGACGCATGTCCACACGCACATGGAAACGCGCGGCCAGATCCCGTACCAGCTCGCGAAAGTCCACGCGCTCGTCGTTGGAGAAGTAGAACACGGCCTTGTCGCCGCTGAAAAGGTACTCCACGGCCACCGGCTTCATATCCAGCTGGTACTTCTCTATCAGCTCGCGGAAGACCGGCATGGCCTCGCGACCCTTGGCGTCCAGGGCATCGATGTGGTCGTAGTCCAGCTCCGACAGTACTCGGATAACCGGCTTGAGCGAGGTGTTCAACGACTTCAACTGCCTGGGGGTGACCTCCAGGGCGGGATCCAGTACCAGGCCGATCTCCCGGCCGCGCTCGGTATCCACCAAAACATGATCGCCGCGCTGGTAGCTGCTCAGCGCCGGGTCGAACCAGTAGGTCTTGGGGTTGTAGCGCAGCTTGACGGCAACTACGGTTTTATTCTCGTTCTCGGACATCTGACTTCCTCTGTTCTGCGGCCGCTGGGCCGGTTGCTTTTCCTGACAGCCCGAAGGCCGGCACCATCACATCGGCGCCCCCCCCAACTACCGGGATGGCTGCTTCAATTCTGGCTTCAATTCCCGCTGCATGCTCAACAGCAGGGATTCCAATGTTGATTGCACTGATACATTATAGGCGATTCGCTCCTGGGCAGCGTCGGTGGCCAGCAGGGCGCGGGCCAGGCCGGCTGCATCGCTGTGTGCGGCGCAGCGGCTGATGTTGTAGCTGAAGTCGCTGTTGACGATGTCATCACCCCGGCCGATACCTGCCAGCAGCACGTCGCGCAGCCAGGAGCGCAACACATTCAGAGTCTCGGCGATGCGCTCGCGCTCGCGGGCCGTGCGCACCCGCTTCTGGCGCTGCTCCAGAGCGGTCAAAGCCCCTTTGGAGAGAAAATCGGCGCCTTCGGCCAGCTGCCGCTCCTGCTCGATGATCAGCTCGTCCAGAGGCGCGGAGAGCAGCACCGTCAGCTCCCGGGCCGCCTGCAGAGCGTCCAGCTCGTCACCATCCGGCAGGCCTTCGATGGCCCCCAGCACCTTGAGACGCAGATCGCGGCGGGCGTTGGAGCCGAGGTACTCCCGGGCGCCGGTCAGCGAGCCGCCACTGGCCGCCAGGGCGATGCGGGCTTCCTTCTCGGTGGTGCCGGTCTGGTCAATCAGAGCCTGGATGGCCTCGACCTCCGGAATGTAGCGAAAAGCCACCACCTGACAGCGCGAGACGATGGTCTCCATCACGCTTTCCAGCGTTCGGGCCAGCAGGATGAAGACCACCGAGGCCGGCGGTTCCTCCAGGGTCTTGAGCAGGGCGTTGGCCGCTGCGCCACGCAGCATGTCGGCCCGGGTCAGCAGGTAGACCTTGCGCCGGGAGCGCATCGGCGCCAGGGCAGCATCGTGGATCAGCTCGTGGATCTGCTCGATGAGGTAGCTGCTGGCGCCCTCCGGTTCGACGATGTGGAAGTCCGGGTGCGAGCGGCGCGACACCCGGATGCAGTCGTCACAGCTGCCGCAGCCGCCGTCCTTGCAGAGCACCGCCTTGGCCAGGGCGATGGCTGTATCAGTCTTGCTGGAGCCGATGGGCCCGGTGAACATATAGGCATGGGAAATCTGGCGGGTCTGAACCGCCTGAGTCAGAAAGCTGGCCACCTGACGCTGACCGGCCAGTCTGGCAAATGGGGAGCTGTCTTGCGGTTGTGCGGTTGGAGAAGTCTGGGACATGGGCTTATCCGCGTTCTCTCTTGACCTGTTCGAGCAGGTCGTCGGTAATCGTGAAATCCCGGGCAGCGGCCTGGGGGAAGAGGTCGGCCAGTTGGGAGAAGACCTTATCCGCCGTCTCGGCCTTGCCCTCGTTGGCCGCGACCAGACGCACGCGCTGTGGCTCGGCGGCAGCCAGCTGCTCGAATCCGGCGTAGACCTGGCGATGGAAGCTCAGGCCCTCAGCCTCCAGGCGGTCGGCGCCGTCGCGGGCGGCGCGGCTTAAGGCCACCTCGGGGTCGTTGACCAGCACGATGGTGCGATCGGGGGTGAGTCCCTGGCTGCCAATCTGGTTGGCCCGGCGTACCGCCTCCAACCCCAGGCCGCGGGCGATGCCCTGGTAGACGAGGGTGGAGTCGGTGAAGCGGTCACAGAGCACGATGCCGCCTTGGGCCAGGGCTGGCTTGATGACCTCGCTGACCAGCTGAGCCCGGGCAGCCTCGTAGAGCAGCAGCTCGGCGGTGATGTCCAGGGCGGTGTTGGCTGGATTGAGCAGCACGGCTCGGATGGCCTCGCCAATCGGTGTGCCCCCCGGCTCCCGCAGGCACAACGGTCGATACCCCATCGCCTCCAGGCGCCTGGCCAGCAGCAGAATCTGCGTGGATTTACCCACACCCTCGCCACCCTCAAAGGTGATGAAGACCCCCGGAGAGGATGCTTTGGCTGCCATCAGTGCTTCCTCAGTCATAGATGCTGTTCCCTTGCGTGTCAATGGCTACGAAGGCCGGCAGACCGTGGAGTTGCAATTTGCGCAGGGCTTCGGTGCCGAGGTCCTCCCAGGCCACCGGTTCGCTGCTGCTGACGTAGCTGGCCAACAGGGCGGCAGCGCCACCGGTGCAGGCCAGGTAGACGGTTTGGTTGTCGCGGCAGGCCCGGGCGACCTCCGGCGCGCGCCGACCTTTGCCCAGCGTCACCATGATGCCGGCCTCATAGAGCCGGGGTGCCGCGAAGTCCATGCGCGAGGCAGTGGTGGGGCCGATGGCTCCGTGCGGCCGGCCGGCCGCCGGTGGCGTGGGCCCGGCGTAGAACAGCGCCTGCCCGGCCAGGCCATAGGGCAGCTCCTGGTGCTCGTTGAGCCACTCCAGCGCCCGCTGGTGCCCGGCGTCGCGCATGGTGAAGACAGGCCCATAAAGCCGCACCTCATCCCCCGCCTTGAGCCCTTGCAGCACAGCCGTTGCCGCCGGCAGCTCCAACCTGATGCCGGATTCCTGCACCGCAGCGGCTTCAGCCGCGTCAATCCCCGAGGATTTCGCCCCCCGCACGGGATTCGGTGCGCCCGTAAAACACTCCAGTTGATTATCTTCAACGGAGAATGCGTGAAGCCCATGGGCAAACCATTCTGGAGATGGCTGTGCCGCATCAGTTGCCGTCGATTGCACCCACGCACCGCTCGCCCCGGCCCTCTCTCCCAATTCCAGGGTCACCGAACGCACGGCATTGCAGCCGATATTCACTGCCACCGGCAAAGCCGCGATATGGCACGGTGCCGTAAGCACATTGACTCCCAGCGCTGTGGTCACGCCGCCGAAGCCTCCTGGCCCGATGCCCAAAGCGTTGATGGCCAGCAGCAGTTCCTGCTCCAGCCCGGCCAGGCGCGGCTCAGGGTTGCCCACATCCAGCGGCCGCAGCAGCGCCCGCTTGGCCAGGGAAGCCACCTTGTCGAAGGTTGAACCCACGCCCACGCCCACCACCAGCGGCGGGCAGGCGTTGGCGCCCTTCTCCCGCACTGCTGCCAGCACAGCCTCGACGACGCCTGCCTCACCGGCACCCGGAGGCAGCATCACCACCCGCGAGGCGTTATCCGAGCCGCCGCCCTTGAGCATCACATGCAGACGGGCACCGGCCAGGTCCCTGCTCAGGTACAACTCGCAGAATGCCGGCGTATTGTCCCCACTGTTGCTGCGGTCCAGCAGCGCATCGCGCAGCAGGCTGCGCCGCAACCCAGCCTGCTGGTAAGCCCGGGCCACAGCCTCATCCACCAGGCTGAATATGTTAGCTGGAATAGCAATTTCTTGCCCGAAGGCATCCGCGCCGCCCACCTCCAGCAACACCCAGACGTATCCGGTATCCTGGCACAGCGGCACCTGGTCGGCTGCAGCCACCTCAGCATTATCCAGCAGCTGCCCGAGCACCGCCCGCCCCCGCTCATCCGGCTCCAGCTCGGCAGCCGCGGCCAGGGCCGCGCCATAATCCCCGCGCAACCCCCAGGCCAACTGGGGAATCGCCCGCTCCACCAAAGCGGCAATCCCCTCAGCTGTAAGTATCTCCCGTAATTGCTCCATGCAGCTATTCTACCGCACATCCCCAAACAAACAGCGCAGACTCACCACGCCCTGCAGACTCACCACGCCCTGCAGACTCACCCCACCCACCAGGCCCGAATGCGCGTCGCTCTTCTCTCCCCCAACCCATACACCGAAAACTGCCATGAATCATGCAGCTCGGTATCATACGTTATTGCCGCTTGACTGATAAATCAGCAGACATGCTGCCATCGAGCCGACGTCCTCAAGAAACGCTGATTAAATGCTTGCCTGAGATAACCGATAGGGTTAATACTCAAGGGCTGCAGAGCATAGGCATGGCTTGGACATCAGGCCAAACATGAATTTCGGAGGTTTTTGGCACAAATTTGCGTTAGTTAGTGAAATTCGGGACATAAATGCGGCAATTCGGGCTCGATGGCATCGCAGCTTTTGTGCTTGTTTCGGCAACAAGGTCAGATGTAAGCCATTTACCAGCACTTTTAACTCCACGCCGATTTTTGTAGCTGAACGCACGGCATATAACCCCGCTAACTAACGCAAATTTTTGCCAAAAAATGGCTTTTCTCGTGTTTGACCCCTGCTGCTTTGGAGAATCCCTACCACTGCGGAGATTCGCTTTCCACTGCAGAGGCTCCCAACCACCGTGCAATACTCAATGCGTTGACAGGGAGGACGGTTCTTACCGCCAAGCACCAGAAACACTGATTCAATCCCCAAGCACCCGCCAGCCTGCAAATCATGTCGCACAAGGCCCGCAATCTGCGGGCCTTGTGCTTTTCGGCAGCGCGGATGCGCCGCCTCGGATGCGCTGCCTCAGTATAGGGGTGCCGAACCTTGGGCCGAGCATCAGGATTAACAGGCAATTAATCAGTGCCGACCTTGGCTTTACTGGCAGTTACTTCTTCTCGAACAGGCCCTCGCGGTAGGCGGTCAGGTACTCCATGCAGAAGTCGTCGTTGCCGAGCAGGGCGACGGTGGCGTGCAGGGTGGCCTGCATGTCCGGCGACGTTGGGTCCATGATGGCGCTGTCCATGCCTGCGGCCATCGCCAGCGACAGGAACTGCATGTTGATGGCCTTGCGGAAGGGCATCCCATAGGAGATATTGGAGAGTCCGGAGGTGAAGTGCACCGTGGGGTATTGCTGCCTGATCAGGCGGATGCCTTCGGTGAAGTTGACAAGCGAGTCCTGCTTGGTGGCCAGGGTGGTGACCAGCGGGTCGATGTAGATGCGCTCCGGTGCGATACCGGCGGCCTGGGCCTGTTCAATCATCTTGCAGGCTATTTCGCACTTGATTTGCGGGTCGTCGGGAATGCCGTTGTTGTCGCAGGTCAGAGCCACAACACCCCATTGTGTATCGGCAATCGCCGGATAAACCACGTCGCACTTGGTGGCGCCGGTGGCGGTGTCGACAATCTCCAGCGAGACCGAGTTCAGCAGCCCGGGCTTTTTGACCAGCTGCATCATCGCCAACAGCAGCTCGACGTCTGATGAGTCCAGACACAATGGCGTGTCGGTTTCGTCCTGCACCAGGCCAATCAGCCACTCCATGGTCTCGCGCTCCAGCTCGGGCGCCACGCCGGCACAGATGTCGAGGTAGTCGGCATGACTTAGGGCCTGACTGGTAGCGATGGCGCGGATATAGGACTCGTCTTTGGCCTCGATGGCGGCCAGTGTCTGTGGTATGAACCCGTTGATCTTCTCGCCGATGATAATCATGATGTGTTTCCTTTCTGGTCAGAAAAGCTGGTTTGGGGCTTATCGGTGCTGTCGTCTGGCGGTTTACTTCTCCCCCATCATCGCCAGGGCCAGGCGGATGCGCAGACGGACATTGGGGTCATTCTTGAAATCCATGCGGGAGATGAAGGCTATCTGCTCGATCTTGTGCGCCAGGGTGTTGCGATGCAAAAACAGCTCCTGGGCGGCAGGCGCCACGCGCATGTCGTGCTGGAGATAAACGTTGAGGGTGTGCAGGTAGTCGGTGTGATACTGCTCGTCGTAGCGCTTCAGCTGCATGACGCCGTGAGGCACCATCGCCTCTGCGGCCATCCCCTCCTGACAACGCTGCACCAGGTAGTCGACGAAGCAGTCCTCGAAGCGGTAGACCTGCTCCGGGCTGTGGATGGGGTTGTTGTTGGGGTTGTTGCCAAGGCCAGTGCCGTTGCCGCAGCCGGGGCCGCTGCCGTTGCCGAGGCCGCTGCCGTTGCCGCTGCCGGGGCCGCTGCCGGGGCCGCTGCCGTTGCCGGGGCCAGTACCGCTGCCGGGGCCGCTGCCGGGGCCGTTGCCAATCCCGTTGCCGACACCAATCTCGATAGCCGCCAGCGCCAGACGGTACTGCGAGCCAGCCTGCCAGAAGCCGTTGAAGACGTTGCTCACGCCAATGCGCGCCTGCACCCGCTCCAACTCCCTGGCCAGCAGCTTGATGGTCTCATCCAGCGACAACGTCGCGTAGTCCATGTTGACGATGAACACCATCCGACCGTCTCTTATCGAGTAGACCATCTGCGAGGCAGCCGCGCTGACCCGCTTGGCCAGGGCCGCCAGCAATCCATCGGGGACGAGCCGGGAGAGCGGCTGGGCGACCAGGCAGCAATAGGCATCCTCGACATGCCAGGCCACCATCTTCAGCGCCGCATCAAGCACACCCTCCGAAGTGTGACCGCCACTCAGCAACAGGCGAATCTGCTCGTCCAACTTCTGGGGGACGGAGGTGTTCCAATCCTCCTGATAGGTCATGCCGCTGCCGATGGCCCCCGCCAGCACGCTGAGCAGGGCATAGTCGCGCTCGTTGAACGGCGGGCCAGCCTCATCGAGCGAAACTGTGGCAATCAGACGATCATCGATGTAGATATTCTGGCTGAGCGTGCGGTAGCCAGGCGCCGAGTCCATCAAGAATGGTTCGCGCTCTACCAGCATGGCATCCTCAAAGCGCCCCAGCAGATAATGCGCCTGCGCCGGGTCGTTGGCGTCGATCATCGGGTGGCGGTAGCCCTCAGGCAAGGTGCAGAAGTCCTCGTTGACAACAGCGAAGACTATCTGCAGATAGGAGTCGATGAGGTAGATGGGCCGCCTGAACACCGGCGCGGAGACCTCACCCAGAAACTTAAGCTGCTTTTTGGCAATCAAGGCCTGCTGTAGCTGTTCGTCCCAGAGGTTGTACGTCGCGAACAGCTCGACAACCTCGGAGAACAAACTGGAGAGTGAGACGTCCCCGCTTACCCAGACGAGGTTGACCGGCGCGGCCAGCAGCTCCTGTGGTGGCTCGCCGATGACCAGGAAACTGGCACCTTTGGTGAGCAGGTCGGCGACAGGGACGCTGGCGGCATCATCGTCGTCTTCATCAGCAACAGTAGATATAGCACATGCGAGCATAGTGCTTTCGACTATATAGAGCAATGAGCGCTTGGCCGGCGTCCCGTCAAACAGCGCGGGGAAGCATAGATGCCGAAGCGACGGATTGTCGCAGATGCGCCGCTTGGGAGCATACGCCGCCAGGTCTTCGGCGATGATATGTAGATTCAACTCCATCAGTCCCGCCGCCCTCTGGGTAGGCCTTTGCATCGAAGTAAAGCGGCTGCCTCAAACCAAGACAGCCGCTTCATTATATCGCGTGTCGCCAGCTGACGCCGACTTGCTGCGGATGTATCTGCAGATGTAGCGCCGTAAAGGGCACGGCCACACTGGGCTCCCAGGTCAGGCTCGAGCAGGACATCGATACCTCTTGACACACAGGTTATCTGACCAGCAGTGCTTACGCGGCAATCAACTCGGCAGCCATGGCAGCGGCAGAACCGGCATCAGGGCTGTAGCCGTCGGCGCCAATCTGGTCGGCAAAGGCCTGGGTCACCGGCGCTCCGCCGACGAGAATCTTCACCTGGTTGTTCAATCCGGCGTCGATGATAGTCTTGACGGTATTCTCCAGCGCAGGCAGGGTGGTGGTCAACAGGGCCGACAGGCAGACCAGGCTGACCTCCGGATTGCTCTTGATGTAATCCACAAAGGCCTCCGGAGCAACGTCCACGCCCAGGTCGGCGACCTCGATGCCTTTGCCCTCAATCATCATCCGTACCAGGTTCTTGCCGATGTCATGCATGTCGCCCTTGACGGTGCCGATGACGGCCTTGCCCAGAGGCTTGGTGTCGGCCTCGGCCAGCAGCGGCTTCAGCAGCGCGGTGCCGGCGTTCATGGCCCGAGCGGCAATCAGAACCTCCGGGATAAAAATCTCGTTGTTCTTGAACTTCGGCCCGATGATGTCCATGGCCGCCAACAAGCCGTCATTGAGGATGTCTTGAGCCGAGACGCCATCGTCGATGGCCTGTTGCACCAGCACCTCAACGTCCTGCTTCTTGCCCGCCTGCACCGCTGCGGAAATCTCATCCAAAATAGCCATCTGGCGCTCCTTCCCTGTTCAAACCACATTGTTGATGTTGGCTTCAGTGCCGACACCTGTACTGCAACTGGCATCAACACCTCAACCCGATTGCCACAATCATAGACCAAAGCACCCAGTCGCCGACGCCATAATCCACACTCAGTGCACCTTGCACCGATAAATCACCAATAACCTTGCAGCACTGCCACAGAAGCATCCTGACCTGCAAAAGAATCTGCGTGATAATAGCCCTGAATCGCAGGCGTAATTCTCACGGGTTTACACCTCGAAATGTCAGGATATAAGCCTTCCCGACTTATTCTGGCAGGCTGAGTGCTGAGATATTGGGCTTGCAGGTTGATGTTCCCATCACCGCCTGACACTAATATGGTTGCATCCATCCGCCTCTCTCAAACTGGATAGGAGTATCAGCATGAAAATCAAAGACAAGACAGTACTGCAAAACCTCGGGTCGTGCGGTTTTGGTGGAGCCTCGCTGGTTGGCTGTGTCGACGTGCTGGACGGCAAGGTCGCCCGCATTCGACCGCTGCATTATGACGAGGACTACACACCAGAAGACCTCAACGAGTGGCACTACGACATCGACGGGCATATCTTCCGCCCAAAGATGAAGTCGTTGCTGCCGCCCCTGGCGCTGGCCTACAAGAAGCGCGCCTATTCCCCCAACCGGGTGCCTTGTCCCTTGAAGCGCGTGGACTGGGATCCGGATGGCGAGCGCAATCCCCAAAACCGCGGCAAGAGCGGCTATGTCCGCATCAGCTGGGACGAGGCCACCACGCTCATCGCCCGCGAGCTGGAGCGAATCCGCACCACCTATGGCAACCGGGCCATCCTGGTGCAGGGTGAGGGTCATGGCGAGACCAAGATAGTCAGCGGTGCCCACGGCTGCCAATCGGTGATGCTGGATCATATCGGCCCGGAGAAAGGCGAATACACCATCCAGGCCCGTCAGCCAGACAGCTGGGAGGGCTGGTATTGGGGCGCCAAGCATGTCTGGGGCTGCGAATCCCACGGCCAGCAAAACCCGCAGGACAATGTGATCTGGGACATCTCCAAAAACGCTGATGCCGTGCTGTTCTGGGGCGCCGACCCGGAGACCACCCCCTGGGGCTGGGGTGGCCTGCAACCCTCCCGGATTTGCTTCTGGTTCACAGAGATCGGTGTCAAGCAGATACATATCGCACCGGACGTCAACTACACCAATGCCGTGCATGCCGACAGATGGATTCCCGTGCTGCCCAACACCGATGCCGCACTGCAACTGGGGATAGCCTACGTCTGGATGACCGAGGGGCTCTACGACAAAGACTACGTGGAGAGCCATGTTGAAGGCTATGACTGGTTTGAGTATTACGTTTTGGGCAAAGAGGACGGCGTACCCAAGACCCCGGCCTGGGCTGCGGAGAAATGCGGCGTGCCCTCCTACCGCATCAAGGCCTTTGCCCGCTGGTGGGCAAAGCGGCTGGTCTCCATTGCCCATTGCAACGGCGGCAGCTACGTGCGCTCCTGCTTCTCTCACGAGCCCGCCCGCCTGGAGGTCTGTCTGCTGGCCATGCAGGGCTTGGGCAAACCAGGCGTCAACCAGTTCAAGTTCATCGAATGGGTGCTGCAAGGCATCAACCCCCTGCCGCAGTCCGAGATCTATCCAGGTTGGGGCCCGATTTATCATGGCTGGCGGATGAGCGCCCCCAAATACTTCATCCCCAAGACCATGACCCCACAGGCTATTCTCCAAAAAGACGACAGCATCGACTGGTACGGCCACGTTGTCTGCTCCATGAAGCGCGAGGACCAGTTCCTGCATTTTGAATACCCCGGCGACGGCCCGCGCATCCACATGATCTGGAGCGATACACCCTGCTGGGAGACCTGTTGGAACGGCGGTAGCGCCTATCAGGATGCTGTACGTGATGAGAGCATCGAGTTTTATGTTGTCCAGCATCAGTGGATGGAAAACGACACTTTGATGGCGGATGTCATCTTGCCGATTGCCACCGTCTTTGAACTCAAGGACGTGGCGGCTGACATCTACACCGGCCAGTGGAACACCGTGGTCTATGAGGAGCAGGCAATCGAGCCGGTCGGCGAGGCCAAGGGCGACTATGAGGCTGTAGGCGAGGTCGCCAAGAAGCTGGAACAGCTTTATCCGGAGACCTATGCCGGACTGTATGAGAAATACACCAACGGCCGCACCATTGACGAGGATATCGCCTACGGCTACACCCAAAGCGGCATCCCCAATGATGAGTATCCCTTTGAGAAGTTCTTGGAGCAAAAGTACCTGCTCTTCCCCACCGAAAAGGATTGGGAGCAGCGCCCCGTGGGCTTTGAGCTGTTCTCCAAAGACCCCCAGAACTACCCTTTGAGGACCCCGAGTGGCAAGTTGGAGTTCTATTCCATAGGTCTGGCCGAGAACTTCCCGGATGACAAGATTCGCGGGCCGGTGCCGCATTGGATTGAGGAGGGCGACGGCCATTTTGAGCGCCTCAGCTCCAAGCGCGCCAAGGACTACCCTTACCTGCTGGTTTCCAACCATCCGCGCTGGCGGGTGCATGCCCAACACGATGACATTCCCTGGACCCGCGAGATTCACACCTGCAAGGTAGAAGGCCGCGATGGCTATAAATACGAGCCTATCTGGGTCAACCCGATTGACGCTGAAAAGCTGGGTCTGACTGACGGCGATGTGGCGATGCTCTTCAACGAACGCGGGCGGGTGCTCGGAGGGGTCTATGTAACCGAGCGAATCATGCCTGGTGTACTCTACCAGGACCATGGCGCTCGCACCGACATCCTGGAATATGGCGTTGGTGGACTGGATCGCGGTGGTGCCAACAACCTCATTTGCCCCACCGGGACTTCTTCAAAAAACGCAGCCGGCGAAGTGACCAGTGGGTTTTTGGTCGGCATCGAGAAGGTCAATTTAGTCGAGCTGGCGATGAAATACCCCGAGGCCTGGTCCAGGGATTACAGCCCGACGGTCGGTCTGGTGGCCAGCGCCCGCATCATTGATGACAGTAAGGAGGCTTGAGATGGCCAAGGCGTTCTTGATTGATCTCTCGCATTGCAACGGTTGCTATAACTGTCAGATAGTCTGCAAGGATGAACACTGCGACAAGGATTGGCTGCCCTATGCCGCCGAACAGCCGGAGACCGGACAATTCTGGATGCGTATTGATGAGAAGGTGCGTGGCCAGGTGCCTTGGGTGCGGGTGTCCTACATACCCACGCTCTGTGCCCATTGTGTTGATGCGCCCTGCGCAGCAGCTTGCAACTCCGAAGCCTTCACGCGCCGCAGCGACGGGCTGCTACTGATTAATCCTGAGGCCTGCACCGGATGCCGCAATTGCGTGGACTCATGCCCTCAAGGGTCAATCTATTTCAACGATAAGCTGAATATCGCCCAGAAGTGCACCGGCTGTGCCCATCTGCTGGACAACGGCTGGAACGTGCCGCGCTGTGTGGATGCCTGCGCCCATGACGCTATCCAGTTCAAGGAGGAGTCTGAGTTCGGGGCGCTGCTGTCAAAGGCCGAACAGCTGCCGGGTGTTTGTGGCCTGGGTGCCCAGGTCTACTACCTGCACCTGCCCAAACGCTTCATCGCAGGCTCGGTTGTTGACCTTCAGGCCGACGAGGTGCTGATTGGCGCTACGGTGGCCATCGAAGGCAGGTCAGGGTTTACAGCAACGACAGAGACCGACGATTTGGGCGACTTCAAGTTCGACCAGATACCGCCTGATGAGTACACGTTGACGATAACTGCCAATGACTATACGCCACTGACAGTAACCGCCAATGTCACCGTCGCCGACTTTTCCGTAGGGGATTTGATAATCAGCAAAGCCTAGAAATCAGGGCAGGCCTGTCTCTCCCTGAAAGGAAAGCCATGCTCACAAAACGTCAGAATCTGTTAGAGACCATCCGCGGAGGCCAGCCGGATAGATTTGTGAATCAGTACGAAGCTCTGGCCATCAGTTTTGGGGTAGCGCCGCTCAGCTTCTCGCGCACACCACGTAAACCGGGTGATACCTGGACCAATGCCTGGGGTATCACCCAGAACTGGGCAATAGGCACACCTGGCCCCATGCCTGTTCATGATGGCGAGCACATCGTCATGCATGACATAACTAAATGGTGCGAACAGGTAAACGCGCCAGTTCTGAAGTTTACCGACGAGCAGTGGCAGCCTCTGCAGGACTTTGCCGCTGGCGTCGACCGCTATGAACAATTCTGCGCCATGGCCATGCTGCCCGGCCTGTTGGAGCAACTGCACCACATGATGGGTATGGAAGGCGCGATGATGGCCATGGCTCTGGAGCCGGAGGCTGTCGCCGAATTCATGCAGTTCCAGGTGGATTGGGAAATTGCCTATGCCAGCCAGATCATCGAGCACATTCATCCAGACGCCCTGTTTCATCACGACGACTGGGGATCGGCAAAAAGCACGTTGGTATCACCGGCAATGTTCGCTGAGATAATGCTGCCCGCCTATAAACGCCTCTATGGCTTCTACAAGAGTAATGGCATAGAGCTGATAGTCCATCACAGCGATTCCTATGCCGCCACCCTGGTGCCCTTGATGATCGAAATGGGCATAGACATCTGGCAAGGCGTGATGAGCACCAACGATATCCCTGCGTTGATTTCTCAATACGGCGGGCAAATCAGCTTCATGGGCGGCATTGATGACGCCAAAGTAGATGTTGAAGGCTGGACTCAGGAGTTGATTGCAGTCGAAGTGGAGCGGGCCTGTCGTGCCAACGGCAGTCTCTATTACATTCCCGGCATCCTGCAGGGCATGCCTACCAGCACTTTCCCGGGTGTCTATGCGGCTGTCTCCAGGGAGATTGACCGTATGAGCACAGTGCTGTTCTGAGTGCTGAGCGAGTTCTAATACGCGGAGTTTAATGCCGAACCGAATATCAGCATTCATGCCCAATGACAAAAACTCTCAAGGGCTTATCTTGAGGATATAGGCTGATTCAATCCAAATGCTGGAGATTATCGGACAAGATGGAAGGGAGCATTATGGAATATGTCAACGATCTAGGTAAGCCCTGGAGTTATGAGGAGGACGGCTTTACAGTCGTCCGCACTTCAATGTGGTCGCCGCCTGGCTGCCACCCGGTAGGCTGCGGCTTGAAGCTGTATGTCAA
>JAISUQ010000051.1 GCA_031272005.1 Coriobacteriales bacterium | reverse complement strand
TAGAAGAAGCGGAAGTTCTCCACAAACTCATCGTAGGAACCATGGGCGTAACCCCAGTTGTTCAGGGGGTAGGTGACGTAGTAGTAGGCGTCCTCCAACGTCTCCCAGGGCCACTGGTCGGGGTCCTGGCCGGTGGCCAGCGCCAGATCGCGCCAGAAGTTGTAGTCGGTGTGACGCTCATAGAGCGGCTGGATGGCCCGCTGCGAGGCAATCAGCGAGTCGGTGACGCCATAGTTGTTGTGCATGATCGGGCGCTCCAGGGCGCCGGCTATCGGCATCACGTAGTCGCTGTAGAGGGCGGCTGGCGTCATCCAGTAGTCGCAGGTCACCATGAACTCCACCTGCTTCAGCGCCTCCAGGACCATCTTGGCGTCGCCGTAGGAGTTCACCGGATTGGTGGCGGAGACAAACAGCGCCCGCACCTGGTAAGGGTCGCCGGTGAGGATGGCCTTGAAGACCGAGGGGCCGTGAGCCTCGCACATCCACTCCGCCGTGGGGGCCTTGCCCCAGGTGGCGCGAGCGGTATCGGCAATCATCTGATAACCGGGCCAGCTGGTGATCTTGAACTTGTCTGAACCGATCTGCTTGGCCTTCTGCTCCTCGGGCAGCCAGTCGTTGGCCTCCAGCTCCTCATCGGTGACGTAGGCCTGGGAGGGGCCGGGCATCAGGTCGCCACCCGGGCAATCCAGGTTGCCGGTGATGGCGCGGAGAATGGCCCGGGCGTGCATGCCGGCGCCGGCGGTCTTGCCCAGCTGGTCGGCGGTGCAGCCCCACTGGATGTTGCTCGGGGTGTTCTGGGCGTACATCCGGGCGGCCTGGCGGATCAGCTCAGGGTCCAGCCAGGTCTTCTCCTCGGCCCATTCCGGCGAGTAGTCCAGCACGTGGTCTTGCAGCTCCTCGAAGCCGATGCACCAGTTGTTGACGAACTCGTAGTTCGCCAGGCCCTCGTAGATGATGGTGTGGATCATCGCCAGGGCCAGGGCGGTGTCGCTGCCGGGACGCAGCGGCAGCCAGAGGTCGGCATGGGCGGCGGTCTCGGAGTAGCGCGGATCGACGACGATGATCTTCAGGCCGGCCTTGCGCAGATCGGAGTAGCCGCGCATGCCCGGCATCGCCGAGGCGCCGGGGTTGAAGCCCCAGAGGATGATGCAGCGGCTGGTACCGAGGTCGGTCTCAAACGGGCTCCAGCCGCTGACGGCCGTCTCCACCATGAAGGTCGGGATCCAGCAGAGCAGGGCGTTGTGGAAGACATTGGGCGTGCCGAACATATTGAAGAACCGGCGGCGCGACCAGTCGTCGGTGCGCAGCGTACCGGCAGCGCCGGCCACGGCTTCCGCACCGCTCTCGGCCTTGATCTGGTTGATGCGCTCGGCAATCTCGGCGATGGCCTGATCCCAGGGGATCTGCTCCCACTCGTTGGCGCCCTTCTCTCCTTTGCGCTTCAGCGGGTGATTGATGCGAGCGGGATGCTTGAGGTGCAGCAAGGCGATATTGCCGCGGCAGCACAACCCGCCCTGGTTGGTGGGGTGGGTGGGATCGCCCTCAATCTTGAGGACCTCTCCATCCTTGACGTAGGCCAATACGCCGCAGTTCTGATGGCAGAAATAGCAGCAGCTCTTCTTGACCTCGACCCCAGGAGCGTGGATGTCGATGGTTTCTGTCACGTTCCCCTTCTTTCTCTTGGCTCGAACAACTTCAGACTCGACGGCCCGGACTCTCCATGGCGCCGCATGGCACCTGCCTGAATAGCCGTCAACAAACTCTGATTCTCAGGATAATGTATTTTCGCCCTTTTTGCGGCGACACATTCGTCCTAATAGTGTGAAAGGTGTAATACGTTGATACTGATTTTTGATAATGGTTGGACTAATTCCCAAATCAGTCGGGACGGGCAGTTTCCCGCCCGTCCCGCAACCTGTAACACTATCTGCGAAATCCTTAAGGAGCCGCAAGTCCTGGACTGGAACTACTTGGTCTAGGACTTCCTGGACTAGAACTTCTTGTCCTTGGTCTCCGGGCCTATCAGGAAGACCAGGGCACCGGGGATGATCACCAGACCGGCGGCGATGGCAATGGTCATGTCGCCACCGAGATTGGTGTTCAGAGCCGCGATGAAGAACGGGCCGACGATCGAACCGAAGCGACCCCAGGAGGAGGCCAGGCCGTTACCGGCACCGCGGACCTCGGTGTCATAGAGCTCTGGCGTATACAGAGCCATGCACATGGCGTTCATGTACTTGCCGAACTGATAGAGGATACCGAAGATGATGACGCCAGCCATGCCCAGCGAGATGCCGCCGACCATGCTGGGGTTCTGGAAGCCGTAGATGACGCCGAAGATGGCCGTGCAGAAGGCGGCGATCAAAAATGCCGGACGCCGGCCGAGCTTCTTGGTGGCCCAGGTGGTGAAGAACCAGGCCGGGATGCCACCGAAGACGCCAAGGGTGACCATCCAGATGGCCATGCTGTTGTCCAGGCCCTTCTGCTTGAGGATCTGGGTCAGGAAGGTGCCCAGACCGTAGTCGGAGAGCATCGAGACGAACCAGACGAAGAAGCAGAGGACGGTGACCTTGATGTACTTGGAGGCGAACAGCTGGCCGAAGCCTTTCTTGGCCTGGACCTTGGGGCTGACGACGACCTCGGGCAGCTCGCCATGCTTGGCCAGCGCCCACTCCTCGAACTTGGAGGCCACGGCGTCGGCTTCCTTGTCGCGGCCGACCTTCTCCAGCCACAGCGGGGATTCCGGCACGACGGCGATAATGCCGATGACGAACAGCGCCGGAGCGGCCTCGATGGCGTAGAGCACGCGCCATCCGACCTCGTTACCGATGGCGCCGACGACCAGGCCGCTGATGATGCCGGCGACCAGAAAGCCCACCGGGGTCATCAGCTGATAGAGCGTCATGTACTTGGGGCGATCCTTGGAGGAGACCACCTCGCTGAGATATGACAGAGCAACCGGGAACTGAGCGCCCAGGCCAAAGCCCAGGATGAAGCGCAGGACGAACATGTAGGGAATGCTCATGCTGGCAACCAGACCAAAGCCAGCAGCGCCCCACAGCAGCATCATCGCTACCATGACCTTCTTACGGCCAAGTTTGTCGGCCAGGGCGCCGGCGATGATGGCGCCTAAGAACATGCCGGCAAAGCAGATGGAGGCATACAGGGACTGCAGGTTGGCGATGGCCGCCGATGCCTTGCCTGTTGCCGGGTCGAGATAGGCGATGCCGCTATGCGGCGCGAAGAAGTGCTCCCCAATCAGCGGCAGCAGATAGCTGGTACCGCCGAGGTCGATGGTCTCAGCAAACCAGCCCATCAAAATGAAGAAGATGATCAGGAGCTGCTTTCCGGAACCCGGTATGCGGTTCATGCGGTCTGAGACGGAGAACTTAGCTGTTTCTCCCATTTACTTACCCTCCTAAATCGTTGTTAATACGAATAGAGAACTCATCCGCCCGTTGGACCTGCGGGCGACTGGAGGGCCTGACCAGATTCTGTTGAAGCACGCACCAGAATAATACCACGCGCTTCGACGGGATGAGCCGCCATTTACAACATCGTGACTAACTGTTAGTTTAAGTCTATCAACAAACTGTTTCACCAGTTTGAGGCTGATACGTTTTACAATCTTTCGGGGGAGCTGCGTTGCACAGGGGACTGCAATTGGAGCTGCCCGTTTTTTATTGTTCCGGGAAGCCGCGGGCGTCAGATATCGATGGCTTCCATTGAAGAAAGCGAGGAATCATATGTGCTTCAGACCGCCAGATACTACCTCAGGTCCGCTGAAATGCCCGGAGTGCGGTAAGAAGATCGTCTCCCCTAACTTCCGGCCGACGACCTGTCCGTTCTGCAAGGCTGCTCTGCCGCCGGAACCCAGCGTCAGCGCTCCGACTTCCATCAAGTGCCCGAAGTGCGGCACCGACAATCCTCTGACCGCCACGTCCTGCTCCGGCTGTGGCGCCACCGAAGAGGAGATCAAGGCAGCCATGGGTGCTGCCGCCCCGGCCCCAGCCGGCTTCAAGGCTCCCGGCGCTCCCAAGGCTCCCGGCGCTCCAGCCGCCCCGGCTGCTCCTGGCGCTCCCAAGCCTCCCAGCGCGCCTGGTGCTCCGACGGTTGCCTGAGTTTTTTCCAATCACCCAAAAGGAGAGACTTCGACTGAGGATTTCTCCTTTTGGGTGTAGCTGTGGATAGCGTACTACGGTAGTTTTGCAAAGGGGGAACGTTCCCTGACCACGGGTGCCAGCAACCGCCGAAGGAGATCTGATGCTGGTCGATTATTATGCCTACTTTTTAGAGTTCTCCAAGACGCTGTCGATTTCAAAAACCGCACAGAAGTACTATATGACGCCTCAGGGCATCTCCCGGGCTATCCACGCCCTGGAGAAGGAGTTCAACCTGACGCTGATCAGCCGGGAGGGCAATCAGGCCTCCCTGACTGCCGCAGGCAAGAGCCTGGCCCAGGAAGCCGAGCATATCATCGACGCCGTGCTGGAGGCCGAGCGCAAGATGACGGCAATCGCAATGACCCAGACACGGTACAGCAACGCCCCGGTCAGCCTGTACATCACAGCCTTTGTCTCCAAGTACATCATCCCACTGCTGAATCTCCAGGCCCCCAATCTCTTCAGCAGTGAGGTGCGGGTCCAGGAATCCAACATCTTCAAGATCCTGCCTCGCTTTTCGCAACTGACATCGCCGAATTCCTTTGCGATGATCTCCATCCCGGAGGTGCCGGCCTTTGAGCAGATGCTGACTGAGGCCATCAAGGAGGCCGGCCTGGAGTACCAACCGCTGATGCGGGTACCGCTCTGTGCGCTGGTCTCCATCTCCTCCCCCTGGGCAGGGTATCAGCCCTTAAGCGTCACCGACATCAAGGACTCACCGATTGTCAGCTACAACGACCCGGTGCTCTTTGACGCCCTGACCCAGATCATCGACCGCGACAACATCGTGCTGACCACCAGTTCCACCCAGGCCCTGCGTCAGGAGCTGGAGCAGAACCGGGCCATCACCTTCGTGCCCCGCATCGCCCAGGCCCGCGACATCCCCGAAGCCACCATCATCAAGCCGCTGATAGGCGCCTTCTCCACCCGGCTGGGTTTTCTGGGCATCAAGGGTTCTCTCTCCGAGACATCGATTGCCAGCGTCATCGACTACATCCGCAACTTCTTTATGGAAAACAGCGATCAGCTCAATCTGCGGGACACCTATGAGATAATAGATAAATAAAACTTTTTAACTGTACTCATATTCGCACTTCATCTAGCAGCCCTTTCAACCAATTGTTGAAGGGGCTGATTTAATCGTTGAGTGCATTTTGGGCGCGGAGGCTGCATCATATCAACAGGGGGGAACCATCTTCAGCCTATTGGACATGAAAGGAGGCAGCGCCTTCAGGACTTGACTGGAACACAGGAAGCACGCAAGCATCCTGTCGTCTGTCGCCGGCATTGAAAGCAGCCGGCGCAGCAAAGCCCAAAGATTCATTTGTGTAAATAGTCTGGCTTCAGGAACACCGCACCACCAATTCCACTTTGGGAGAGATGTCCCCAGCCCCCAGCGTGGAGCATAGGTAGAAAGCCGCCGGGAGGCGGCGATGATTAGGATGCGAGGAGAGAATGGCAAAGATTGTCTGTCCTAATTGCGGAAAGAAGATTCAAGCACAATTCCATATTCCCGCAGTTTGTCCGGGCTGCAGGCAACCACTGCCCAAGGACGAGAGCATCAGTCTCAAGTCAACGCCGGTTGGATCCCCGTTGGTGCCGAGTGACCCGGATGATCCCAATTTCGACCCGGATCTCTACAAGATCTGAGCGACCTGAGAATATCTGCTCAAAGAGGAAAATGAAACAGAAGAGAGGTACACATGGAAAAGAAAGTAAGGACAATTTGCTTTGACTGCCACTCCAAATGCGGCGTCATCCTCACCGTTGAGGACGGCAAGATCAAGCATGTCGCCGGCGACCCGAACCACCCGGTCAGCGAGGGCATCCTCTGCCTCAAGGCCTTCAGCGCCAAGGAGATCAATGAACATCCCGACCGCCTGAAGTCACCGCTGCGCCGCGTGGGCGAGCGCGGTGAGGGCAAGTGGAAGGAGATCACCTGGGACGAGGCCCTTGATGAGATCGAAGCCAAGATGCGCGAGGTCATCGAGAAGTACGGCTCCCAGGCCATCATCCTCACCCAGGGCACCGGCCGTGGCTCCAACCACTGGCTGGACCGCCTGAACAACTCCTGGGACGGTGGCGGCAAGGTCTGGATCACCCACGTCTGCCTGCTGCCCAACCTGGCCCAGACCCACGTCACCTGGGGCCGGATGTTCCATCCGCATGAGGCCTGCGACTACCGCAACGATGGCTGCATCACGCTGCTGGGCACCAACCCGATCCGCTCCCGCCAGTATTCTGGCCTGCGTATCCTGGATGCCAAGCGCAACGGCAGCAAGCTGATCACCGTCGACCCGGTGTTCCGCGACATCGCCGCCAAGTCCGACCTCTGGGTTCCGGTACGCCCGGGTACCGATGGCGTGCTGGCCATGTGCATGGCCAACCTGGTCTTCCAGAACCGCTATCATGAGGCCGCCTTCCCGATGCTCAAGAAGTGGACCAACGCACCCTTCCTGATCGTCGCCGACGAGCAGGAGATGCTGCGCGAGAACCAGGTCGACCCGATGGCCGGCGCCGATGGCGACGAGCACTACGTGGCCTGGGATGCCAAGGCCGGCGAGCCGGTGTTCTGGTATCCGGAGACCAAGTCCTGGAGCAAGGAGGACTTCGACACCAACGATCTGGCCATCGAGGGCTCCTACACCGTCAAGTGCGCCGATGGCAACGAGTACGTCTTCAAGACCGCCATGGAGCAGTACAAGGAAGAAGTGTCGGTCTGGACCCCGGAGAAGGCCAGCGAGATCTGCTGGGCTCCTGTGGAGAAGCTGCTGCGGATGTACGACATCATGACCAACCCCACCGACGGCAAGCCCTCCATCCTCACCGCTTACCTGGGTGCCTGCATGATGACCACCAACGCCTTGCAGAACGGTCGCGCCATCACCCTGTTGCAGATGCTCCTCAATCCGCCGATCGACGACAAGGGCGGCATCTACTTCAACACCTTCTGGGAGTTCATGCTCGACCCGAAGATCACCGCCTACGACAAGGTGCCGCATCGCAGCCGTATCGGCTTCACGCATCATCCGATGTACACCGAGGTCTATGGCCGCGGCAACATCCCCGGCCAGCTGTTCCGTGCCATCATCAACAACAAGGTGCCCGACGGCGAGGAGTCTCTGCCGGTGCCGCGCATCCTGCTGTCGGTGGCCAACGACCCGCTGGGATCCTTTGAGGACACCAAGCTGGTGCGCGAGGCCCTGCTCTCCGAGAACCTGCTGTTCAACGTGAACATGGACTACTTCATGACCCCCGGCGCCGAGCTGGCCGACATCGTACTGCCGGCAGCCCACTGGTCGGAGCGTACCGGTGTGTTCGACGAGGAGCTCTATCCGGATCCCTGCCCCTTCATCATCCCGCAGATCGCTGTCAACCCTCCGGGCGAGGCCAAGGACGACTGGTTCTTCATCCGCGAGCTCGGCCGTCGCTTCAATCCGGAGCTGTGGCCCTGGCAGTCCTCCGAGGAGATGCAGCTGTGGCGTCTGCGCGAGTTCCACGGTGTGGAGCGCACCTACGAGGATGCCGCCAAGGAAGGCTACATCATCGTCTACGGTGGCGAGCACCGCATCACCCGTCAGCACGAGAAGGGCGTTGTGCACTACCCCTCCGAGCTGGGCACCCGCGACGTGCTGGTGGAGTTCAAGACCCCTACGGCCAAGATCGAGTTCTACTCCGAGCAGATGCCGGCCTATGGTTACAACTCGCCGCTGCCTTCGCACACCGAGCCCTTCGAGAGCCCCTTCTCCACTCCGGAGCTCTACAAGGAGTATGACTTCTGCCTGACCACCGGCGGACGCGACTATCCGTTCTATCACAGCGCCTGGACCAACATCGCCCGCCAGCGCATCATCGAGCCCTGGCCCTATGTGGAGATCAACTACTGGGATGCCAAGGACCGCCAGATCTCAGACGGCGAATGGGTCTGGGTGGAGTCGCTGCGGGGCAAGATCCGCGCCAAGGCCCGCGTCTCCAAGGGCGTTTGCCGCGGTGCGGCCTGTATGGCTCGCCCCAACTACAAGCATGCCTGTGCCGAGCTGAACCTGCCGGGCTTTGACTGGTACGGCGCCAACCCCAATATCCTGATCCCGTCTAACCCTGAGGCTGCAGACGTTGGTTTTGGCTGCTCGCCGATGCGTTCGTCGCTTTGCAAGATCACCAAGTTTGAGGGTTAGAAGGGAGTAACAATGGCTAAGAAAGTTGGAATGCTTATCGACCTGGAGTTTTGCGTCGGCTGCTACGCCTGCCAGACAGCTTGCCAGGACTACTATGAACTGTCGGTAGAAGAGACCTATCTGCGTTGCTTTGGCATGAAGGAGCATAAGTGCGACATCGTGGACGGCAACGAGATGATGTTTTTGGCTCCCTACCCCTATGATCTGGAGAAGTGCGCCTATTGCTTCGAGCAGGAAGGCGGCATCGCCCCCTGCACGCCGCAGTGCATGGCCAAGGCCATCCATGTGGATGAGATCGACAAGCTGCGTGAGCTGGCCGACAAATCCAAGTGGCGGACTCTGATCTATCAGTGATCCATCAGTAAGTTGCTCTATCGGCTCTATCGGTAAGACCATGGCTGCGTGCGGTGCGAGGCATCGCACGCAGCCTTGAAATTCGGTGATTATGTCTATCGCTTGCACAGATTGTTTTCGCTGCGGGAAATGCTATCCCAAAGATGCCTCCTGCCCCACCTGCCAGGGCCCGATCAACTACGAGCGTGACGAGGCCTGCCCCGCCTGCGGCAACCCCATTACAGATACCATGAAACAGACCGCCCGCCAACTGTTCATGGAGATGAAACGGCAGGAGCGGGAGCAGATGTTCCCGGCCTTCAAGAAGAAGCGCGACTCCAGGATGTCCTGGCTGAAGGGGAATACCAATAACAACTGAGGTTAAATATCAGGTTGGAATCGACATCGGGTCCAAGACCGTCAAGGTTGTGATACTCGATGAGCATGCTCAGACCTTCTTTGAGTTCTACGACCGACACCTGACCGACGTCAAGAAGATGCTCTCTCAGGCTCTGGACAAGGCCTGGCTGTATGTCAAAGACGAACCGGTAACCATCGGGGTGACCGGTTCGGCCGGCATCCGCTTTGCCGAGCTCTGCGGGCTGCCGTTTATCCAAGAGGTGCTGGCCTGCAAGCAGGCACTTGCAAGCTTTGCGCCCCAGACCGACGTGGCCATCGAGCTGGGTGGCGAGGACTCCAAGATCCTCTTCCTCAACGGCGGCGAAGAGCTGCGGATGAACGACACCTGCGCCGGTGGCACCGGCGGGTTTATCGACACCATCGCCGGAATGTTCGATCTGCGCGCCGACCGTTTCAACTCCCTGGCCTTAGGCGCGACCACGCTCTATCCGATAGCCTCGCGTTGCGCCGTCTTTGCCATGAGCGACGTGCGACCGCTGTTCAACGAAGGCGCCAAAAAAGAAGACATCGCGGCTTCGACCTTTGCCGCTGTAGCCACCCAATGCATCACCGGCTTGGCTGCCGGGCGGGAGATTGCCGGAAATATTACCCTGCTGGGCGGCCCGTTCTACTTTCTCACCGGACTGCGCAAGGCCTTCCGGGAGCAGCTGCCGGCGGCGGGCAACAGTTTCTTCGTGCCGCCGGAGGCCCATCTGTTCGTAGCCAAAGGCGCGGCGCTGTATGGCGCCGATGTTGCCGGTACCGCTGGCGTCACCAGTCTCGGCGCCATTCGAGCCCAATTGGCAGCCTGCGCGTGGACGCTTCAGGACGACTGCGCCTCCCTGCCCCAACTGTTCGCCGACGAGCAGGAATACGCCGATTTCCGCCAGCGGCACGACGCCCACCATCCGCAATACGGAGCTATGAACGGCTACCGAGGCCGAGCCTATCTCGGCATCGACTCCGGTTCCACCACACTGAAGTGCGTGCTGATCGGTGAGGATAACGAGATACTCTTCAAGTACTACGAGCGCGTGGCCGGCAACCTGATTGACTCAGCCACCGAGATGTTCAAGGAGCTCTACAGGCGCCTGCCCAACGGCTTTGACGGCAGCTGCGATGTGGACATCGCCCAGGCCTGCGTCTGCGGCTATGGCGAGGATTTCTTTCTGCAAGCCTTCAAGGTCGATGGCGGCGAGGTGGAGACAGTCTGCCACACCCGGGCAGCGGCTCATTTCGTGCCCGAGGTCGATACGATACTGGACATCGGCGGCCAGGACATCAAGTACATCAAGGTCAGCAACCAGACCCTGGACGACATCGTTTTAAACGAAGCCTGTTCATCCGGCTGCGGCTCGCTGATTGGCGGCTTTGCCTATTCCATGAACTACAAGATTGAGGATTTCGCCAGGATTTCCCTGATGGCGGCCACTCCGGTGGATCTGGGTACCCGCTGCACGGTGTTCATGACCTCGCGGGTGCGCCATGCCCAGAAGGAAGGCGCTGCGCCCGGTGACATCGCTGCCGGGCTGGCCTATTCGGTAATCCGCAATGCCCTGTATAAGGTCATCCGCCTCAAGGACAGCGGCGCTCTGGGCCGAAATATCGTCGTCAGCGGCGGTACCTTCAAAAACGATGCCGTACTGCGGGCTTTTGAGAAGCTCACCGGCCATGAAGTCTACCGCAGCGTGGAGTCGGAGTTCATGGGGGCCTTTGGGGCGGCGCTGATCGCCAAACAACGCGCCGGGCGCAGCAACCCGGGTGGGCCAGGCGAGCAGGTGTTCCAACCGCGGGTCGGGGTGACGCGCAAATCCTCAGCCCTGCCGCAGGGTCCGGTTGTGCGCCAGCAGGGCTCGACGCTGCTCAGTTTAAGCGAGCTGGTGAACCTGCGGGAGAGCCACAGCACCAGGCGTTGCGGGCTGTGCGCCAACAACTGCCTGTTGACCGTCACCGAATTCTACACCAGCCAGGGCGAGCTGCCCGACTACGTGCTCTACGCCGGCAACGGCGGCAAGGTCTCAGATTACCGCTCCGGCGGCTCGGGCCTGCGCTTGAATGTGGAGAAAAGCGACATCCGCCGGCTGATTACCGGCAACCGCTGCTCGCGAGCACTGAGTGCCGAGGCGGTGGCCGGGAACCCGGAGGCGGCCACCGCGGCCCCAGGCGCCCCCCCCCCACGGGCAGCCCCGGCCGCCCCCCCGGCGCAGACACCGGGGCCCCCCACAACCCAT
>JAISUQ010000008.1 GCA_031272005.1 Coriobacteriales bacterium | reverse complement strand
GCCTGCCCGGCTACTACGTGGGCCCCACGGCTCTGATCGCCTTCATGATGAAGCTGGATACTGACGTGGCGGTAATGACCACGCCGGATCTGGAGACCTTCCACATCAAGCGCTCGCTGGTGCGCGACGACACCGAATACATCTATACCGACCACGGCATCTCCAGCCTGCACCTGTGCTTCCGGGAGCAGGCCTTCGACAACTTTGACACCCTGTTCTGCGACGGGCCCAACCAGGTGGCCGAGGCCCGCCGGCTGGAGGAGCTGCACCAGCTGCCAGGCAAACAGCTGGTGGAGGCCGGCTTTGGCCTGATGGACAATCTTTTGGAGAATGTCGCTGCCCTGCCCAAAGCAGCCAACGACCCGCCGCTGGCCCTGATTGCGCCATCCTGGCAGAAGGACAACCTGATGGAACTCTGCCTGCCGGAGATTGTTCATCCGCTGCTGGCTTGTGGTTTTGCTGTGGTGGTGCGCCCGCATCCGGAGTTCGTCAAACGCTTCGGCCCGCAGCTGGACAGCATCATCGCCCACTTTGCCGCCACCGAAGCTGAGGCCTTGGACTCCGGGCGCCTGCAGTTTGAGACCGATTTCTCCTCCAATCGCAATATCTACAGTGCTGATGTGGTGGTCACCGACTGGTCGACGATTGCTCAGGAGTTCTCGTTCTGTACCCGCCGGCCATCGATCTTCGTCAATACGCCGATGAAGGTGATGAATCCCAATTGGGAGCAGGTGGGGCTGAAGCCGCTGGAGATTGCCCAGCGCAGCCGCATCGGCGTGGCGCTGGACATCGAGGAGCTGGACGGCATCGGCCAGACGGCGCGCGGCCTGCTCGCTGAGCGCGAGCAGTGGGACGAACGCATCGCCGGCGTGCTCAAAGAGACGCTGTTCAACATCGGCCACAGCGCCGAGGTAGGCGGGCGCTACATCCTCGATGTGCTGGCCGAATACGAGCAGGTTCGGAGCGGGCTATGAGTCGCCCAGGGAGAAAGCTCAGCCTGCTGGCACTGCTGGTGGCGGCCTACACGCTGCTGGTGCCCATGCCGGCCTATGCCTATATCGACCCGGCGACCACCTCCTACATCATCCAGATTATCTCCGGCCTGGTAATCTCACTGTCGGTAGGCATCGGCGTCTTCTTCAGGCGGGTGCAGATGTCGCTGGTCACCGGGCGGGCCCGGCTGGCGGCTTTGTGGGTCCGACTGACTGCCCGTAAAGCCCGCCGTGCGTCTGCTGACGCAGCCTCGCTGGCAACTACTGTCGGCACAGCCTCCAGCAGACTCGCCTCTGGCGCGTCCAGCCCTGACGCTGCCCCCGTCAACCCCACCGCCAATCCCTCCGCCAATCCCACGCCAGCGCCCACCGCTGCAACACCCGCCCAGCCCCACCGCCAGCGCAAGACCCTGCGCCGCCAGAATCTCGAAGCCATGCAGGCCGCCGCTGCCGAGCAGGCCCGGCTGGCCCGCCAGACTCCGCGCCCGCTGCGCCAGCGCCTGGCTGCCGCCTTCGCCGACGATCGCCGCTTCAGCCAGCGCCTGCTGCCCGCTGCCCTCATCAGCGCAGCCGCGGCCTTCACGCTGTTCTTCTTTGGCCCGCTGGACCTCTACCTGGGTAATCAGACCTATTTTCCCTATAACTTCCTGGACATCATCGGCTGGGTCGGGCTGATGTTTGGCGTAGCCTGGGTCGGCGCTCTGGTGGTGCTGATGCTTTTCAGGGGGCGAGTCTTCGACTACCTGCTATCCATAGGCTTCGGAGTACTGCTGATTGTCTATCTCCAGGGTAACCTCTTAAACATCGAGCTGGGCGAGCTTTCTGGCGGCGACATCGACTGGGTGGCGCTGAGAGGTCAGATGGCCATAAACCTGGTTATCTGCCTGGGTATCCTGGCCGTACCGCTGCTGCTGCGGCGCTTCGGCCAACGCATCTGGCGCGGTGCTGTGCTCTTTGTGCCCGCCCTGCTGATCAGTGTCCAGGCCCTGGCCCTGCTGACCAGCGTGGTTTCCGGTGATGCCCTGGAGCCGGCGGCGGATAAGAACCTGCCGTTCCTCTCCAAAGAGGGACTTTACGAAGTCGCCGAGGAGGACAACGTCTTCATCTTCATCGTCGATTCCCTGGACCAGCGTTACCTGGATGAGTTGCAGGCTACTGACCCGGAGTTCCTCAGCGGCCAGCTGGATGGCTTCATCGAATTCGACAACAATACCAGCATCTATGCCGACACCTACCCTTCGGTCATCAATATGCTCACCGGCGCCCGCTATGAGCATGAGGTGCCGGGCCCGCAGTTCATCTCCCGGGCCTGGGCCGAAAGCAGCTTTTTGCCGGCCATGAAGGCCGCCGGGTACACGGTCAAGGTCTTCTCCGATTACCACTATGTCTATATCGACGCTTCCGAGATGGCCAGCAGTGTGGATAATATCGGCGAAGGCGTCAGCACTGTCAACAAGGGTGTGGCGCTGCCGCATCTGGCAAAGCTATCATGCTATCGTTATCTGCCATTGGTCCTCAAGCCGCCATTCCGGATGGCCAGCACCGACTTTGCCAA
Source organism: Coriobacteriales bacterium (assembly GCA_031272005.1). Lineage (GTDB taxonomy): Bacteria > Actinomycetota > Coriobacteriia > Coriobacteriales > UBA8131 > JAISUQ01. The sequence continues at coordinate 1,904 of JAISUQ010000008.1, read as the reverse complement.
TGACGCCTACCGGGTGGGCCAGTACATCGTCTACGAGGACCCGGAGTTCTACAGCGGCCTGAAGTCCGAGCGCCTGAGTATTTCGGAGACGGGCGGCAATCTGGCCGTTTATCACTTCAATGGCGTGCATGAGCCCTACGACCTCAGCGAAGATGTGGTGCGCCAGAAAACCGCCACCGACCGCCAGACCGTGACCAAAGCCGAGTTCAACATCCTTTTCGAGTTCATGGACCAGCTGCGTGAGCTGGGACTTTACGACAGCGCCACCATCATCATCACCGCCGACCACGGAGTGCCCTCCGACGGCCGGGACGCCAGTTGGACCCATGACCTCGGCGAGGCGGTGAATCCGGCGCTGCTGGTCAAGCCCGCCGGCAGCAGTGGCACGGCGCTGGCCGTAAGCCACGCCCCGGTGTCGCATGACAACCTGCGGGCCTTCGTGGCCGCAGAATCCGGGCTGGACGCCACTGACTTCGGCACCAGTTACCTGGACGTGCCAGCCAACAGCACCACCGCTCGGGATTACTTCTTCGAGATCCGCCATCCTGTGGAAGGCGAGATGTACATCGAGCAGTTCTCCATAACCGGCGACGCCGGCGATTTCAGCAACTGGCAGCTGGTGCGCAAACTCCCCCTGGATTACTGGTACTGACCCGCAGCACCCATACCCCACAGGGACGGGTCACAAACCTGGGCGAGTTTCAACTTCGCCCCTGCGAGTGCGCCTGGTGTTATCGGGAGCAAACCGCTCAGTAAGCGATGACCACGCCGTCGCGGTTGGCGTAGGTGGAGCACAGGCCGGTGGTCTCCATGATCATGGCCTGCTTGAAGGGTACCCGGGCCATGATCTCATCGCGCAGCTCCTCGGCTTTCTGGAGGCATTTACAATGCGAGATGCCCAGGATGCGCTGCTCAAAGTCCAACTTCTCGGCCAGCATCATATCAATCAGTTTGGCGACGGCCTTCCTGTAGCCACGGGCCTTGCCGACCATCTTCATCTCGCCGGCTACCCCGGCGCAGATCGGCTTGATGTTCAGCAGCGAAGCCACCACGGCTACCGCTGCCGGCATCCGTCCGGATTTAACTATGGAGTCGAAGCGCTCCAGTAAGAAGTAGGTTTTAAGATTGGCGATATAACCCTTGACCCGCTCGACGATTTCGGCTTCGGGGTGTTCGGCGCGCAACAGCTCGCCGATTTTCAGTGCAATCAGCGTCTCTCCGGATGAGGCCGAAAGGCTGTCGAAGACATGGATGAATTTCTGGCCAATCTTCTCCAGATAGAGCTTGCGAGCCAGCATGGCGCTGTTGAAGGTGCCGCTGAGCTTGGAGGACAGGGTAATGGCAAAGACACTTTCCTCGCCAGTGTAGGCATCTAGAAAATCCTGGGGCGAAGGTGCAGCGCTGGCCGCGGCATTCTTGCTGGTGGCCATGGCTGCCAGGTAAGCGTCGATATCCAGACTGTCGTCGTCCTGGTACTCCTGGCTGTCCAGGCGTAAGGTCAGAGCTACCGACTCTATCTCGGTACCGCAAAGCTGCCGTACCTCATCCGAGAGGTCGCACCCGCTATCCACAACAATCCTGACCATCCGATACCTTCTCCCGTAAAGAGGTAACAAGAGTTTTCACAATTATACGTCTTCCCAGCAAAAACACCCTTGGGAACTTAGCCACATACCGTTGAGGCGTTATTTGTTGCTATTGGTTGTCGTTCAACCCAAGGGAACCTATCGAAAGATATACGTATAGAAATGGCTGTCGTCGCAAATGCTTGCGGTTCCATGTTGATTGTTTGCCAGGCACGTGTTGGTTTAAGAGCTGTCTTGTAGAGAGAATCGCGGGCCTGTTGCCGGGCGCTTTTATTGGCGGCGGGTTCGTTGGCTTATGGCCGGGCGCATGTTTGTTTA
>JAISUQ010000060.1 GCA_031272005.1 Coriobacteriales bacterium | reverse complement strand
AAGGCTTTATCCCTCCAGGTACTGGGCGCACTTGGTGGCGACGTTGAAGCCGCCCACCGACTCCACCTCTATGGCGCCGGCTGCCGTCTCAAAGGCGCAGGCATAGTACAGACCGGGTTGCAGCACGAAGGGCACGTGCTCGGTGGCCGGGCGGATAATCGGGTAGGCGCCGCGCCAGACGAAGGTCATGGTGTCCTGGCGGCGGCTGAAGATGGCGTCCAATTCGGCTTCGGTCATCACGTGTTCAGCGCTGAAGATCTTGTAGATGCGGCTTTCGTATTGCGGAGAATAGCCGGTGATGCCGATGCTCTTGAAGGGTGCGCCGGTGGAGTCGGCGGTGAAAATCGTCGAGGGCAGCTTTTTTGCCGGGTCGGCACCGAAATACTCCGGATTCAGCTCGCCGGCCACCAGGGTGGTCTGGACTTCCTGATAGGGATAGATGGGCAACTCCAGCGGTTGGCCGTCGACGTCGATGCTCAAATCGGCCAGGGCCAGGGGCGCGGCCAGAATCACGGCATCAAACTCCACGCCACGGTCGTCATCGTTGGTGTAGACGCGGTAGCGGTAGTGGCCATTCTCCGCCCGGGCGGCCGGTTGGTAGGCCTCGATTCTCTCCACTTTAGTGTTGTAACGCAGGTTGGCGCCAATCTTGCGCAGCGTCTTGTCGTAGAGCGTCCAGTTGCCGCCGTCGATGCAGAACAGGTAGCCGCCGGCCAGACCGGCGCCAGCCAGGCCGACTTCGCCAGCCAGCGCGGCAATCTCGCCACCCTGGTTGTACATATTGTGGACGATCGGCTCCACCACGTCGTTGATCATCTTGTCGTTGATGTTCAAACGCGACAGCTCACCGCGCAGCGAGATCTGCGTGGCTGAGAACAGCCCCAGCCGCCGCAGCATATCCTGAGGCGTGTCGAACAGCTCGCCGGACTTCAGTATCTCGTAGATTTTGCCCCATTTGTCGGCCATCGCCGTGGCCGAGCGCACCAGCTTCAGCGCCGAGACCGGACCGGTGTGCTTGACGATGTTGGTACCCATCGAAGCCAGTGAGGTATGGGTGAGAATGGGGAAGCCCTCGCTGGTCCAGAAGGCGTAGGTCTCATCCTTGCCGTCGATGGACAGGCCGGATTGGCCCTCCTTGCAGCCGGTGAAATCCATCAATTCCATGGTGTACTGGCCGGAGGAGTGCAGGATGGAGCCGCCGACCTCGATGCGGGTGCCGGCCCAGTTGACGTCCCAGGCCCGTCCGCCGGCGTGCTCATTGCGCTCGTAGACGGTGATGTCGCCCCAGACGCCGAGACGCTGCCAGAGCCGATAAGCTGCCATGGCGCCAGCCGCGCCCGCGCCAACTACTGCCACACGATACTTGGTATCACTCACGAGAAGCCCCTTTACATTGATGGGAAACATTGGGGGTAATTATAGCGCTTCGACGCACGCGGCGTTCGACAAGGATTGGGTTGGGGAGAACCTTGACACAGCGGCGCTGGCGTGTATGCAAAAGCATACACGCTGCGAGAACCAGCTGGTTCAACCCCAGTAACGCCCGGGTGGGCGGTTATTGCAGTTGTTGCTTCAACAAAAACGGCCCCGCTTGGGGGCCGTTGATTGTTTGGTGGGCGTTACTGGGATTGAACCAGTGACCTATTCCGTGTGAAGGAATCGCGCTCCCGCTGCGCCAAACGCCCGAAGGGGGAATTGCTATTCTAGCATAACCTGGCGGGCGGTGTGCAAGCGCCATGTCGGTTTGCCATGTCGGTTTGCTGGCGTCAGACAATCTCAGACAACCACGCTGACCAGCTTGCCTGGCACCACTACCAGCTTCTTGGGCTCCTTGCCCTCGATGTATGCGGCCACAGCGGCCAGAGCGGCGGCCTGCACCACATCTTCGGCAGCATCGGCAGCGACCGTGATGCGCGCCCGCACCTTGCCGTTGACCTGCACGGCCAGCTCCAGCTCGTCGGCTGCGGCCAGCGCCGGGTCGAACGCAGGCCAGTCCTGTTGATGTACCGAATCGCTATGGCCAAGCAGGTTTTGCCAGAGTTCCTCCGCCCAGTGCGGTGCCATCGGGGCCAGCAGGGCAATGAAGGTCTCGGCCAGTTCGACATCGACGGCGTGCTGGCTGGCATCGGCCAGCCGCGCCGGCGGGGCGGCAAAACGCAGGTAGTTGCCGGTGGCATTGGCCAGCTCCATGATGGCGGCGATGGCGGTGTTGAAGTTGAAACGCTCGATGTCCTCGGTGACCTTACCAACCACCCGATGACGTTCGCGCAGCACGGTGCGGGCGGCGGCAGTGGCCTCCGGCGTCAGCGCGGCAGAGGCAGAGGCAGAGGCAGCCGCAGCCTCGTCGCGCGGCCCTTCGTAGAAGGTGTTCTCGCAGGCCGCACCAACCAGGTCGAAGATCATCCGCCAGAGGCGGTTGAGGAAACGCGAGATGCCCTCCAGGCCACTCTCCAGCCAATCCAGGTCCTTATCCGGCGGCGCCATGAACAGGATGTAGACGCGCAGGGCGTCGGCGCCAAAGCGGGCGATCATATCCTCCGGCGCCACCACATTGCCCTTGGACTTGCTCATCGTCTCGCCGTTGAGTTTGACCATGCCCTGGGTCAGCAGGTTCTCAAACGGCTCGTCAAAGCCCAACAGCCCCACATCGCGCAGGGCCTTGGTGAAGAAACGGGAGTAAAGCAAGTGGAGAATGGCGTGCTCGATGCCGCCGATGTACTGGTCGACCGGCATCCAGCTGTCCACGGCTGCGCGGTCAAAGGGCAGCTCGGTGTTGTGCGGGTCGGTATAGCGCAGGTAATACCAGGAGGAGCAGGTGAAGGTGTCCATGGTATCGGTCTCGCGGTGGGCACTGGCGCCGCACTGCGGGCAGGTGACGTCGTAGAACTCCGGGCGGTCGGCCAGCGTCTCACCTGTGGTGACGTCGATGTCCATCGGCAGCACCACTGGCAGATCAGCCTCCGGTACCGGCACGATACCGCAGTTGGGGCAGTGGATGGCCGGGATGGGGTTGCCCCAGTAACGCTGGCGCGAGATCAGCCAGTCGCGCAGGCGGAAGTTGATGGTGGGCCGCCCGCGACCCATCGACTCCAGCTTGGCGATGACGGCGGCAGAGCCCTCGGAGTCCTTGCCGCCAGGCATACCGGTGAACTCGCCGCTTTGGACCATCGTGCCCGGCCCGTCGTAGGCCTCGTTCCAGAGCACCTCGAACATCACCCGGTTGGGCTGGTTCTTCAGGGAGTTGAAGAAGAACTCGCCCTCCGGGATGACCACCGGTGGGATGGGCAGGCCGTATTTGCGGGCGAACTCGAAATCGCGCTGATCGCCAGAGGGCACGGCCATCACCGCGCCGGTGCCGTAGTCCATGAGCACATAATCTGCTATCCAAATTGGCACTTTATCGTCGTTGATCGGGTTGACCACATAGCGGCCGGTGAAGGCGCCGAGCTTCTCCCGCTCGCCCTTGGAGCGCTCTACCGCCGAGGCGCTGGCGGCGGCGGCAACCACTTCGGCAACCTCAGCTTCCTGTTCTGTGCCGGCTACCAACTTCTGAACCAGCGGATGCTCCGGCGCCAGCAGAAAGAAAGTGCAGCCGAACAGGGTGTCTGGCCGGGTGGTGAAGACGGTGATCAGCTCATCGGTGGGCTCGCCGTCTGCGTCGCATAAGGTGAAGTCGACCTCGGCGCCAGTGGAGCGGCCAATCCAGTTGGCCTGCATCTGCTTGACCCGCTCCGGCCAGCCGCTGAGTTTATCCAGATCGTCCAGCAGCTCCTGGGCGTAGTTAGTGATCTTGAAGAACCATTGCTCCAGCTCCTTGCGCTGCACATGGCTGTGGCAACGCCAGCACTCGCCGTCCCCCAGCACCTGCTCGTTGGCCAGTACGGTGGCGCAACTGGGGCACCAGTTGACCGGTGAGCTCTTGCGCTCCACCAGACCCTGCTCCCAGAGCTTGAGGAAGATCCACTGCCCCCAGCGATAATAATCGACATCGGAAGTGATGACGGTACGGTCCCAATCGTAGGAGAAGCCCAGGCGCTTCAGCGACTGGCGCTGGCGGTCGATGTTGGCGTAGGTCCAGGCGGCCGGGCTGGAGTTCTGCTTGATGGCGGCGTTCTCGGCCGGCATGCCGAAGGCGTCCCAGCCGATGGGGTGCAGCACGTTGAAGCCGCGCATCCGCTTGTAGCGGCTGACCACATCGCCGATGGAATAGTTGCGGACATGCCCCATATGCACATCGCCGGATGGATAGGGGAACATCTCCAAAGCGTAGTAATATGGCTTGTCGCCCTCGGTGCGTACGGCATCAGCGCCGGCTTCCTGCCAGGCAGCCTGCCAATGCGGCTCGATTGAGTGCGGGTCATAGGGCGCAAAGTGCTCGTAGTGCGACATGTTTTCTCCTCCTGAACGGTGAGAAACCAGTATACCCAATCTCCCGCAGGTTTACCTGCTATACTCCAGTTAAGGCTGCACTCCAGAAGCTATACTGGCTTCATTTGAGACTGGAGCCCGTGTTGCCAGAGCTTGCCAGCATCGACAGTTTGATCGTCCGCTTATTCTTCCACGATGTGGTACAACGCAATGAACCACACGAGCATGTAAAATATGCCGAGTTTGCGGCTGTCTATAACATTGATGGCAACTTGTTGGCTGGCACTTTACCGGCTAAACAGCACAAACTCCTGATAGATTGGTTGGAAATCCACATCGAAGAGGTCAAGCTTCATCGCGCGCTGCGACCTGCGTTAACGCTACACTCGAAAGTGCGCAATGAATTGTGCCTCAGCAGGAGTTGTCATAGTTGGAATCAATCAGTGCCTAAAGTGTCAGCAGTGGCATGAAGAGGTCACTTAAGGTGATAACGGATTGTATGTCGCCGCGGTATGAGCCTGACGATAACCCCTGGCTGGCAACCATGGTCAGATGCAGGGCTTTTCTTGTTCTGGTCTCACTGGCGAACACGCTCAGTTTGTAGCTCAAATCCTCAGCCTCCTTGGCTCCAATCGCGTAGGGTGCATCCGAGAACTTCATTTCACAGAGATTGATGATACCGTCCTCGCGACTGATAATCATGTCAATCTGCACCGCTGGCCTGGATTCGCGGCTGCGCCAGGCACTGGTTTTGACACTAATACCTGCGATGCCCAATCGTTGCTTGATTTGGGCGAGGTGAGCCTCGCAAAGCCGCTCAAAGGCCAGGCCATTCCAAGACAGAAGTTCACCCTTGCGACTCCGTGCCTGCCAATAGTTGTGCTCCTGAGCATTGACAGCTTTGACATGCTTGAAGTAGAACCACGTATAGAAGTCAACAAGTCTGTAGTACTGGATACGCTTACTCATAAAATCGTTCTGTTTGACAATAAAGCCGCACTGCTCGAGTTCCTGCAGGGTTTTTGAGAGTGTGCCACCGGCTTTGATTTTAGCTGACTTTGCCAGTTCACTTTGCGTCAGGCCGCTTTTATGTGCTGCCAGCGTAGCAACCACTGCAATATGATGACCGGGGTTCTTGAACAGCGAGGCATAGAGGTCGTCGAACTCGTGCAGCAACGGCGCGCCAACAGCAAAGAACATGGCATCGATATTCTGCGCCACGCTTTTTCCGGGTTCCAGATAATCCAGATAGTACGGAATGCCGCCGGTAACCATATACAATTCAGCAATCTGTTGATGGGTATAGGCCAGCCCAAGATACTCCAGGTATTGTTCGCACTCGCAAAGTGAAAAGGGCTCCAGCCTGAGCTGACGTGTCACCCGGTTGTGTAAACCACCGTGCTCATGAATCAGATTGTTGATAATCCATGAAGTCGCAGAGCCGCAGACTACCAGAATCAGTTCTGGACGCGATGATGCCCAACTGTTCCAAAAATGCTCCAAAGCCTGGACAAAACCTGAACGCTGCGTGGCCAACCAGGGGAGCTCGTCGATGAATACGACCAGTTTACCATTGCGCTGCGGGTCTGATATCCGCTGTTTCAGCAATAGGCGCAACAGTTTGAATGCCTGATTCCAGTTCTGTGTCGGCACCTGTACCTCGCCGCCAGCATCCTGCAAGGCATCGTCAAAGCCTTCCAACTGTGCCTTCTGGCTGGCTTTGGGTGTGCCAGTCATCGAAAACACGATGCGGTTGGTAAAATACTCCCTAATCAGATATGTCTTACCGACCCGGCGTCGCCCGTAAACGGCAATGAATTCAGGCTTTTTTGACTCCAGACAGCGTTGAAGGATTTTTTGTTCGCGTTGCCTGCCAATAATCTCCATGGTTTCATCCTTATACTCAGCGCTGAAACGTGATTTTTTGATTTCAGCGCTGAGTTTAATAGACTTGCCTTTATGCCATTATGGTGCTGATTTAGTATAGCATAAGATTTTACTTAGCGTTGAAATCGGTTTTTTTGCTTTCAGCGCTGAGTTTGTATTTCAGCGAGCAAATGGGTCGCTATGCGTTGGCATGGTTTGGGGATAGTTCAGCCTGTGCACCCGCTGGGCGGCTTTGCTGCGGTTGGGGTTTTATCCGCCGCCCAGCCCTTGGTTGTTGTGCTCTGGTGCCGCCAGCGCTCAGCGCGTCGTCGCTGTGCCGGCGGCCGGAGAGCTCAGCCTATTTCGACTATGGCTGATCCGAGTTATCAGCGCAACCGGCTGAGCACGCCCCGAATCACCAAGGTGATGCCCAACAGTACCACGTAGAATGCTGGTGCAGACCAGCTGGGATTGACGGCGGCAGTCTTCCAGACGCCGGTGGCCTGGAGCACTCCGAGGACCGCCAGCACGGCGAAAGCCGCTGCCAGAAACAGCAGCAGCACCTTGGTTTTGCCAAAACGGTTGCCGGTTTTTACCCCGCCCTTGCTTGCTTCCATCATCGACACTCTCCCTTCAAACGAGTGAGTCGTCGAGGCAGCCAATCCGCCCCGATTGCGCTACTTGCCATCAAACCAGAATCCGCCGTCGCAAACATCACCCTATTGGTTAGAATCTTTGCCAGAGGACACTTTTTTTGGCGTTTGGGACAACATGCACCGAGTGGTGCGGCGTGTCGGTCGCGGGTCGGTTGCGGGTCGGTTGCGGGTCGGCCGCATGGCGGTCGCGTGCCGGCAGCGGGTCGGCCGCATGGCGGCGGCTGGCTATTTGCGGGCTTGGATGTTGGCGGCGGCGAAGGCGTTGTCTACGCTGCGTTGGCGGATGGTGCTGGAGAGATGTGCCAGAGCCTCATTGTGGCCGCGTTGCTCGGCGCGCTGCAGCAGGGTGCGGGCGGCGTAGGGGCGGTAAGGCTCCACGCTGGCGTCGCTGAAGCCGGCGGCGGCCAGCGCGGCCAGGTACTCGGCGGTGGTCAGGACGCCGTTGGTGCAGCCGAGGATGGGCGCGGTGAGGCGGCGGGTCTCAAGCGGCAGGTCGGCGGCAACGAGGATGATATCGGCGATGCAGAGGCGACCTGCGGGGCGCAGCACGCGGGCAGCCTCGGCCAATGCCCGTGGTTTATCATCGCAGAGGTTGAGCACACAGTTGGAGATGACCACATCCACGCTGGCATCCGCCAGCGGGATGTTCTCGATCAGGCCCGGGAGCAGCTTGATGTTGCTGAAGCCGGCTTGCTCGACGCGGCTTTGTGCCAGGGCCAGCATCTGCGGGGTCATGTCCAGGCCGAAAACCTGGCCACTCTCCCCTACCTGCGCGGCGGCCGCCAGCAATTCGCTGCCGGCGCCACAGCCCAGATCCAGCACCACCTCGCCAGGTTGCAGGGCGGCGCGCTCCAGCGGCTTGCCGCAGCCGCGGTCGGCCGAGCAGCTGCCAGAGGCGGCAATCTCAGCCACTTCTTCAGTCACTTCTTCAGCCACTTCTGCATAGTGTTGTTGAATGGCAGCCTGGCTGGAAGTGAGGGTGTTTTGTCTCACCTCGTCTGCTTGCGCACGTACCATAGCGATTCCTCCAATGCGCTTACAGCATAGTCCAACTCACGGGGTTTGGTGAAGTAGCCGGGCGAAAGGCGCAGAGTACCGGTGGGCCAGGTGCCGATGGCCCGGTTGGCCCAAGGCGCACAGTGCAGGCCGCAGCGGGTGCTCACCCGATGCTTGGAATCCAGCCGCCAAGCCACCTGGCCGATGTCCAAACCCGGCGCGGTGACCGCCAAAACGCACAGCGAAGTGCGACTGTCCTGAGTGCCGTGGATGCACAGGCTGTCCAACTGCTGCAGGCCGGCCAGCAGATGCTCGTAGAGCTCCACCTCCCGGGCGTGGATGCGCTCGATGCCGGTCTTCTCCAGCCAGCGCAGGGCAGCCGCCAGGCCATAGTAGCCCATCAGGTTGGGCGTGCCGCTCTCCAGATGCATCGGCAGGTCGTCTGGCACTTTGTCCTCCTCGGAGAAGACCCCGGTGCCGCCGACCACCAAAGGCTCGATGCGGCTGCCCAACTCCGGGCGCAGAATCAGGCCGCCGACGCCGGGCGGGCCGAGCAGGCCCTTGTGGGCAGCGAAGCAGAGGACGTCGATGTTATCGGCCTGCATGTCGATGGGCAGCACACCGGCGCTCTGGGCGCTGTCGACGATGAACAGCAAACCGGCCTCGCGGGCGATGGCGCCAATCTGGCGGATCGGCAGGATGGTGCCGCAGACATTGGAGCCGTGCAGACAGCAGATGGCGCGGGTGTTGGGCTTGAGCAGCGGCGGGATGCTGGCTGGATCAAGGGTGCCGTCGCTGGCGCAGGGGATGAAGCTGAAGCTGACGCCCCGGCGACGCAGTTGGAACAGCGGCCGGGTCACGGCGTTGTGCTCCATGTGCGAGATCAGCACGTGGTCGCCGCGCTTGAGCAGACCTTTGAGGGCGATGTTCAGGCTGGTGGTAATACCTGTGGTGAAGCAGACGTGCTTGAACTCGGGATAATTGAACAGGCGTGCCAAGCGGGTGCGGGCTTCGCGGGTGCGCTTGTTCAGCACGCAGCTGGTGGCAAAGCCGGTGCGGTTGAGGTTGCAGCCGACATCCTCCAGGTACTCGGTCACCGCCTTGACCACACCCGGTGGCTTGGGGAAGCTGGTGGAGCTGTTATCCAGGTAGACCTTGGGCTGGCCGGCGCGGTGTACAGGCATGGCTTCAGGCCTGCCATTCCGGCAGCGGGCGCGCGGGGATGCTCCAACCCTCGGCGGCCAGAGCCTGCTTCTTCTCCGCCACCTGACGCTGCAGTTCGGCAGGGTCTTTGCTCAGGTGGCGACCGCGGGGGTTGGTGCCGGCGTCCACCCAGCTGATGCCACCCAGGCCGAAGGGGATGCTGGTGCCGATTACCAGGCGATAGATGGCGCCGATAAGCTGGCGACGCTGGGGTGTTGGTGGCGTGCAGCCGGCATCGGCCAGCGGCGTGCCGACCACCGGCACCAGCGGGCAGCAACCGGTACACAGCGCACCGCTGCGTAGGGTCTCGAACATCCGGTTTACCACGTCCTGAGGCTGTTGCTGCTCGTAAAGCGGCTCGACGCCGGTCATCAGCTTCAGGCCAGCCAGGCTGGCATGGGAGATGGTCTGCCAGCGACGGGTCGGGTCGATGTTGGTGATTGAACCCTCGCCAAGGCGCACAGCATGGTAGATGGCGTTGGCACCGGCCTGGCGCAGCGCCTGGGCCTGCCCGGCGTCCAGGTCACCGAGGTTGGCCAGGATCGGCACGCTGGGCTGCAGCACCTGGCGCACAGCGGCGGTTATCGCCAAATAGCGCTGAAAGTCACAAGCCGCCGTGGCCATCAAAGACACCAGGTGGATACCGGCCGCATCGAAGGCGCGGGCATAGGCCACTACCTCATCCAGACTGAGGACGTCGCGAGCCTCCAGGGCCGTGCTGTTGGCGGCGAAGCTGCAATACTGGCACATCTCCGGGCAGGGCAGGGCGTCCAGGCCGATCTGGGCGAAGACCTGCCCGCGCCCACCGTTGGCCTGGCGGGTCAGCAGACGGGCGGCGGAGATGAGCGCCTGGGCTTGGGGGCTGTCCTCCGGCATGGTGTACAACGCCAGCGCTTCCGCAAAATCCAGCGTCTCGCCAGCCAGGGCGGCCAGCAGGCGGGCATGGAGACCCTTGCCGCCTGCTGGCGCAACCGCCCGGCCTGGCGTCTTAACCGGCGCGCCAGCAGTGGCTGGTGGCGCTGACGTTGCTGCCGCTGTCGCTGCCGCTGCTGTCGCTGTTGCCGTTGCCGCTGCCGCTGCTGTCGCCGTTGCCGTTGTTGCCGTTGCCGCTGCCGCTGTTGCCGTTGTCGTCGTTGCCGCCGTTGCCGTCGCCGCTCCCGTTGCCGAAGTCATTGCTGCCGGGTCTTCTCCGCGCAACCCTCAGTCGCCGTAGTAGGCGACCATGCCGGCGCGTAGCTCCTTGATGTAGGCGTCCAGCTCGGCCTCGTCTTTGGGGGCTTCCTCCAGGGCGCCGGCGCGGTAGATCTGCATCCAGATCTCGTAGACGCTATCGTCAAGCAGCTGTTTGTCGCCGGCCACCCAGGTGTACTCGCTGATGCAATGGGCGTTCATCTCGGCGTCGCCGGCGATGTAGCCGGCCGTCTGGACGATCTGGGCGGCCTCATCGGGATTCTCCTGCAAAAAGGCGCAGCTGCGCTTGAAGGCGGCGGAGAGGCGGCGGGCCAGCTCGGTGCCGTTCTCCCGGTTCAGAGCGCGGTCGGAGAGGCCTACGAAGCAGCAGAGGTACTCCTTGAGCCCCTCGTCATAGGTGTTGGAGAAGAAGCGTACCTTGCCGTTTTCCCAGGCCATCGAGGGGAAGGGGTCGTAGGCGGCAAAGGCATCGATCTCGCCGTTGTCCAGGGCCAGTTCCATCTCGGCGTTGGGATAAGTCACCCAGTTGACCTTGTTGGGGTCCTTGCCGGCCAGGACCATCTGGGAGGCAATCTGGATCTGGGGGATGGAGCCGATGGAGGCGGCTACCGTCTTGCCCTCCAGGTCGGCCACGGTCTTGATGCCGCTTTCCACCGAGGCGGCGCCGCCGATGCAGCCGATGTGCAGCGAGTCGATGATCTTGACCTCCAGGCCGTTTTGGATCGGCTTGAACTTATCCGGCGTCAGCTCGAAGCAGTCCAGCTCGTCGTTGGCCATCAGCGGGGCTACGTCGGCCGTGATTTGCAGCACGTCGACATCCAGGCCTTCCTCCTCGAAGATGCCCTGCTCCACGCCGATGAAGATGGGTGACTCGCAGGTGCCGCCCCAGTAGCCTACGGTGACGGGGATCTTCTCTGGAGCGCTGCTGGCGTCGGTGCTGGCATCGGCGCCATCCGTTGCAGCGGCCTGGTCGTCGGCGGCCTGCTGCTGGCAACCAGCCAGGCCGGTGGTGGCCAGGCCGGCGGCGGCTGTGGCCACGGCGGCCGCTTGGATGAACTTCCTTCTCGATAATTCCTGCATTGCTGTTCCTCCTTTGGTAGAGCTCCTATAGTTACCAGGCCTGATGGGGACAACCCTCAAGCCTGGTTGCCTAGCAGATGCATCACCGCACGGCGCAGGGCGATGAAGCGCTCCTCGGTGCGGTCGCGGGGGTGCGGCAGGTCTACGGCCACCTCGCCGAGGACGCGCCCGGGGCGGGCGCTCATGACGATGATCCGGTCGCAGAGATAGACTGCCTCTTCGATATCATGGGTTACTAAGATAATGATCGCCTGAGCGCGGCGTTGCATGTCGATGATTTGGTCCTGGATGGTCGCCCGGGTGAAAGCATCCAGCGAGGACAGCGGCTCATCCAGCAGGATGATGTCCGGCTCCTGGATGAAGGAGCGGGCCAGGGCGGTGCGCGAGGCCATGCCGCCGGAGATCTGGTGCGGGTAGGACTTCTCGAAGCCGGTCAGACCCATCAGGTCGATGAGTTCCTGGACGCGTTGTTTCTGCTGACGGTAGACTTTGCGGGCTTTGAGGCCGAAGGCGATGTTGTCCCAAACGGTCAGCCACTCGAACAGGGCGGCGTTTTGGAAGACCAGGCCGCGGTGGTAATCCGGGCCGGTGATGGGCTGGCCGCCCACGCTGAGGCTGCCGCCCTGCGGCTGGTCCAGCCCGGCCACCAGGCGCAGGAAGGTCGACTTGCCGCAGCCGGACGGGCCAATCAAGCCCACGGTCTCGCTGCCTTGGATGCTTAAGCTGAAACCGTCCAGGGCAACGACCTCGTTGCCGTCAGCGTCCTCAAAGATGCGCAGGAGCTCTGCGGCTTCCAGTCCAATCTTCTCCGTCACCACCGCACTACGCCCTTCTGCCACTTCATGGCGTGGTTGCGGATGCGGAACAGAATCTCGATCAGCGCGAAGAACAGCACGATGAAGATGCCGATGGTGGCGAAGATCTTGGCGTACTCGCCCCAGGCCCGCGACCACTCGATGTACCAGCCCAAACCGGCTTTGACCCCCAGCATCTCGGCGTAGATGAGGGCGCCGAAGCTGGCCGAGAGCCCCATGAACATGCCGGTGAACATGGCCGGGATGGCCGCCGGGATGGCCACGTGGGTGAGGATATGCAGCTCGGAGGCGCCCAGCACCCGGGCACTCTCGATCAGGCGGACGTCGGTGTCGCGGATGGCGGTGGAGATCATCAGCGTGAGGGGAAACCACAGCGCCAGGCCAATCAGGAACAGACCGGCAGCGCGCGAGGAGGGCATCAGCACCATGGCAATCGGCAGCCAGGCCACCCCCGGCACCGGGCCGATGACCTTGAGCACCGGGGATATCCAATAGTTGGCGATGCGGCTCCAGCCCATCAGGATGCCGCTCAGCACCCCGGCCAGGGTACCCAGAAACACCCCGGTGAACAGCAGTTTCATGCTGGCCAGGAAGTTCTCCACAAACTGCGCCGCGTTGTCTGGGTAAACGGAGAGGATCTTATCCGGCGAGGGTACAAAGGGCAGGCGCAGCCAGCCGGTCTTGAGGGTGGCGACATCCAGCGCCGCCAGCGTCAGGGCCAAGACGAAGAAGATGCCGGAGAAGTGCCGCAGGCGCCGGCGCAACGCCGGCCAGAAGCAGGCAGCAGCCATCAATGCTATATAGATAGCACCCAGGCCGATCAGCACCGGGCCGTAGGTCTTGGGGTGGTAGGCCAGCGGGTAGACGTTTGGCAGCCCGTAGTGCAGCCCCAAGGCGATGAGCAGCCCGGATACCGGCAGCAGCATCCAGAACAGCTCGCGGATGCTGGTCACCCGCTGCTCATGGCGCTTGATGCTGGTCCGCCTGCCTTGGGGCGAGGCGGCCAGGTCTAGGCTCCCCGGCCGCCCCATCTCAGTCCAGGATCCAGCCGGGTGACGGGCCTTCCAATACATCCCAGCCAGCGTCGTTGAAGACCTTCTTGCAGAAAGCGATGTCCACACCGCGACCGCCCTTCTCGGTGCGCTCCTCGGTATCACGCGGGTTGGTGCCCATCTCCGCCCAGGCCAGATTTGCGCCCATGGCCGAGGCCAAATCGGTGCCACCAGCGCAGTTCAGGCGCGGCTTGAGCCCGGCAGCCAGGCGGTAGACGGCGACGTTGCGCCCGGCTACCAGGTTGTTCAACTGCCCGTATTTGGCCAGCATGGTGCCGGGAATCATGATCCGCTTGCCCACGCCGGCCGAAAGCGCCCCGGAGTTGATGCAGATGCGGGTCTTCTCCGTCAATTCCTGAGGCGTATGCTCCGGGCCGACCGGCTCCACGCAGGTGGAGAGGCTCAAGCCCGCAGCATGGATGTTGTCGATGGTCTCCAGGCGTCGCTCGACGGGGATGGTGGTGGTTACGCCCTCCCCCATGCGCACGGCATGGTAGCAGCCGTTGAATCCGGCGGCCTTAAGCTGCTGAGCCTGCTCCAGGCTCATGTCGCCGGTGTTGGCCAGCAGCGGCAGCTCCTTGTCCATCACCGCGCGGGCGGCAGCGCCCATCTCCAACAGCTTCTCGAACTTGTAGGTGGCCGTGACCATCATCAGGATGGCATTGGCGCCCTGCTCCTGGTAAATCTTGATGTATTCCAGCACATCCTGCAAAGGCATCTCCAGCTTGCCCTGACGCACGCCGTTGCAGATGGCGAAGCTGCAAAACTGGCAGTTCTTGGGACAGGGCGAGCCGTTGAGGCCGATTTGGGCGTGCACCTCGGCGATGTTGTTGGCGGCCTGGCGCTGCAGCTGGCGACCGGCCCACATGATGTAGAAGGCCTCGGGCGACTCCGGGTCGGTGGAGTAGAGTTGGAGGATCTCATCGTCTTCCAACCCCTGGCCCAGCCGGCCTTTATCCACGATGTCGATAATCTGGCTTCTGAATTTATCCACTGTCTGCGCCTCCTGTAAAATCCGCCGTGTTAGGAAGTCAGCACTTCGCTGACATGCAAAGACCCGGAGCAGACCAACCCCGGGCCCCGCTACATGGAAGACAATGTGCTTCAATCCATTTGGCAGTTTAACACCTATATTAGAATTAGTCAACTAGTAGCCTATATCAATTAGTGTTAGCACCAGGACAGCGATGCATCTCCCCACTCTGCGCAGGTTATGCTTGTTGTGCCGCTGAGCAACAATGTGCGTACCGTTGCACGCCGGGTCAAAAGAGTGGCAATGGTCTCGCCGGAATGGGGTCTACTCGACACTCTCGCCTCGCCAGGCAGGCAACCTGATGCCGCACTTGAAGCCCTTGCAGCATTGAAAGAGGTTGCTGCATGAGCAAGCCGGGCACTATGAATTTGTGTAAGTTAAAGTGGCTTGCCCGCTCTCTGGCAATGGCTGCTCAGCCGACCCAGCATGGCTTCCCGCAACTCGCTGGTGCCTGTGATATGGACGTTACAGGCAAACACGTTCTCCAGGGCGGACGGAATGCCCTCTGCCATCTGCTTGAACGTCTCCATCACCCATTGTTCTTCGAATCCGTTGCGCTGGGCAAACCTCTGCAGGTTTTTTGGGGATAGTTCGCCAAACTGATTCTCCCCGCCAATGCGCATCGCTGCCCGCTTGAAACCAGGCCTCCCATAGTCTTTGGTATAGGGCGCACCAGAGGCGATGTCATAGAGTGGTGCAAGCCGGACTGCGTCGGCTAACAACAACACCGAATAGTTCTTGGCGTGAGCATCCGGAGCCATCATCAAGTAGTTGAAGAAAAGTGAGCGGGCAAAATCCATGCGGTTGCGTTCGCGCATCTCCGGGCGTCCAGCCGATGCAAGCAGGCTGGGGTCTTCAACAACTGGCTGTCTGAGCAGAATCGGACAGCGCCTGCGCAATCCAAACCAATTTTACCGAGCAAAGCCATGGGGTTGTTGGCAGACACATTGAACTGTCGCGCAATCTGGTGTCGTATGATATGGCTATCCGGTATCAGTCCCCAAAGATATGGATCAACGACTCTTTGCGGGTATGTTTGCTTGCGCGTTGACATCGACAAGGATATTGCCGTGGTCACGCTTTCCCAATCCTGTCGATAGGCGAAGACCCGACCTTTGTCCCGTGTTTGGGTCAAAGTGCCAACGAGCTCATCGCCGAGCAAGACGTTGAGTTTCGCAGGCTCAGGCATCGAAGTACCTCTGCATGATCAACTCTGCATCTGCGTCTAAAGGTTTGCGTTTGCTCGGCTTTAACTCCAATCCGAGCGTTGTGGCCAAATCCAGGACCTTGCCGAGCTCGGCTCTACTGGCGGTGCCAGATTCCAGCGCTATCAGCCATGCCCGCGATACGCCGGCTCTTTTTGCCAGCTCCTTTTGCGTTAATCCCTGATCCAAGCGCGCCTGCTTCAGAATAGAACAAAGAACAGCCAGTGCTTCCATATTGCCTCACAAAGTATACAAACATTGACATTTTGTAAATGTCATCATACTTTGACACTGTCTGAATGTCAATGTTCCAATACATCCGGGCACATCCACGACTACATCAGCGGGACACTGGAGAGAGGCACTCGCTACAAGAAAACACCACTATCTGCGGCGCTACTGTTCTGGCAACTCCGACAGGAATATTTCTTTCAGCTCGGTGATACTATCCCAATAATAGCCCGTTGCCTTGTTACGCAGCAGGCAGTTAGCCCGAGACATCAGGAACAGTTCAGTCACCTCGTCAAGCTACCTGCCAGTTTGTTCACAGACTGCGGACACTATGAAGCCGCTGATGACATCCATCGTTGCTTCGATAGTCTGGTCAGTCAACGTAAACATCTTGCAGTCCTTTAGTATAGTAGCCGCGCCCAAAATCCTTGCCTGGGGCGCTGAAAGACAAGTCGATTTGCGAGACCGGCACTAAGCATAACCACCAATACTTAAAGAAGCCTGAAAGAAACCTGAAAGGCTGTTAATTGTTAATTGCTAGTTATGTTATTTGCTATGATATGGTAGGCGGAGCACTGGGGTCGGTTATCAGGGCTGGTTGTTGCGGATCTCTTTGAGGTGGCCGTGTTCGAGGATGATGGTGCGCTGGGCGGCGCTGGCTACTTCGGGGTCGTGGGTCACCACTATCAGGGTGTGGCCTTCGTCATGCAGCTCGCGCAGGATGGCCATGACCTTCAGCTCGTTGTCCTCATCCAGATTGCCGGTAGGCTCGTCGGCCAGAATCAGCTGGGGGCGGTTGATCAGGGCGCGAGCGATGCAGACCCGCTGTTGCTCGCCGCCGGAAAGCTGGGCCGGCAGGTGGTTGGCGCGCTTGGCCAGGCCGACGCGTTCCAGGGCCTGCAGCGCCTCGGCCTCATCCACCAGGCTGTGGTAATACTGAGCGACCATCACGTTTTCCAGGGCGCTGAGATAGGCAATCAGGTGGAACTGCTGGAATACCAGACCGATGTGGTCACGGCGGATGGCGGTTAAGGCGCGGGGGCTCTCGCGTGAGATGTCCTGGCCGGAGAGCAGCACGGAGCCGGAGGTGGGCTTGTCCATGCAGCCGATGATGTTCATCAGCGTGGTCTTGCCGCTGCCGGATGGCCCCATGATCGAGACCCACTCGCCAGGTTGGACGGCGAAGCTGATGTCTCTGAGGGCATCCAGGTCGCCGTAGCTTTTGGTCACCGCGTCCAGCTGGAGCAGGGCTTGTGAGGTTGGCTTGCTGGCGGGGGTGGCGGCGGGGGTGGCGGTGGTGGGGGTTGCCGAGGGCATCTTCATTCTCCTTTCAAAACCAGAGCCGGATCGATGGCAGTGGCCGAGCGCAGGGGCAGCAGGCAGGCCAGCACGGTGGTCACCAGCATCACCACCACGGTCAGCGGTGCGATGGCCCAGTTGAAGTGGATGGTCTGTCCGAAGACCTGCAGGCTGACCAACTGGGCGAAACCGAAGCCGGCTGCCGCGCCGAGGATGCCGCCGACCAGGGCGGTGGCCAGGCCTTCGCCGATGAAGGTCCAGGCGACCTCATCGTTGCCAGCGCCAAGCGCCTTGCGCAGGCCGATCTCGCGGCGGCGCTCGGTCACAACGGCCATCATGGTGGTGGCCACGCAGATCAGCGTCAGCAGCAGCACCACCGTTGTGACCAGATAGACCAGAGCCTGCAGCTTGCCCAACACGGCGTCCTGGCTGGCAGTGACGCGCTTGACGGCTTGCGCGCTGAGCGCAGGCTGGGCGGCCTGGATGGCATCTGCGTAAGCCGCCAGCTCATCGCCGGAGGCATTGATACTCAATTCCACATTGTCGTAGTCGGCCTGGCCCAGCAGGCTGGCGAAGTCGGCGAGCGAGACGAAGACGAAGGCCTCCTCATCACCGCCGGTAGTCAGGATGCCCGCCACCTCCAGCTGGCGGATGGCAGTGCTGCCGTCGGCTGCCGAGGTGCTGACGGAGAAGCGCTTGCCAACCTCCAGCCTGTAGGTGTTGGCCAGCTCCACGCCCACCAACGCCTGGCCTGTGCTTTGCGGCCATTGACCCTCGACGCTCCAGAACGGGCTGGTAGCCTGAGCGCCGGAGAAGTCGGTGCCGGCCAGGATCTGCGGCGTCTCGTTGATGGTCACGTTGCCATAGCGATACGGCGCCACACCCACCAACTCGCTGGCGGGAATCTGCTGCAGGGCCGCCGTCAACTGCTCGGGGCTGATGCCGGCGACATTGGCAGTGCTGGCGGAGGCGGAGGCGGCTGGCGCGGCGGCCTGGCTGGCAGCTGCATTGGCGAGGAAGTCCTGTGAGTGGCAGCCGGTACAGTTGGTATCGGTGGTGTGGCCGGTTGGCAGTTGGATGGTGGAGAAGTCCGGGCTGGCCGGCATTTCTCCGCCTGCTGGCGCTTCTGCGTCTGTGGCTGCGGCTGCGGCTGCTTCTGCTTCTGCGGCTGCTTCTGCGTCAGCGTCCGTCTCTTCTGCCGCTGCTGCCTCAGCGGATGCGACGGTTGCCGGGTTGCTGTCTGCGGTGGTCGCCGCGTTGTTGGTATCTCCGGCCGGCAGCAACACCATGTTGGCACCGTAGGAGCGGAACTGCAGACCCATCTGACGGGGGATGTCGTAGTAAATGGTCACCAGGCCGCTGAGGATGCAGGCGCCGACCGTCACACTGAGCAGGGCAACCAACAGGCGCGAGCGGCGGCGAACGAGTGAAGCCAGGATGGTGCGGAGAAAGAACAGCCGGTTGCCAGCCGAGCGGGGACGGCGGGAGCGGCGGGGGCGGCGGGGGCCAGAGCCAGAGCCAGAGCCGAAGCGGCGGCCTGGGGAGCTGGGGCAAGGGCGGGAATCAGCGGCCATGCAGCACCTCCGCCGGACGCAGACGCAGCAGGCTGCGCAATGCCGGCAGGCTGCCGAGCAGCAACACCAGCACCAGCAGCACCGCCAGCAGCGGGATGACCAACGGCGCCGCGGCGATCTGCGAGCCGAACACGCCAAGGCCGATGATTTGGGCAAAGCCCAGCCCGGCCAGATAGCCCAGCACGCCCCCGGCCAGGCCGGTGAGCAGGATGGACAGCAGCACCAACCAGGCAGCGGCGGCATCGCTGGCACCCAGCGCCTTGATCAGGCCGATCTCGGCGGAGCGCTCCATGACACTGGCGCTGACCAGGTTGGAGATGCCCAAACCCGCCCCCACCATGCTCAGGATGGTGATGAACAGCATCAACAGCTGGGTCTTCTCCAGGATGGCACCCTCCGAGGCGGCCACCTGGCGGACCGGCTTGGCGACTACGCCGGGGATGGCCTCCTCTATCTGATAGCAGATGGCCGAGGCGTAGGCGGTGCAGTACCAGGTCTCGTAATCCTTGGCCGAGAGGCTCTTGGGGTTTTGGGCGGCGCGGCGCGCCAGGTCGTTGTCCGGGGTGGTCAGCGCGCTGACCTCGATGCTTGTAGCCAGACCGGTCTTGCCGCTGATGGCCTGGGCGCAGGCCAGGGTGACAAAGGCCTGGTTGTCCTCGTCACCGCCGGCAGTGATGATGGCCCGCACGGTGAGCGTACGGCTGGTGGGAGCGCTAACGGCAGTGGCTTCGCCGGAGGTGGTGGTAGCTGCGGTGCCGGCGGTACCGGCATCGCCGGAAACGGCGGGGTCTGTGGTGCCGGAGGCGGGGTCTGTGGTGCCGGTTCCTGCGGGGGCGGGATCCGCGGTGCCGGAATCGGCGGGGTCATCGGTGGTTGCGCCTGTCAAACCGCTCAGCGTGATCTGGTCACCAACCTCGAGTCCAAGCTCCTCGGCTAATGTGACGCCGACCATGACGCCGTCATCCTCGCCATCGACCAGCCAGCTCCCCTCAATCTCCCACCAACTGCGCAGGTTGTCGATACCGCTTTGCAGCTCCTCGCCGGTGGGCAGGCTCTGCTGATGGGAGAACCAGGCGCCGGTCACTGCCACCTCCCGCCCGGATGGCGTTTCGGCCTGCAGGCTGAGCAATGGTGTGAAGTCCACCACGTTGTAGGCCCAGAAGATGGTCTTGACCTTGGCAGCCTCGCTGGCGGGCAGATAGGCATCGACACCTGCAGCGGCGGCGTCCAGCCCATAGAGGTCGCTGAGCAGCAGGGCGCCTTTGGGCTGGACGGTGATGTTGGCGCCATAGGCCTTCAGCTCGCGGTTGACCTTATCGCCCACATCCAACATGACATTGAGCATCGCGCTGGCCAGCGAACTGCCCAAAGCCACAGTGAGGGCAATCATCAGCATCTTGGTGCGCTGGCGGGCGATGACCTTGATTATCATGCGGATAAACATTGCGCTACCCCGCCTCAGCCGGTCATCTGAGCGGTATTGCCGCTGCCGGTGTTGGAGCCGTTGAAGTATTGGGCGCCGGACTCCAGCACATCCTTATCGATGTACAACGCCCCGTCGCGCACGGCGAACTCCAGCGGAATGGGATTACAGCCGCCCGCAAAGCCGATGGTCTGCTTGTTCATCACCACATCGCATTTGATACAGACCACCTGCTCATCGCGCTCCAGATAGCCGGTGGCACCGCAGATATTGCAGGCGTCCAGACCCACCCCGTAGGCCACCTCGTTCTTCTTGATGATGATGAAGCGGACCTCGGTGCCGTCGGCGGCGACGTGGGTGAAGCGATGCAGATGGCCGTCTTCGATCTCACTTAGGGGGATACAGGCCGCCTCACCGCTGTAGGCCAACTCCTCGGAGGGCGCCAGCTCCTCCTCGCGGTTGACCCAGGCCAGCAGCAGCGTGAAGCTCAGCACGCTGGCCAGGCAGCAGGCAGCCACCAGCGTGCCCCAACGCCGGGTCTTGCGGCGAGCGGCGCGGAGCCTGCGCAGCTGGGCCGGGTTGGGCGCTGCGGCTACAGGGCAATCAGGTTGTCCGCTGGCCTGTCGGCGATGGCTGAGCAGCGCCAACACCACCGCCACCAGCGCCAAAGCCAACAGCACCATGGTGATCATATCGGCGTAGTTGGTGGCCGCCCGCAGCAGCGCCCCCAGCCAGCCCGGGCGCGGTATCAGGTAGCGTACGTAAAGCACCCGCAGGCAGCTGAGCAACCCGCAGAACAGGTAGATGGTCAGCATCGCTGCCAGGATGCGATAGATGGCTGGAGTGTTCAGCTGGCGGCAGACAACCGCCAGGCCGGCTGCTGTGAGGATGCAGATGCCGGCGCCGGCCAGCCAACCCAGGCAGCGATAAAGGGCTGCCAGACTGAGCAGGCTCTCATCGTTTTGGGCGAACTCCCGGATGTAGAGCAGATCGCCGCGCAGCACATAGAACACCAGAGAGAAGGCCAGCAGGCAGGCTGCCCAACAGGCCAGTCGGCGACGCAGCGACGATGCCGTGGTTGTGCAGGACTGCTCCGCCAGGGACTGACCCGCCAGGGATTGCTCCGCCGGAGTCTTCTCCGCCAGGTCTTGACCGGCCGGAGTTTGCTCCGCACAGCGCGGCTCGGCCGGGTTGGGCCGCGTGAGCCTGCAAGCCAGCAACAGCAGCGCTGCGCCACTGAGAATGACTGCGAGCATGATAGCGGTGTTCCAATACTCGGTGACTATCCAACCGGTACGGGTCTTCAGCAGGGCGATGGCGATGGAGCAGGCCGCGCCCAGCAGCAAGGCAATGGTGAAGCGACGGCGCAGGCCGCCTGTCTCCGCCCCGAGACGCACTGCCAATGTGCCCAGCAACGGCAGGATCACTGCCAGAGCCATGCTATGCTGCAATATTTTTATCAGATACTCGAACACTTCGCTCCAGGGATAATCCGACTATCGCGCAGCAGCGAGATTGCAGGAAGCACCCACAATCTCGCCACTGTTGCAACTGTTCGAGGGCGCAGCTGCCCGCCCTGTACCCGCTATCCGGTGCCCGGGGAGGCACCGCTCAATGGCCTGTTGGCCGAATTGCGCTTACCACTCGCGGGCATCCCAGTCGAAGGTGAACTCCACCGTGTAGGGGAACTTATAGCTGGAGTAATCGCCATCCACGCCGGTCTCCGGGTCGGTGTGCAGCAGGTAGCCCTGCTCCTCGGGGCTGTGGATGATGAACTTGACGGTGTAGGTGCCAGCCGGGCCGAACTTGACGTTGGCGCCGTAGTGCGGGCCGTCGGAGGCGCTCATCGGCATGAAGGCGCCCTCATCCACCACCTTGCCGCTGCTGTCGGTGATCTCGTAGTCCACGGTCAGGTTGGGCACGAAGTCGCCCACGCCATAGCCCCACTTGTTACCCTCGGCGGCCGAGATGTCGGCCTCCAGGTGGGCGTCGGACTGGGCGGCAGGCAGCGAGTTGCCGGCCGGCTCCATATCCACCGGCTGGAAGTAGACACCAGCCACATTCAACGGCCCGACCACCTGGTCGTCGCCGAGCGGGAACTCCTCGAAACCGCCGGCCTCACCCGGGGCGGCCACACCGCCGCTGTCGGCCGAGCTCTCTTCGCCGCTGTCACTGCCGCTGGCAGTGCCGGTGCCGGTGGTACAACCAACCGAGCCGAGCAGCCCCATCGCCAGCAGCGCCAGGGCCGCCAGCAGCGCTACCGCCTTGCGGGTCATCTCCTTGCCAGCAACCTGGCTTGTCTGTGCAGTTCTCATATCTCCTCACCTTTCTGTGTATGGCCAGAGACTCCTTGTGTCCCCTGGTTCCCTTTATTCCACTTGCGCACCTGGTAGATGATGGTAGCCACGGTGACGGCCAGCACCACCAGCTGCGGGATCAACGTTTCGGCGACCGGAAAGACGCCCAGGATGTCGATGGTCGGCACACCGGCTATCGGCGTGGCCTGAATCACGCCGCCCTCCTGCAGCTCCTTGATGCCGTTGCCGGTGAAGCTGAGGCAGAGGATGAACATCAGCACGCTGGAGGCGATGAAGAAGGGCTTGATCGGCAACTTGATGGAGAGGAAGCGAATCAGGACGAACACCACCACCAGCGCCACCAATCCGATGCCCAACCCCAGCCAGACCATGTTGGTGGATGCGGCGTCGCTGCCGGCCAGAAGCGCGCTGTAGAACAGGATGGTCTCGGCGCCCTCCCTGAACACGGCCAAGAACGCCGCCGAAGCCAGGCCGAAGATGGCGCCTTTGGTGATCGAGGTGGTGACCTTGCCTTCGATATAGCTCTTCCAGGCCCGGGAGTCGGCCTTGGAGAACATCCAGTTGGAGGTGTAGAACAGCACCAGCACGGCCACCAGGGCGGTGGCACCCTCGATGATCTCCTGGTTGGCGCCATTGGCGGCGCTCAGCGCGGTAAGCGCCACAGCCAGCAGCACGCTGACCGCCAGGGCGATGACGCTGCCGATATAGACCGTGCGGGTGTGCTGGGCGTTGCCGCTCTTGACCAGGTAGGCGATGATGGCCGCCAGCACCAGGATGGCCTCCAGCCCTTCGCGCAGGATGATGGCCAGTGAGCCGAGCAGGGCGAACAGCGGGCTGGCCGAGCCGCCATCCAGGGTCTTGCCGTCTTCGAGCAGCATCGCGCAGAGCGTGTCGATGGAGGCTTTGGCGCCATCGCTGTCGCCTTCCTCCATGGCTCGCTTGATGAAGCTGAACTGGTATTCAACATCGGCAGCGCGGCCACCGGAGATATGCGCCATGACCGTCTTCTCAAACCCCAAAGCCTCGTAGTAGCCATAGTAGGCGTCATCGACCCGGGCTTTGGCCGCCTTGACGTCGCCGCTTTGGTAGATCTCCCAGGCATCGTTGAGGATGCTGGACATCTCCTCGGCCACCTCAGTCCAGGTCTCCAGGTCGGTCTCGGCGGCGTAGGCTTTGCCGGCGGACAATGGCGAAACGAACAGGACGGCGGTCACCAGCAGGAAGGAAACCACACAGGCCAACTGCCCGGCAACACGATGTCTGATGCTCAGGTTTGCGCTCACAACTCTCCAATCCCCATCATAGTTAGCATAGACTAACTATCAGTGTTGAAGAGTTTAACTAGGTTAACTTTACTTGTCAATCAGTTTTTCGGGTTTTTCGCATCTTCGGGATTGCAGGCTGCACAGTTGTCGTCCGAGCCGCAGCCGTCACAACCGCTGCGTTTGCGGTTGCGCCAGATATGGCGCAGAGCCAGCACCAAAGCTGCAGCAACAATCGCCACAATGACGATGTCGGCGGTATTGAGATTGAACATTGTTGCCTCCTGCTCTGCGCTGTTTTGGCTGAGCACAGTATGTGCCAGGCATGGCAGCCGAACACAGCCTGTTGGTTGCCACCAACATCATATCACCCCCGTGGGTGCGCATGATGATCATGGGTGGTGCTGGCCGCCGCCTGTGTACCGATCACCCCCGCGGATGCGCACGATGATGCATGTCCTTGAGATGGCCGGAGGTCAGATGAGTATAAATCTGGGTCGTGGAGAGATTGGCATGGCCCAGCAATTCCTGGACAGAGCGTAAATCCGCCCCATTCTCCAGCAAGTCCGTGGCAAAGGTGTGGCGCATATCGTGCGGCGAGAAGCTGGAGTCCAGCCCGGCCAGGCTGACGGCCTGCTTGAAGGCCCGACGCAGCGTATCGGCACTCATCGGCTGGCCGCGCACCGAGAGGAACAGGGCACTGGATGCCGCCTTGCCGGCGGCGGCCAACTCCGGGCGGGCCTGTTGCAGATAGGCAGCGATGGTGCGCAGGGCCAAAGGATGCAGCGGTACGATTCGTTGCTTGGAGCCTTTGCCCATCAAGCGCAGCTGCTGCTGCTCGAAATCCACATCGGCAACCTCAAGCGCCGCGACCTCCGAGATGCGGGCGCCGCTGGCGTAGAGCAGTTCCAGCAGGGCCTGATCGCGCAGCCCGGTTGCCGTGCTCAGGTCGCATATCGAAAGCAGCCGTTTCAACCCCTCGAAATCAAAGAAGGAGGGCAGGCTTTTGGGCTGCCTGGGCCCGGAGATCACGGTCAGGGGGTCCTTGTCAATCTCGCCGCATTCGACCATCCAGGCAAAGAAGGTCTTGATGGCCGACAGCCGCCGGTTGACGCTGCGCCGATTGTAGTTCTGCTGATCCAGCTCACCGAGATAACCGCGCATCGTCTTATAGCTGAGCATCTCGGGCTGTAGTCCTGCGCTATCAAGCCAGGCGGAAAAATGCTCCAGGTCGATGCGATAGGCCCGAATGGTGTTGGCAGAAAGGTTGCGCTCCAGACGCAACGCTACCAGGAAACGCTCGATCAGATCGTTTATCCTGTCTCTTCTGGCAGTGGCGTCTGAACTGCTCATGCTGGCTCCGGCAGTGCGCAGGGTGGGGCAAAGTCGAGCTGGTCATGCTCTGTGCAGAAGCGCTCGACAGCCTCCAGGGCTCTGCTGCTGTAGGCGGCATAACGCTGGCTCTTGCGTCGGATTGGCGGATCCAACGGCTGCATGATGCCGTAATTGACATGCATCGGTTGATAATTGCTGGTCTCGGGGTTGCTGGCATAGGCTACCAGCGAACCGAGCAGCATCTGAGGCGGCAGTGTCACCGCTGGCAGGCCGCTCAACTGAGCATAAGTATCTAAAGCCGCCAACAGACCGGTGCCGATGGCTTCGGTATAGCCTTCGGTACCGATGACCTGGCCGGCAAAATGCAACTGGGGATGGCTGCGCCAGGCCAGGCTGGCGTTCAGCAGGCGCGGCGCATCGATGAAGGTATTGCGATGCATGACGCCGTAACGCAAAAAGACGGCCTGCTCCAATCCGGGTATCAGGCGCAGGACCCGCTCCTGCTCGGCAAAGCTGAGATTGGTCTGGAAGCCGACCAGATTGTAGGCACTGCCCTGGCGGTTCTCCGGACGCAACTGAACCACCGCCCAGGGCCGCTGACCGGTATGCGGGTCAGTCAGGCCGACGGGTTTGAGGGCGCCATGCCTCAGGGTATCCGCACCGCTGCGCGCCACCTCCTCCACCGGTTGGCAGGCCTGGAACAGCTCCCTGGTCTCGAAATCGCGGAGGATGACCCGTTTAGCCTGGCTGAGCTCCTGTACCAGCCGCTCGTACTGCTCGCGGTTGAGAGGGGCGTTGAGATAATCCGCACCGCTCTTGTCATAACGGGACTGGGCAAACAGCCGGTCCATGTCCAAGGAATCGGCTTCGACAATCGGGGCGGCGGCATCGAAGAAGGCCAGGTGTTCCCCGCCCAGCAGCTCAGCCAGCTGGCTGGCCAGGGTATCTGAGGTCATCGGTCCGGTGGCGATGATGGCTGGCTGTCCGTTGGACAACAGGCTGTGGAGGTCGTCCATCTCTGCGCGGATCAGCTCAACCAGACCTGTCTGAGTCAGACCGGCGCTGACCAGTTCGCTGAAGGCCTCGCGATCCACCGCCAGAGCGCCGCCGGCAGGCACCCGTGCCTGGACAGCGCAGCGCAGCAGAAACGATCCCAGGCGGGCCAACTCGGCCTTCAGGGCGCCGGCTGCTGAGGAGGGGTCGAGGCTCTTCAAGGAGTTGGAGCAGACCAGCTCGGCCAGGCCGCCACCGCGGTGCACGGGTGTCTGCCGGGTCGGACGCATCTCCCACAGTTGCACCGCCACCCCGCGCGACGCCAGCTGCCAGGCGGCTTCGCAACCTGCCAAACCGCCGCCGATTATCGTTACCTGCTTGCTCATTGACTCCGTTCCAATTCACTTAGTGACAGGCTGTAGCGGCCATCCCTCAGCCGGCAGACCATGCCATGCAACTCCAGTAACGAGAGATAGCGTACCACCTCCACGATGTCGGCGCCACAGATACCGACAAGCCCCTCAGCTGTTGCAGGGGCTTGAATCAAGGCATCGCGAACCAGCTGGGTGGTATCGTCCTCCTCAAGTGGCTCCTTAAGCCCAGCTCGGCGCTGACTGCCAGGCACAGGCAGCAATGGCACTCCGAAGATCTGCACTAACGCGTCGTCAAAGCTCTGATCGTCGACAATCGGAACCGCTCCCTGGGCAATCAACCGGTTGGCACCCCGCGACTCCCGGGCATAGATTGAGCCGGGCACGGCCAGAACCTCTTTGCCCTGGGCCAGGGTATCATCAGCGGTGGAGAAGGTGCCGCTGGGCAGCCCGGCCTCGACAATCAGCGTTGCCTGGGCCAGGCCGGCAATCAGGCGGTTGCGCTGGCGAAAACACCAGCGCGCCACCGGCGAGCCCCAGGGTGCCTCAGAGATGATCGTCCCCGAGGCGGCCAGAACCTCCGCGAACAGATCTGCAGCCCCCGTGGGATAGACGACGTCGGCACCGCAACCCAGCACAACGACGGTCTGCCCGCCAACAGCCAGAGCGCCGCGATGGGCTGCCTGATCACAGCCGATGGCGCCGCCGGAGACCACCACGATACCCCGAGCCGCTGCTCGGCTGGCAAAACGCTTGGCGCAGGCCAGACCATAGGGAGTGGCCTTGCGGGCGCCAACTATGGCCAAAGACGGCCGCATCAGGGCCGCAGCATCCCCCACTGCATAAACCGTCGGGGGCGGCCGGTAGACACCCAGAAAGCCCGCTGGGTACCCGGCCTGACCCAAGTTGATCTCGTGACGGAGAACAGCCGAATCCCTTGCAGTTGCAGGCATTGCCGACACCTCCTCAGCCATCATAACCACTGGTTCTGAAGCTCACGGCTTCGAGCAGATGCTCCTGGGTGACCTTCTCGCTGGTCTCCAAATCGGCGATGGTTCGCCCGACAGTCAAAGCGCTCATGATGCCGCGGCCGCTGAGCTGATAGCGCTCGGAAAGCAGCTCGAGATAGGTGATGTCGGCGTCATTCAGGCAGCAGGAGGCCAGCAGGGCTGCTCCGGAGCCGGAGCGCAGCGCCACGGCAGACTCGGCGGCGGCTGACAGTGCTGGCAGGCTGGGAGCAACTGACTGCTGGCGCCAGGCGGCGAACTCCCGGGCCTGCATCACCCCCGCCCGCAGAACAGCTGAGGAGGTGCCGGTGCCGGTGGCCAGGACCTTGGCTGCCTCGCTGCGTCGGACATCCACGATGATGTTGATCCTGTCCATCAGCGGGCCGCCGATTCGACCCATATAGCGGCTGACCTGCTGCGGCGTACACTTGCAACTCTTGCGGTTGTCACCATAAAAGCCACAGGGGCAGGGATTGGCAGCAGCCACCAGCATGAAACGGGCCGGGAAGGTCACCGTGCCACCCGCCCGGGCCAGGGATACCGACCCCTGCTCCATGGGTTGGCGCAACAGCTGCAGAGTAGCCGTGCCAAACTCCGGCAACTCATCCAAGAAGAGCACACCGTTGTGCGCCAATGAGACCTCCCCGGGCCCGGTGGGAGTACCACCGCCGATCAGCCCGGCCCGGGAGGCCCCATGATGTGGCGCCCTGAAGGGGCGCTCTCCCGCCAGGATGCGCTCAAACGGCAAGCCGGCCACGGAGTGGATCATTGCCGAGTCGATCCGTTCCTCGCGCAGCAACGGTGGCAGTATTGAGGGCAACCGGCTGGCCAGCATCGATTTGCCAGAACCCGGAGGACCAATCATCAACAGGCCATGGCCACCGGCAGCAGCAATCTGCAAGGCCCGCTTGACCAGGTCGTTTCCGGCGATGTCGGAGAAGTCCGCCATCGCGGTTGCCTGATCCGTGTCTGATTGAAGGGGTGCACAGAATTGTTGGCTGCGCAAATCCTCCAGACGATTCAGGCAGACGTGCGGCTGATCGTCTTCGAAGAACACGCCAGCAATCGTAGGTCCGGTCATCAAACCCCAGCCCTGCTCGTGGGCCAGCTTCTCGTAAGCCAACTGCCCCAGGGCCGGCTTGACGGTGCCATCCAGCGACAACTCCCCCACACAAAGGCGATCACGGGCGACATCCGCCGGTATCTGCTCAGTAGCCAGCAGATAGGCGATGGCTATCGGCAAATCGAAGCCCGACCCGATCTTCTTCAGCGAGCTGGGCGCCAGGTTGACCACCACATAGCGGTTGCTCATCTCATATCCCGAGGCCTTCAGCGCCTGACGCACGCGCAGCTTGGCCTCCTGGATGGCGGTATCCGGCATCCCGACGATGTTGATGCCTGGCATTCCGCGACTGACGCAGACTTCCACCGTGACCGGGATGGCCTCCACGCCCTGAATGGTCGCGGTCTTGACAAAGCCCATGCGACCGACAGGTATATAAGACTGCTCGCCACCTGCTCCGTAGCCACCGTTGCTGCCATAGCTGCTGAAGCTGCCAGCGTAGTTGCCACCGGCGCCGGCGGCCGAATACTCGATATAGCCGTCCAGATCCTCCAGCATCACGCCTTCCGGCGCTGCCGGCCCCAGCCGACGCACGATCAATCCCCGCAGCCAAAGGCGTCGTAGTGATGCCGTAGAAAGGCCCGGTTGGGCTCCACCACAATCACCGCGATGACGTCGAAGCGCACCTGGGTGGTAGGAATCCGGTGGTCGGCCAGATAGCTCAGGGCGATGCGCTCGTAGCGTTGGCGCTTGGCTCTGGTCACCGCCTCCTCCGGAAAGCCGGCGTTGACGCCACGGCGCGTTTTGACCTCGATGAAGGCCAGTTCATCGTTGTCGAAGGCGATGATGTCAGCCTCTCCCGCCTGACAACGCCAGTTGCGCTCCACGATTTTCAGGCCCTTGCCCAATAGATAGTCGCAGGCCAGATCCTCGCCTTCGCTACCCAACAGTTTGCTTTCAGTGCTCATTTTTCTCTCCTTTTCATCAGATTTGCCAGCATAACGCGGCAATCTTGCTGAAAAGGGTCAGTTCTCCAAATGGCAACCGAGTGCAGCTGTCAGTTTTCCAAATCCGCTGCTCAATAGCGGTGTTTTAATTGTATTGTTATACTAGCATTTCAATATGTATCTGCAAACGGTTACTATACGTCGGCGAACGGTATCTGCTCCTGGAAGAACCCGGAGCAGAAACTGCGCCTGTGGATCGGCGTCAGGCCGTGCTCGCGGATGGCGGCGATATGGGCGGGCGAGGCATAACCTTTGTTGCTGGCCAATTGCCAGGCCGGATATTGCTCGGCCAGCTCGACCATCAGCGCATCCCGCGTGACCTTGGCAATGATTGAGGCGGCGGCGATACAGGCCACCCGACCATCCCCCTTGACGACGCTGATTTCCCGCGGATGCAGTCCCAAAGGATTGCCATCCAGCAATATTGCGTCCAGTTCCAACGGTTGGCCGTCGGCAGTCCTCAGTGCGCCCAGAGCCTGGCCAAAGGCCTGGCGCAGCGCGGCCGCCATGCCGCCAGCATCGATTTCGGCCGCTGAGACATGGGCGAGGGCGATAGCTGTGGCGGTGTACCTGATCTCAACAGCCAGGGCGTCGCGCTGCTTCTCCGTCAGCTTCTTGGAGTCGTTGAGCCCCTGTATCCGCGGCTCGGCAGGCAGCACCACGGCCGCCACGGTCAGCGGTCCGGCGACCGAGCCCCGTCCGACCTCATCCAGGCCCGCCGCCAGACCGGCACATAAAGAAAGCTGCTCCCCGTAGAGAGCAGCTGTCCGTGTTTGCTTGTCCATTGGGGCTTAAAAGCCCTTTTCGCGCAGCTTGGCAGCCTTGCCGATCTTCTTGCGCAGGAAGTACAGCTTGGCCCGACGCACGGCGCCATGACGCAGCACCTCGATGCGGTCGATCTTGGGCGAGTGTACCGGGAAGGTGCGCTCGACGCCGATGCCGCTGGAGAGCTTGCGCACCGTGAAGGTCTCGCGATTGGAAGCCCCGTGGCGGCGGATGACGTCGCCCTCAAAGACCTGGATGCGCTCCTTGTTGCCCTCGATGATACGATAATGGACCTTCACCCGGTCACCGACGGTGAAAGGCGGAAGGTCGGCCTTAATCTGCTGTTGCTCCAGTGCGCGGATAATGTCCATGCTGCTTCAGTCCTCTACAAATCAATCAGGCGGATTGCCGAAACCGTTAAAATACGCAAACGGAAATTATACGGCAACCTGCCTGAATGTTGCAAGGGAAATCTGAATTTTCTCTGCGGCGACCGCAGGCACCCGGGGCAGGGCCCGACAGCGCCCGACAGCACCCGGCGACGGCCGGCCGCAACACAGCCCGACGACCCTCACTTCCAATCTGTTCTCATTAGAACATTGCCATATGTGTGGATTTATACTAGAATGAATATTTCTGTTCGGGTTTAATTATGTCGAAAATGGATAATCCAGGCTGATGCCGACTGACATACAACATCGCTCGCGGGTCGCGCTGCTTCTGGCTCTGGCTGTCTTAGCCCTGCTGACCTGCCTGGTGGCTTTAGGCGCGGGTCGCTTCTCCATCCCCTTGGACCAGGTGTTCCTGATTCTGGTCAACACTTGGACGCCCCTGCAGCCAGAACAAAGCTGGACGGCGCAGATGGCCAATGTGGTGCTCAATGTGCGCCTGCCACGGACCCTGGCGGCGCTGTTGGTGGGCTCCGCCCTGGCCTTATCCGGCGCTGTCTATCAGGGGGTCTTCCGCAATCCACTGGTCTCGCCGGATCTGCTGGGCGTGACTTCCGGCGCCTGCGTTGGGGCTTCACTGGCCATTCTCGCCCACCTCGGCAGCGCCGCCGTGCAGTTGGCCGCCCTGGCTGGCGGTGGCCTGGCGGTCTGTTGTTCGGTGGGCATCTCCCGGCTCTTCCGTCAGAACTCCAATATCACGCTGGTGCTGGCCGGCATCGTGGTGGCGGCCCTGTTCAACTCGATACTCAGCCTGTGCCAGTACCTGGCCAACACCTACGACGAGCTGCCGGCGATCATCTTCTGGACGCTGGGCTCAGTGGCCAACATGAAACTCGCAGACGTGGCGGCAGTGACCCCCGCCATCCTGGCGGCGACGCTGGTGCTGCTGGTCTCGCGCTGGCGCATCAATCTGCTGTCACTGGAGGAAGGCGAAGCCCAGACCCTCGGCGTCAATGTCAAACGCCTGCGCGCCCTGACCATCGTCTGTGCCACCGTGCTGACCGCCTGCGCCGTGAGTATCTGCGGTTCCATTGGCTGGGTGGGCCTGATTATCCCCCATCTCGGACGTCTGCTGACCGGCTCGGACAACCGTTGGCTGCTGCCAGCCTCCTGTCTGTTGGGTGGCACCTTCCTGATGCTGGTAGACACCCTGGCCCGCAACCTGACAGCCTCCGAGATACCCTTGAGCATCATCACCGGAATCGTTGGGGCTGGTCTGTTCGTGCTGATTGTGGTGAAGCGGAGGATGCAGCTGTGAGCGCACCGGTCATCTCCACCGCATCCATCTCTTTTGCCTACCGCGGCGGGCAGACAGTCTTCACCGATGTCAATCTGACAGTACGGGCGGGAGAAGTCCTGGTGTTGCTGGGTCCCAATGGCTCGGGCAAGACCACGCTGCTGAACTGCCTGTCTGGCCTGCTGCGCCCCCAAAGTGGCCGTATCGAGCTCTGCGGCCACGATCTGCGCTCTTTGAGTATGCGCGAAATCGCCCTGCGCCTGGGCTATCTGCCGCAAATCCAGACGGTCAGCTTTGAGTTCTCGGTGCTGGATTACACGGTAATGGGCCGCGCGCCACACCTGCGTTTTGGCAAGAGCCCAACCGCCAGCGATTACAGTCTGGCCCAACAGACCCTGGACCAGCTGGGCATCGCCCGTCTGGCCACGGCGCCGATGAGCCGCATCAGCGGCGGCGAGCGCCAGCTGGCTCAGATTGCCCGCGTCCTGATGCAGGAAGCCCCGCTGATTCTGATGGATGAGCCGACCAACCACCTGGACTACGGCAACCAGATTCGGGCCCTGCGGCTGATTCAGGAGATGTGTGCCCGGGGTATCGCCGTGATCATGACCTCACACGTCCCCGATCACGCTATCTGGCTGCACAGCCAGGTCGGGGTGATCCGCCCCGGCGCGCCGCTGGTCTTTGGTCAGGCCGCCGATACTCTCGACGAGCAGTTGCTCAGTGAGCTGTACCAGGAGAATATCTCCCTGCACTATCTGGCCGACCGCGGCCACTGCATCTGTGTTCCCGAGCTTGAGAAGCTTGAGAATAGTTCGACACATGACGGAAGAGAGAAAGGTGAACGAAAATGCAACGAGGAAAGAGAATGAGTCAGACGCAGGCGATGGGATGGCTGCGCCGCATGGCCAGCTGTGCGCTGGCCGTGGTGCTGTGCCTGGGGCTGTTTGCTTGCAGCACGCCGAAGGCCGAGGACACCACAGCCAACAACGACAGCCCCGACGTCGTCGCCGATTCCGGGCGGACGGTGATCGACCTGGCTGGCCGCTCGGTGACCGTGCCCACAGACGTGGAGCATGCCGCTGCCGTGGCCGGGCCGTCCTATGAGAAGGTCTTCCTGCTCGGCCAGGCCGACCGTCTGGCAGGCATCCACTTCGTGATGATCGACCGGCCCTGGGTGGTGGAAACCAACCCCAACGTTTCCCAACTGACCGCCATCGAGAGCCCGGGCGAGCCCAACGTCGAAGGCCTGATTGAGCTGGGTGCCGACGTGGTGCTGTTCTTCGACTATGAGGAGCCTCTGGCCGCCATGGAGGCCGCCGGCCTGCCGGTCGTGGTGGTGCAGAACTCCACCGGCAACCCCACCACCGCCGATGAGTTCATCGAATACCAGAAGCAGGAGGTGCAGGTGTTCGCCGACACCTTCGGAGCGGATGCCCAGGCCAAGGCCGCGGCTTGGATTGCCTACTTCGACGAGAAGGTGGCCTATGTCCAGGAGCGTGTGGGCTCCATCCCGGATGCAGAGCGCAAGACTGCCGTTTACGCTTACGGCGAGGAGGGGCTGGGGGTCTTCTCCACCTATTCCTATCCCTCGTTCTGGCTGGAGCTGGCCGGTGGGCGCAACATCGCCGATGAGTCGGGCGCCGAGATGGACACCGAGGTGACCATGGAGCAGATGATTGCCTGGGACCCGGACTACATCTTCATGGGCCGGATGGACAGCACAGAGGCCGTGACCGGCAATGCCGCCTGGGCCGAGATGAGCGCCGTGCAGCAGGGCAATGTCTATCTCTGCCCGGATGGCGTGATGTTCTGGGATTACTCCAGCGAGGGCGTGTTGCTGATGGAGTACCTGGCCCAGAAGATGTATCCTGAGCTGTTTGCTGACCTGGACATGGTGGCCGAAGTGCAGGATTACTACGAGACCTTCTATAATTATGACCTCAGCGCCGAGAATGCCCAGCGCATCCTGGATCATCTCGGCCCGGCCTGATGGCTGTGCCTGACAGCTGAGTCTGATGGCTGTGCTTGATGGCTGTGCTGGATGGCTATACTGGATGGCTGTGCTTGATTGCCGTAGATAAAGGAGCAGGACATGGAGTTTGACAAGTTCACCAAGCAGGAAGCCCTGGCCGCACTGTTTGCCGCCTGGCAGCCGACACGGATGACCGAGCAGGTGGCCGTGGATGACAGTGTGGGGCGGGTGCTGGCCAGTGAGCAGTGCTCGCTGCTGAGCTATCCGGTGGTGCGGGCCTCCTGCATGGACGGCATCGCCGTGGCCTCGGCAGCCTTTGCTGCTGCGCGACCGGACTTGTCGGGCTTTGCGCTGGGGCGCGACTATGTACGCGCCGATACCGGCGACGACTTTGATGACCGTTTTGATGCCGTAATCCGCATCGAGGACGTGACGTTGCTGGATGGCGGCGGCATCGCGTTGCCAGAGGACCTGGAGGTGACCGCCGGGATGAATGTCGAGCCTGGCGGCGCCTCCCTGGCGCCGGGCGACTTTTTGCTGCCCGCTGGCTGGCGCATCCGTCCGGAGGATACAGCGACGCTGGTGCGCGGCGGTATCACTGCGGTGGAGGTGGTGCAGCGGCCACGGGTGGCCTTTATCCCCACCGGCAGCGAGCTGGTGCCGGCCGGTGCGCAACCGCAACGCGGCCAGCAGGTCGACTGCAATTCCACCTTCGCCAGGCATATGCTATCAAGCTATGGTGCTGTGCCTGTGATCTACCCAATCGTCAGGGATAAAGCCGCCGATCTGGCCAGCGCTCTGGATCAGGCTCTGGTCCAAGCCGATATCGTGTTGATTAATGGTGGTTCCTCCAAAGGTGAGGAGGATCTGAATACCACATTGGTGCGCCAGCGCGGCACCGTGCTCTGCCATGGCGTATTGGCTGCGCCCGGCCGGCCTACCCTGATTGGCCTGATTGATGACAAGCCGGTAGTGGTGGTGCCCGGGCCGATGGTCGGTTGCTGCTATGTCTTTGACTGGTGCATCAAGGCGGTAGTGGCCCATGCCCTGGGTACTGCGCCCGAGCAACACCAGCAGGTGCAGGCTATACTGACCAGCGATCTGAAAAGCCCGCAGGTATTGGAGTTCTGGAATCGCCTGGAAGTACGCCAAACGCCTGAGGGCTACACCGCCGAGCCCCTCTCCCTGCATCGCGGCAGCGGGCCATATCGCATCGGCGTCACCAGCGGCCAGTATATCAACCAGATTGGCGAGCCGCCGCACAAGGCCGGCGAGACGCTGACCGTGGAGCTGCGAGCCAATCCAGCCTGCCTGTAAACCGGCCTGTAAACCGGGCTGTGAACCGGGCTGTGAACCGGGCTGTGAACCGGCCTGTAAACCTGCCGAAAAACCTGCCCCTGAACCTGCCTGCCCCCGAACCATTCGGGCAGTAAACCCGCTGCGCTACAGAAGCGCTGGTTTCCCTGATTCATAGGTTTTCTAACGTTATTATTGTACTATTTGAAACATTTATTACACTCAATACTAATATTTTATTTAATTTAGTACAATTATCGGTGAAAATTGGGGGCAAGCAACCTTCATACCGAGGTGAAGGTTTTTTGCCTCGAATCGGCGCTGATTGACCCAGCCAATCTGCCCGGGCACGGCGCATATCGCCTGTTCTTGCAGGTCAGCGGCTTATCCGCAACAAATACCAGCCCAACAGAATATTCTCCAAATACCTCTTGACCTTCAGAGAGGCTGAACCCCCAAACTGTATGGTCGGGCGGCTGCGAGCCTGCCTGGTGGCGGTAGGCTCGCAGGTCAGCCTGAACATTTTGAGAATGGCCGGGTTTCTCCGGCCGGTAAACACAGGAAGGACGCAGCATGATGAAGAGTAAATCGTTTGTACAAAGAGCCGCAGCACTGCTGATGGCAGTAGCCCTGGCGATGATGGGCACAGGACTGGGATCGGCGGCTTATGGCGATCCGTTTCCGGAGAAGCCCTACAGCCTGACGATCCATAAGTACGTGATGCCGGATACCACAGCGGCCAATCCGGCCAACGACGGCACAGACCAAAACGTCAGCATCCCCGCAGACGCCACGCCGCTGGATGGCATCACCTTCAACCTGTATAAGGTCACCATTCCCGACTCCGGCTTGGTGCCGGTCGATGGCGACTACCTGTTGAACAGTTACACCGACCCCGCCACCCTGACCTCCGGCAGCGAGGTCTTCGCGCTGACGGAAGCCAAGACCGCCAGCGTGACTACCAACGAATCCGGGCTGGCCAAGGCCAGCAATCTCGATCCCGGCTACTATCTGGTGGTCGAGCAGCCGGATACCCGCGTCACCGCGCCCGCCGCACCGTTTGTGGTGGCCGTACCGATGACCAATTCGACAGGCGACGGTTGGATCAGCGACGTCCACGTCTATCCGAAAAACGAAGCCGCCAACATCACCAAGACGGCTGATAAGACTGTCATCGGCCTGGGCGAGACGGTGAACTGGACGGTGCGCACCTCCGTGCCGGACGACATCGCGGCCTTTGCCAAATTCAACTTCATCGACCGGCTGGACAGCGCCCTGGACTATCTGCCAGACAGTCTGGAGCTGCGCGGTTTCACCAGTTCTGCCGATAAAACCGGAACCGTGATCACCGCCGATAACTACACCGTCACCGAGCCCAGCAAGGAATCCGGCGTTGGCAACAACAACACCCTGACTGTGGCCTTCAATACCTCCGGACAACCGCTGACAGTGCCGGCTGGCCTGGCTGACTACAAGTTCATCGAGCTGCGCTTTGCCACCACTGTCAACGACGACATCCTCCAGCGCACCAACCACGAGCTGGACAACACGGCCAGCGTCAAGTTCACCAACCGCTTCAACGAAGAAAAGACCATCCAGGACACTTCGGAGAAGATCCATACCGGCTCCATCATCATCAACAAGGTCGACACCAACACGAGACAGGGCGTCAATGTCAACGGCGCCAAGTTCAAAATCGCCTCTTCTCCGTCTAACGCCAACGAGGGGCATTACATCCAGTTGATCGATGGCCAGCTGGTCGATTATCAGCAGAACGGTTATGAAGAAGATAACCACGACCTGGATTGGGCGGTCACCACCAGCGGCGGCTCTGAATCGCAAGCCGCTACCGCCGTCTTCGCCGGCTTGCCCGACTACACTGAGGTCAGCGCGGGTGGCACCAAGACCTATCTGTCCTATTACCTGGTAGAGGTCCAGGCGCCCACTGGTTACAATCTGCTGACCGAGCCGGTGCAGGTCAACTTCACCGCCGAGAACTCCACAGTGACCACCAGCTACACCATCGACACCACGGTCAAGAACAGCACCGGCTTCACGCTGCCTAAGACCGGTGGCATGGGCACGGTGGCCTTTACCGCCGGCGGCCTGGTGCTGATTGGTCTGGCCCTGGCGCTGCTCATCCGCAGCCTGCGGCGGCGGCGCAGCAACTGAGGCCGTAAGAGCGCTCGGATAGCAACGGTTGACTGGCCATGAAGCGGATAGTGCCGATAATCATGCTTGCCCTGCTGGGCATCGGGTTACTCGCCTACCCCTGTCTGGCCAGTTGGCTGTTCGACAGACATGCCTCAATGGCAACCCAAAGCTATGATGATAGTGTTGCTGCCGCCAGTGCCGGGCAGCGCGAGGCGGCCTGGCAGCAAGCCGTGGAGTACAACCAGAATCTGGAGGGCAACCCAGTGCACGACCCGTTTCTGAAAGGCAGCGGTATGGCTCTATCCGATGATTATGCCGCCACTCTGAGCATCGGTGAGGACGACGCGATGGGCTATGTCGAGATTCCCGAAATCGACGTCAAGCTGCCCATTTACCACGGTAGCTCCGAAGCGACGTTGCAGCAGGGAGCAGGACATCTGGAGGGCTCATCGCTGCCGATCGGCGGCATCGGTTCGCATAGCGTGCTCACCGGTCACACCGGCCTGGTACACGCCCGGATGTTCACCGATCTGATCAAGCTGGAGGAGGGAGACGTCTTCTATCTGCACGTCCTGGATCGGGTATTGGCCTACCAGGTCGATCAGATCCTGGTAGTGGAACCGAGCAATATCACGCCGCTGCGCAGGGATGCCAACCGTGACCTCTGCACCCTGGTGACCTGTACGCCATACGGGGTAAACAGCCACCGGCTGATGGTGCGCGGACACCGGATCGACTATCAGCCTGGCGACGAGCAGGCTCAAGGCACGCCAGCCGGGCACAACATCACCTGGCTGCCCCCCGACATAATGCTGGTCTGCCTGGTAGCAGGGTTGGATCTGGTCGTACTGCTGGCCTGGCTGCTTTGGCGCAGCCGCCGCCGTCTGGCTGTCCGCCAGGCCAGCTCTCGCCGGGGAGTTGTCAGCAACGCCCATCCGCAAGGCAGCCGTCTTCAGCAAAGGAGGGCCCAGCGATGCGCAAAGCAATAAGTGTGGCAGTGGCCCTCATCCTGCTGCTGAGTGGCCTGGGAATCCTGCTCTATCCGCAGCTGCTGGATTGGCGCTACCGAAGCCAGGTCGCTGTGCAGAAGAGCAGCTTCCTGACTGCTGTCGCCCTCAGCAGTAGCTCAGCGAGCAACCAGGGTTGCGCTGGCAGCGACTACGAACAACTCTACCAGTATCTCCTCTCAGAGAACCGCCGCCTGGCCGAAACCGGACAGTCTGATCTCTGCGACGCTCTCTCCTATCAGCAGCCATCCGTCGATCTGCGCGACTACGGACTGGAAGATGACTGCATCGGATTCATCTCTCTGCCCAGCATCGATGTCGAGCTGCCCATCTATCTGGGCGCCAACCAGGACAACATGGCCAAGGGGGCGGTACATCTGACCAACACCTCCTACCCCATCGGCGGCACGGACAGCAACTGTGTGATTGCCGCGCACCGCGGCGCGACGCTGCCGATGTTTCGCGATATCCACAAACTGGCCATCGGCGATGAGGTGTTGATCACCAACTTCCGCGAGCAGTTGGTCTACCGGGTGGTGCAGACCCGCATCATCAGCCCTACCGACGTTGACAGCATCAAGATCCAACCCGGTCGCGATCTTGTGACCTTGAGTTCCTGCAATCCATTGGGAGCTAACTATCAAAGATATTTAGTCTATTGCGAACGTGTTTCTACTTCGACAGGAGATAACCATCATGAATGACGCCAGAATCCGTGCTTTCCAGGACTTCCTGGACAGTGACGTCCACGACCGCGCCGAACAATCATTGTTCGACATCACCAAAACAGCCTTCGAAGCCGGTTGGCAGGAAGCGCTGGGATTCATCTGCCGTGAGGTCAACGAGATCCGCGACCATCCGTCCCAGCAGTCTTAGGCAGCTTCTGCACCCGCACCGAGGCCTGCGCCAGGAACTGGTTCGGATCGGCCACGCTGACCTCATCCAGCACGTAGAGCACATACACCGGGCCGTCCAGGCGCAAGCCCTGCTCGGCGGCATACTGGCTGAGGCGTTGCGGCAGGCCCTGCAACGCACCGTAGTAGCCGCGGGCATAGCCAACCAGATAGCGCCCAGCCGGCTTGGTCTGACTGCCATGCGGTGAGGTGGAGAAGAAGCGGGTCGGTTGGTCGGGGGCCGCAGTGA
Organism: Coriobacteriales bacterium; assembly: GCA_031272005.1. Taxonomy (GTDB): domain Bacteria; phylum Actinomycetota; class Coriobacteriia; order Coriobacteriales; family UBA8131; genus JAISUQ01. The sequence continues at coordinate 15,225 of JAISUQ010000060.1, read as the reverse complement.
AGCTGTCGATGTCCTGATACAACCCTCCGATCGGGTAGCTGAGGTTGATGCCGCCGCTGCGAGCAGTGCGGCAGAAGTCGATGAAGTCGCTGTAGAACTGTCCATCTGTGGCGAACTGGTTGACTGGCCCCAGAAACAGCGGCAACTCGGGGCACTCCCGCAGCAGCAGCTGATCCTCATCGGCTGTCAGCCCTTCGCTGATCAGCGACTCATAGAGATGCAGGATAGCGTAGGCATCATGTAGCCGGCTCAGCTCGGCGTCGATCTTGCGCCCCTGCTGGCGCAGAAAATCCAGGGTGGATTGGGGGCTGCGGTTCTGGTTGAACTCGCCAATCTCGCGATGCATGGCCTTGACGCCCAGGTAGACGTTGACCATGTTCAACGCGGTTATCTGCTGGGGGGAATAGTAGCGGTAACCGTTGGCGCCGCGCTCCACCGGCGAGAAGACGCCGATGTCGTCATAATGCCGCAGGATGTGTTGCTTGACGCCGGTGTATTCGGCAAACTCCTTGATGGATAACAACTCTGTGCCAACCAAACTGTCGCCCCCTTGCTGGCTTGACTGTAGAGTGCTAATTTAACCGATTTGCCCCAGTTATGGCAAATCGAGTTGGGCGCGATGAATCGCGCCCAACAATGACTCCCAAAGCTGGGACTTGCTCCGTACTACCCTAACGGTTATCGCTGGTGGCAAAGCTCTCGGCCAGCGCCGCCTGACCGGCGGCCAGTCGCGCCAACGGCACACGATAGGGCGAGCAGCTGACGTAATCCAGGCCGATGCCGTGGAAGATCTTCACGCTGTCCGGGTCGCCGCCATGCTCGCCGCAGACGCCCAACTCCACCTGGGGGTTGCCCTGCCGCCCCAGCTCGCAGGCCATCGATACCAGCTTGGCCACACCGGAGTCGATGGTCTCGAAGGGGTTGACCGGAATCAACTTGCGCTCCAGGTAACGGGGGATGAACTTGCTCTCCACGTCGTCGCGGGAGAAGCCGAAGGTGGTCTGGGTTAAATCGTTGGTGCCGAAGGAGAAGAAGTCGGCGTACTTGGCAATCTCGTCGGCGGTGACAGCGGCACGCGGCAGCTCGATCATCGTACCGATCAGCAAATCCAACTCGATACCGAACTCCGCACCCACCTCAGCCAGCACAGCCTCGGCCTCCTGGCGCAGGGTAGCCAGCTCCGGCGTCACGCTGACCAGCGGAATCATGATCTCGGCCTTGGGGTTGAGGCCTTCTTTGATCAGCCGGGCGGCAGCCGTGGCGATGGCGCGGACCTGCATCGCCGCCAGTTCGGGGTTGAGGATGGCCAAGCGTACACCGCGCAGGCCGAGCATCGGGTTCATCTCCACCATCGAATCGATGCGCGAGAGCAGTTTGCGTTTGGTAATCACCAAATCGGCATCGGCGCTGGACATCTCCAGACGGGTGATCTCGACTTCCAGCTCACGCGGGTTATCCAAAAACTCATGCAGCGGCGGGTCGAGCAGGCGTACCACCACCGGCAGGCCATCCATGGCCTTGAACATGCCGTAGAAATCCTCGGTCTGCACCTTCAGCAAATCGGCCAGAGCCTTGTCGCGCACCGCCGGGTCGTCGGTGAGGATGAAGCTTTGGATGATGGCCTTGCGGTCGCCGAGGAACATATGCTCAGTGCGGCACAGCCCGATACCGCCGGCACCGAAGTTCCGCGACAGCTGGGCGTCTTCGGGGTTATCGGCATTGGCCCGCACGCCCAAGGTGCGGAACTCATCGGCCCACTCCAGGATGGTGTCCAAATCGCCCGACAGCTCCGGCAACACCAGATCCACGGCACCCAGCACCACGATGCCCGAGGTGCCGTCGATCGAAATCATATCGCCCTCGTTGATTACCACGTCGCTGCCGCTGACGGCGGCCTGCTTGGCCTCAGCATCGATCTTCAAGGCCTCCACGCCGCAGACGCAAGGGGCACCCATGCCGCGGGCGATGACGGCGGCATGCGAGGTCTTGCCGCCGTGCGAGGTCAGGATGCCTTCGGCGGCGACCATACCGGCCAGGTCGTCCGGATTGGTCTCCCAACGCACCAGCACACACTTGCGCCCGGCAGCAGCAGCGGCCACAGCATCGGCGGCGGAGAACACCGCCTCGCCCACGGCAGCACCCGGGCTGGCATTGAGACCCTTGGCCAACACGTCATACTTGGCGTTCTTGTCGAACTGCGGATGCAGCAGTTGATCGAGCTGAGCGGGATCGATGCGCAGCACCGCCTCTTGCTTGCTGATCAGCCCCTCGCCCACCATCGAGATGGCGATATGCAGGGCGGCGGCGGCGGTGCGCTTACCCACCCGGGTCTGCAGCATCCACAGTTTGCCCTGCTCGATGGTGAACTCGATGTCGCACATATCGCGGTAGTGGTTCTCCAGGGTCTTGAAGACCGCCTCCAGCTCGCGACCGGCCTCCTGCAGGCCTTCGACATCCTTCAGCTCCGAAATCGGTGAGGTGTTGCGGATGCCGGCTACCACGTCCTCGCCCTGGGCGTTGATCAGGTAGTCGCCGTAGAACTCGTTCTCGCCGCTGGCCGGATTGCGGGTGAAGGCCACGCCGGTGGCCGAGGTCTCACCCTTGTTGCCGAAGACCATCGACTGCACATTGACCGCCGTGCCCAAATCGTCGCTGATCTTGTTCTGCTTGCGGTACAGCTGGGCGCGGTCGTTCATCCAGGAGCCGAAGACGGCGCGAATAGCCAGGTCCAGCTGGACGGTGGGATCCTGCGGGAAGCTGACCTTGCCATCCTGGACCAGCTCCGGGTATTGCTCGGCCGATACGCTGTTGGCGAAGATCTGCTTGAACTCCTCCACCAAAGCCTGCAGGTCCTCTGCCGAAAGCTCGTTGTCGCCCCTGACGCCACGGGTGATCTTCTTGGCTGTGATGGCGTTCTCGAACAGGTCGCCGTCCACGTCCATCACCACTTTGGAGAACATCTGGACGAAGCGCCGATAGCTGTCCCAGGCGAAGCGGGGGTTATCGGTCTGCTTGATCAGGCCCTGGATGCTCTGGTCGTTGAGCCCCAGGTTGAGCACCGTGTCCATCATCCCCGGCATCGAGAATGGCGCACCAGAACGCACGCTGACCAGCAACGGGTCATCAGCGTCCCCGATGCGCTTGCCCATCCGGGCCTCCAGGTCCAGGCGGTACTTCTCAATCTCCTCTACCGCACCCGGCGGGAACTGATTGCCGCCGCGCGAGTATTCCATGCAGGTTTGGCAGGAGATGGTGAACCCGGGCGGCACCGGCAACCCGATGGAGGCCATCTCGGCCAGATTGGCTCCCTTACCCCCCAGCACCGACTTCATGTCCCGGTTTCCCTCGGTGACATTGTTGCCGGCGGCATCCTTGCCAAACGCGAACACCCGCTGTGTATCAGTCATCTCGACTCCCTTTCTGTGGGCTGTAGAAATTGTGCTGCTTATGATAATGCTTCGATAGGTTGGTGTGCGAGAGGTGACTCTGCCCATAGCACGCAAAGCAGCACCTCAGCGGTGGAGAAACCATACGGCCATCAGCCACTGTTCCCTCAGGCTGGCAGCTCCCCATCCGGCCAGGTGATGCCGAAGTGCTCAGAAAGCGCGGAGCAGTACGCAGCCTCATCGGCAATCTCAATGCGCTGCTGCTGACCACCTGCGGTGATGAGCAGGCGGTCGCTGGTCAGCGAGATTCGACCGTCCGGCGTGTCTTTGGCTACCAGGGAGTTGCTGCGGAAGCGCGAATCAGGCGCGGTGGCGAAGTGCGTCCAACGGGGAACGAACTCAGCCAGCGCGCGGGGCTGAGTGGTGAAGCTGTAGGACAGCGAAGGCTCGCCGCCCGGTGGCTGCCAGTACAACTGGTAGGCGGGCCAGGTGCCGGCTTGCGCATCGGTTGTGGCGGCTTCTGGCTGGCGTGAGTCTGTGTCGGTTGCAGCAGCTGTTGGCTGGCGTACATCTGCGTCGGTTGCCGAGTCGGGCTTTGTCGCCGTCTCAATCCGGGCAATCCGAAAGCTGCCCCGGGCATCTTCTTGGGCTAACCCGGGCTGCAGCAATATCGGCTCCAGGAAGCTGCCCCGGCCAAAGCCGGTATCGGCCAGCCAAAGCTGCCCGGCCAACGGCACGCCAAGCAACAGGTGATCGAAGTCCTGGTTATACAGCTCGCCGGGGATACGCGCCGAGTAAATCTCCACCGTAAACCCCAGTGAGCGCAGCAGCGCGGCAAACAGGCTGTTCAACTCGTAACAGATGCCGCCCCGCCGCTGGCCGACGATTTTGTCGTACAGCCCGCCCAGATCGCAGACCAGCGGCCGGGCAGCCATGATGTCCAGATTGTCGAACGGCACATTGAGCAGGTGGGCCCGTTGCAGGGCTTGAAGTGTTTGGGGGGTCGGTTGACAATCGCCATCATAACCGATGCGTGCTAGGTAAGCCGCCACCTGATGCGGCGCCAGCACCCAAGGTCGTTCGGCGGTGCCATTATCGGTGTCCATTTGCCCTTTGATGCGCATCTGCCCTCCAATGCTGTCGCGAAAGCGCCAGAACCACTATAATGCAATGGTCAGAACTGTGGTATCCCCGATACATCTCCTGTCATGTCCCCTGTCTTACAGTTCCTTAGTCCCCGGCATGGTTTCTGGTATAGCTCCTGTCTTAGCCCCCGGCACCTTTGACAAACGCATTGTCGCACAACCATAATCGTGTAACCCCACCGCACCGCTTCGCACCTCTTCGCACTTCTTCGCACCCTTTCGCCCCCCTTCGCCCCCTCCGCATTATTGCCGGAAATTAAACCTTGTTGGCATTTGGATTGCAGTTTTACTTTACTTTGGTACAATATTGGTTTGAGTAATAAGTGACAAGTGCTTTCAGGCTGAGCATCCAGTCTGAACACATTGGATGGAGAAGACCATGGCTGACCAATATGTGGTTTCGGAAGGACTCGCCGAACAGGTGCTGACGGCCAAGACGGCCAAGGTCACACAACAGGCTCTGGCCCAGAAGGCGCGGCGGGGCAAGCTGCTGCGATTGACACATGGAGCCTACGTGGATGCTGCCGAGTTCGCAGCGCAGGATTTCTCCGGGCAATACCGCCTGAGAGCGGCGGCCTATCTGCTGACCCACCCTGATCTGCGGCCCTGGGGCATCACCACTGCGGCGCTGGCTGGCGCACCGGTATTGACCAGCAGCAAGCTGCACTTTGCCGCCGATGAGCCGCTGTATCTCAAGCGCACATCCGACCTGGTGCTGCATGAGGGCCTGGGCGATGCGGCCAGAGGCTGCCGGCCTGAGGCGGTAACGCTTTATGAGTGTGCGGTTTCCGCATCGCTGGGCGAGACGCTGCTGGCTGCTGCCCACCTGCTGCACGAGCTGCTGCTTGGCGAGCGCGGCATCACCCGCAGCGCCAGCTATGAACTGGATGGCGATATCACTGAGGCTTTGGTGAGGCTGCCCCTGGATGCTGAAACCAGCCAGTATACTGCCCCAGCGGCAGTTGACTTGAAGGGTCTCGAACCTGGGGCCAGGGGATTCATCAAATCCTACACCGCGATGCGTCAGACCAGACTGGCCTCAACCGCTGCCGAGCTGCTATGGTGCGAGTATGCTAATCTATGCTCCGCGATTGGGCAGCGCCGAGGTTTCAGGCAGGCGCTGCTGGCCGGCCTGTACTTCTCCGACCAGCAGGATTCCCCAGCCGAGACCCTGCTGCTGGCTCGCTGCGTGGAGCTGGGCTTCAAGGCGCCACTGCTGCAGGTGGGCATCCAACATCCTGGCACCGGCCAGCTGTTGGGGCGGGTGGATGGGCTTTGGCCAACTGCTTCGCTGCAACGCAGCCTGCGCTATGCAGACACTCAGCACGGACAACTGCTGTTCTCAAACGCCAAGAATGGCGGCGGTTCATTGGTCGTGGAGTTTGATGGCCGCCAGAAGTACGGCCAGAATGCCGAGGACTATCTGGCCACCCTGGAAGCGGAGCGCCTGCGCCAGAACAGCATCACCAACCTGGGTTATCGCTTCGTGCGGCTGAGTTGGGAGGACCTGGTGCAACCGGATGCATTGGCCGCAACATTGTCCAGCGCTGGAGTCCCCCGGCGCTGAACCTCTGAGCGCACCGCTCAAACCTACATGTACCTGTAACCGCTCCGGCGGCAAGCTTACGCCTGCGCGCGGCTGGGTTCTTCTTTTGGAGAGATAATCGTGTTGTCTGCAAGGTGGCTGGGTAAATGGGGGCTTGGAGGTTGTGGCCGGACAGCAGGCTGAAACCGGCCGAAGCCGGCGGGCTGTGCTAACCCTCTTGGACTAACAGGTATAATTGGACTCCGTTCAGCATTACCGCCAGAGGGCTGGTAGCTGAGGAAGGAGAGAGTATGAGCCTGCTCAGTTGCGCGCAGGTCTATTGGGAATTCACCGGTCAGTGCACGCAATGCGGTCATTGTACCGATGCCTGCGAATCCCTGATTGCCGCCGATATGACCTTAGGCGAAATAGCCAAGGCCCTGCTGGCTGCCCAGCGAGGCGCCACCACCCCCGAGGAACTGGCCGAGCGTATCGCCGAGAACCCCCGGCTGGTGCAGGCCGTGCGCGGCTGCTTCTTCTGCACCCAGTGTAAAAATACCTGCTTTGCCCACAACGACGTCACCAAACTGATTTACCATGCCCGCGTGGACTTTCAAAACCTGGGCCTGATTCCGCGCGACAGCTGGTCCAGCGTGCAGGTGGATCAGGAGTGGGACGTCTTTACCGCCTATCGGGCGGTTTACGGCATCGGCTTTGCCGACCTGACGCGTCATCTGCCGGGCGAAGGGCTGTCGGGCGCCACGGATTGCGAGATAGCCCTGATGCCCGGCTGCTCTCTGGCCGCTTACGCCCCCGAGCTGACACGGGAGATCTTCACCACCGTGGAGCAGTTGGGCGGAAAGGCCACATTGATTGATCTGTGCTGCGGTTCGCCGCTGAAAAGCGCCGGATTCTACGCCCGCGCCGAGGCACTTTGCGACCGCATAGCCAGCGAGTTGCAGAGTTCCGGGGCCCGGCAGCTGGTCTGTGTCTGTCCGGGTTGTGTGAATGAGATGCGCCAGACACTGGCGCGGCACGCTTTGGACATCAAGACTGTGAGCCTGGCGGCGTTTCTGGCTGAGCACAGCTTCAGCCCCACCCAGGAAGTGCCTCGCGAGCAGCTGTGGCTCTCCAAATCCTGCCAGGACCGTGACGGCGATTATCTGGAGCAGACCTGTGCCGCCCTGGGTATCGACGCCACCACCCCGGCAATCTTCAACGGCTGCTGCGGCGCCGGCGGAGCGGTCAGCGCCTTCAGCCTGGACCGCCAGGAGAAACAAACTGATAGCAAGCTATCGTTTTGCCCGGACGGCGCGACCGTGGTGACGATGTGTCCCACCTGCACCTATACCTACGCCTTCTACCTGTTGAACAATCCGCGCCCGGTGACCAACAAGCACTACACCGAGCTGCTGTTTGTAAACCAGTTCGACTGGCAGCAGGTGTTTGGGCAGCTGGAGGGCATGTGGAGCGGCGAGTACGGGCCCTGGCTGGCCCAGGTGTTGGGTTAGGAGGCGAGCGGGATGACAAACCAGGAGACTTCTGTGGCCATCATCGGCTATGGCACCGCCGGTGTCAACGCCCTGATTGCCCTACGCAACGCCGGATATACCGGCAAGATCCAGGTGTTCTCCAACACCTCGATACCGCCCTACAGCCCGATCCTGACCTCAGATTACGCCGGCGGCCAGAAAAGCTGGGAGCAATGCTTCCCCTGGAGTGCGGAGGAGCTGGCCGAGCTGGGTGCCGAGGTTCTGACAGGCAGCGCCGTTGTGGAGCTGGACCCGGCCAACCATCGCATTCGCACCGCTATGGGCGACTACAGCTATACCAAGTGCGTCATCGCCAGCGGCGCCACGCCGATGCGCTGGGGGTTTCCGGCCTGCGACTACGAACCGCTGGTGCTGCGGACGATGGAGGACGCCGAGCGCCTGAAGGCCGCCCTGTTGCGGCCGGGCTGCCGGCGCGTGCTGGTCTCCGGCGCCTCGCTGGTGGCCTTAAAGAGCCTGGAGGCCGCCCTGGAGCGCGGAGCCGAGGTCACTCTGGTGGGGATGAACCCGCACGTTTTGGACTTCAATGCGCTGCCGGAAGCGGCCATCCGCTTTGAGCAGGGCCTGCTGCGCCAGGGCGTCAGGCTGCTGCTGGGCCAGACCATCCAGACGGTGCAGGTGCTCGACAGCGGCTCTGGCTCCGGTTCAGAGGACTGCCCGGACTCCGCTTCCGGTTCCGACCCCAGCCCTGAATCCGCCGCCGCAGGTCGCCAGCTGCAGGTAACCTTCTCCGGCGGCGAAACCGCTGTCTTTGACGAGATTACCGTGGCCCATGGCATGAAGTGCAACCTGGACTTTTTGGCCGAAGGTGCGCTGGAGATGGATCGGGCGCTGCTGGTGGACGAATGGATGCGCACCTCCGACCCCGACGTCTATGCCGCCGGCGATGTGGCCCAGGCCCTGGAGTTGGTCTCTGGAGAACAACGCATCGTCGGCATCTGGAAGAACGCCGCCGTGCAGGGCGCCTGCGCCGGACGGGCTATCGCTGCCGAACTGGCCTGCCAGCCACTGGCAGCCGAGGATGCCTATCCGGGCTCAATCGCCACCAACACCATCGCTGTCAGAGGCACGCTGTTCATCTCCGCCGGCACCATGGAGCTGACTCCAGACCGTTACACGGAGATTGAAGAGAGCGACGATATGACGGTCATCCGGATTTACCAGCGCGCGGAAGCAGATGCGCAAGCAGACGCCGTGACTGACGCCGGAGCAGGCACCGAAGCAGATGCCGTGGCTGGCACGGATACAAAGCCGCTTTCGGCCGAGACGAACCGCCGCCTGGTGGGCTTCAACCTGGTCTGCGATGAGGACGTCGCTGGCAGCAAGGCCTACGACCTCGGCGCCATGCTGACTCTACGCATTGAACAGTCCGTCAAGCAATAAACCAGGAAGTGGCCAGGCCGCAGCGGCCGCACACAAAAGCCGGTATATGTTCGCTTAAAGCTGACAAAACAGCCTTTCTATCCTGATAGTCTGACATTCGCCGCCAGTAAGCCAAGTTACTGGTGATAGTTGCAGTTGATTGCCAATTACAGTCAGGCACGCGAACCCGATAGACTGGACAATAGAGCAATCCCTGAAAACAACAATATGAAAGGAGGCACGTTATGGGAGATAAGGATGTCCGCACGGTCGTCCGAGGTGTCGCCATGGGCGGAACCGGCGGCGATCCGGTAGCCATCGACTCCAAGGACGGTAAAATCGTCCGCATCCGCCCGCTGCACTGGGACATGAACTATACGCCAGAGGAGCTGGAGGACAGCTTCTGGGAGTACGACTTCCAGGGCAAGAAACTCAAGACCTCAATGAAAGCCACACCTACCTATTTCGCCCTGGCCTACAAGAACCGCGTCTACTCCAAGAACCGCGTCAAGTACCCGCTCCAGCGCGTGGACTGGGAGCCCGGTGGCGACCCAGCCAAGACCAACCCGCAGAACCGCGGCATCAGCAAGTTCAAGCGCATCAGTTGGGACGAGGCTCTGGACATCATCGAGTCCGAGCTCAAACGGGTCACCGAGACCTATGGCCCTTATGCGATACTCTGCATCGGCGAAGACGGCCACCGCGAGAGCAAGGACCTGCACTCTGGCGGCGGCATGCACATGACCCTGCTCAAGGAACTGGGTGGCTATACCCGCGAGGTGCGCACCCCCGACAGCGTTGAGGGCTGGTACTGGGGCGCCAAACACGTCTGGGGCGCCGGCTCCAATTTTGGCCTCGGCCTGGCTGCACCTCCAGAAACCGGTTATTGCTCGTGGAACGTGCCCCTGGACATCTGCGAGAACACTGAGTTGATCGCCTTCCATGCCGGCGACATCGAGCTGACCCAGAACTATGCCGGTCAGGGCCTGAGCCGTCTGATCAAGTATTGGGAGGAGCTGGGCAAGGAGTTCGTCATCGTCGACCCCTTCTGCAACTACACGGCGGTCTGCCATCCAACGATGAAATGGGTTCCAATCCTGCCCAACACCGACGTGGCGCTGGACTTCGCCCTGATGTATGTCTGGATTACCGAGGGGCTCTACGACAAGGATTATGTGCAGACCCACACTGTCGGCTTCGACAAGCTCACAGCTTACGTCCTCGGTGAAGAGGACGGGCAGCCTAAGACCCCGGAGTGGGCAGCCCCGATATGCGGTGTGCCCGAATGGACAATCAAGGCCCTGGCCCGCAAATGGGGCACGATGCGGACTGCGCTGGTGCACTTCTCCAGCGGTCATGTCAAAGGCCCGTACTCCCACGAGCCGGGACGTACTGCTGCCTACAAGATGGCCATGCAGGGCTTGGGCAAGCCCGGCGTCAACCAGATGTATATCACCAATTCGGAGATGGCCAAGCCGACTGCCGCCAAGACCACTACCTTCCCGATAACGATGTGCAATCGTTCCAGCATGTTTGTGACAGTACCCCAGCAGGTGCCGCGCACCATGGTCGCCAAGGTCATCAACGAAGGCACGGCCAAGTGGTGGGGCAGCCCCTCAATCATCAAGGCCAGCCGCGAGGATCAGTTCACCGAGTACAACTATCCGTTGCCGGCCGACCAGGGCGGTACCGAAGTGCATCTGCTCTGGAGCGAAAAGCCCTGCAACATGGGCTGTTGGAACGGTGGCTTCAACTACCAGGACGCCATTCGCAGCCCCAAGGTGGAGTTCTTCCTGACCAACCACCAATGGCTGGAGAACGACTCATTGTTCTGTGACATGATCCTTCCGGTAACCACTGTCATGGAGGAGCGCGACGATGTCGGCGGCAGCCAGGTTACCCAGGTCAAGTATGCCTGCCTGAACGAGCGGGCCTGCGATCCAGTAGGCGAAAGCAAGAGTGACTACGAGATTGCCTTGGAGATCGGCAAGCGCTTTGGTGTCGATCAGAATATCAGCAAAGGCATGACCGAAGATCAGTGGTTTGAGGCAGCCTTCAACATGTTCCCGATTTCGCAAGAAGTCAGCTTTGATAAGCTGAAAGAGCGTACTTACTATGTTCCCAAGCTGGACCCGGACTGGCGGGACATACCGCGTGGCATGCAGAACTTCTATGAGGATCCGGAGAGCTTCCCGCTGGATACGCCCTCGGGCAAGATCGAGTTCTGGTCGCAGGCTCTGGCGGATAACTTCCCGGATGACCAGGAGCGTCAGCCGATGGCCCGCTGGTTCATCGGCGGTTCCAGCGAGGACGGCTGGATGCACGATGAAACACCCTATGGCGAGAAAGCCAAGGAGTATCCACTGTTGCTCTGTTCCACGGCCGGCCGCTTCCGCACCCATGTACAGGGTGACGATATGATCTGGTTCCGCGAGATCGAGACCGTCAAGGTCAAGGGTTGGGATGGCTACGATTACGAGCCGGTCTGGCTGGCGCCTGAGGACGCTGAAGCGCGCGGCATCCAAAACGGCGACATCGTCAAGGTCTTCAACGATCAGGGAATTATCCTCTGTGGTGCACGCATCTCGGTGCGCACTATCCCCGGGTCCGTCAATATCGCCAAGGGTTCGCGCGTCGACCCGATTGCCCCGCACATCGATCGCGGCGGTTCTTCCAACCTGATCAGCCCGCCGCGCTATATCTCCAAGCACTGCGCGGGCTTCGCCGTGACCAACTATCTGGTGGAGTGCGCCAAACTGGAAAAGGCTGAGTATGACCAGTGGAAGCAGCAGTACCCGGACGCCTGGGCGCGCGACTACGACCCGGCCATCGGCAGCAACTACGCTTCATGGGTCGAAGGAGAGTGATTGAGATGGCCAAGGTTTTCGTAATCGACTATAAGGGTTGTGTGGGCTGCCATGACTGCCAGGTCGGCTGCAAGGATGAGCATTGCGGCAACGAATGGCTGCCCTATGCGGCAGAACAGCCGGTCAGTGGGCAGTTCTGGTGCAAGCTGAACCAATACGAGCGCGGCGCCCGACCGCATGTCATCGTGACCTATCTGCCCGTGCTCTGCAACCATTGCGACGACGCGCCGTGCATCAAGGCCGCCCCGGACGCAGTCTATAAGCGCGAAGACGGCCTGGTGGTTATCGACCCCGTCAAGGCCAAGGGCAACAAGAAGATCGTGGAGAGCTGCCCTTACCATGTCATCTATTGGAACGAGGAGCTGCAGTTGGCCCAGAAGTGCACCGGCTGCGCTCACCTGCTGGACGGCGACCATCCAATCAGTACGCCCCGCTGCGTGGATAACTGCCATGTCGACCTCATCAAGTTCGGCGAAGAAGCCGACTTCGACCTTTCGGACTGCGAGGTTTTGCACCCGGAGTACGGCACCAAGCCGCGGGTCTATTACAAGGGCGGCCTGCCGAAGAAGTTCGTGGCCGGCACGATCTACGACCCGGAGGCCAAGGAGGTGCGTATCGGCGCCAAGGCGACGCTGAGCGGAGAGGCCGGCACCTACACCGCCACGACCGACGGCTGGGGTGACTTCTGGTTACGCGACCTGCCAGACGCTGACTTCACACTGACCATCGAAGCCGATGGCAAGAGTAAGCAGCTGGCAGTCTCGACCAAGTCCGCCGACGTAGGTCTGGGTGATATAGCGTTGTAGGAGCTGATAATCGAAGACGGAAGGGAGAGAAAGAAATGGCAACAATGAAGGCTGGTATCTACAAAGGCATGTTGGAAGCGGCCATCGAGGAGATTGAGCGGCCGGAGATCGGGCCGGGTGAGATCCTGGTCAAGACGGTGCGCTCGTCAATCTGTGGCTCGGACATCAATGGGGCTGGCGTAGAGCCAGGCAAGCAGTTCGGCCACGAGACCGCCGGTTGGGTAGCCGAAGTGGGCAAGGACGTCAAGGATTTCAAGGAGGGCGAGCGGGTCTGGGTACACCCGAGCCGCTGTGTGTCCAGCATCATCTACACCTGCCAGGCAGGCGGCTTCTCCGAATACATCAAGGTGCTGAACGCCACCGAGGGCCAGGGTGCCTGGCATCTGCCGGACAACATCAGTTGGGATGAGGCTTCGCTGATTGAGCCCTTTGGTGTGGGCACGCGTGGCAAGAACCGCCCCGGCGCCAAACCCGGCGACAATGTGGTGGTCTACGGCGCCGGCTCCATCGGCCTGTTCTGTCTCAGTGCCCTCGTAGCCCAAGGCATCAAACCGGTTGTGGTGGACATCGTGCTTTCTGATTACAAGCGGGCTCTGCTGGAGAAGATGGGCGTGATTGTCGCACCACTGCCGGAAGAGGGCGACAAGTTCGAGTTCCTCACCGATCTCTGGGGCACAGTGCCCAAACGTGGCTACGGAAATGCCATCAACGTGGACATCGTTGTGGACTGCGCCGGGGCGCCGAACATGGTTGAGGAGTTCTTCAAGCTGGGCAAGCCCGACGCACGCCTGTCCATCGTGGGCATCAACATGAAGCCCCAGGACATCATCACCTACCAGGTCATGAGCAGCGAAGGTCACATCCTGGGCTCCAACGGCTATGACGACGAGGATATTCGCGAGGTCATGGACAATTTATCCTCCGGACGCACTTTGGTCAACGAGATCATCACGCATCACTTCCCCTTCAGTGAGTTGGACGCGGCTTTGAAGAAGGCGGCCGACAAAACCGAGGCCATCAAGGTCATAGTGGACATGGAGTAAGCAGCATAAAGCGTTGCATAGCTCAGGATAGCCGCCACGGCTGAGTACGCAGCCAGCGCCCGTCGGAATGCTCTTTCGGCGGGCGCTGGTGTGTTCAGTGGCTGTCAGGGTTAGGAGGGACCGCACATCTGCCTCGCTGGCGGTTGGGTTTGACAGGCTGTTGGCGCTGAGATAGCCTAAGGAAGATTGATTAAGTCCCAAGCCTACGTTGGTCGTAGGGGCGCAATTCATTGCGCCCTTTCTAGCAGGGCAATTTCGCAGGTCGGCAGCGCGCGATGAATCGCGCCCCTACGGTCAATAGAGACTTGGGACTTAATCAGCGTTTCCCTTAGGAAGCACTGACCCATATATGAAAGAGTTTTGTTGACTGCTATCCTGGATGCCTATCTCTTCCCTATCGGCACGGCACTGGTGCTGATGCCGGCTATCGCTGCGGCCTGCGCCCTGCCTTATGCCATCTACAGCTACCGACGCTATGGAGCCATCTCGCTTCTGCGCACGCTGGTCTTCGTCAGCTTCATCTTCTACATCCAATGCGCCTATTACCTGGTGATACTGCCGCTGCCAGACCCGGCAACGATGACCAGCGAAGTGCCGCTGAGCCAGTATGTACAGCCTATCCCCTTCCATTTTGTGACCGACATCCTCTCCAGCTCGGGTCTGGTGTTATCCGAGCCTGGCACCTGGCCGGGGGCGCTGAAGAGCTTTGCCGTGCTGCAGGTGCTCTTCAATGTGGCCCTGACCGTGCCCTGGGGCGTCTATCTGGCCTGGTACTTCCAGTTGAGCCTGAAGCGGGTGCTGCTGCTCAGCCTGGCTCTGTCGCTGTTCTTTGAAATCTCCCAGCTGACCGGGCTGTTTGGCCTCTATCCGCACCCTTACCGGCTGTTCGATGTCGATGATCTGCTGATGAACACGGCAGGCGGGCTGGTGGGCTTTGGCATTGCCCACGTGCTGGGCCGAGCACTGCCCTCACGTGAGCGGATCAACAAGCACAGCCGGCAGCGCGCCGCCCAGGTGGGTTACCTGCGCCGCTTTGTGGCCTTTTTGGTGGATGGGGCGATTGTGGCGCTGTTGCAGATCCTGGTCTATTTGGTGCTGCCGGAGTCCTGGCCACAAAGGGACCTGGCAGCCTACGCCATCGCGCTGTGTGCCTACAGCATGTTGGTGCCGGCGGTCTTTGCTGGCCGGACCTTCGGCAAGGCCCTGGTGCGCATCGCCGTGCGCCGGGCCGAAGGCAGCAAGGGCGGCCTGCCGCTGCCGCTGCGGATTGTGCTGCGCTACCTGCTGCGCAATATCGTGCTGGTGGGACTGGCGCTGTGCACGGCGGTGATAGCCGCAACCGACGATCAGCTGATACCGCTGGTTATCCAGCTGGCCTTGGTGTTGCTGCTGGTTGGGGATTTGCTCTGGGGCCTGCGCCATGGCAAACGCCTGATCTACGAGCGCCTCAGCGGCACCAGCCAGGCCAGCAGCATTATCTAGGAAGCACTGCTTTATTCCGACTATGGCAATCCCCGTAGGGGCGCAATTCATTGCGCCCT
>JAISUQ010000181.1 GCA_031272005.1 Coriobacteriales bacterium | reverse complement strand
GATCATGATTGCTACCATCAGCATCATCGCCTCGTTGAGGTCCTCCCAGCTGGAGCGGAGCTCGGCGGTGGTGGTGATGCTGCTCACTGCGGTTGGCGTGGCGTCGGGTTGCTCAGGTACCAGCAGCGTGGTCGGCGCAAAGTCCATGCCCAGCCTGGCCTGCTCGCTGCGGGCCAGTATGATGCCCTGAGAGGTCGGTTGGCGGCAGAGCACGCTGATTTGGCTGCGCTGCCAGCCACTCTGGCCGTAGATGCGCCATTCGATGCTGTCGCCGACCGCCAAGCCGAGGGCGGCGGCGCTTTTCTCCGTCAGAGCCACGCCGCTGGCTGGCAACTCGATGGCGTTGAACCGCCCGTCAGTCAGTTTCAGCAGCTGGCGGTCGGTATCCAGGACGATGACGGTGGCGGAGAGGGGCGCAGCACCGCCAGCTCGCAGCTCCACCGCTCGCTCTTCAATCAATTGACCGTCGAGTTCAGCGGCCAGGTCTTCGGCATCGGCCAGGGTCATATCCTCTGCTAAAGATAGTTCGGCGTCGTAGTCAACCAGGATGTCGAAAGACCAATAGCGCACGTCGTCCATGGTGTCATTCATCCCCAGGGCGCAGACGAACAGCGCTGTGCAGCCCAGCACGCCCACCACGGCCATCGCCGAGCGCAGCTTGTTGCGCCGGATGGAACGCAGGTTGTAGCTGGTGACGAAGCCCAGGCGGCTGAGCAGACGCGCCGTAAACGGCCAACGCTCCAAGGCCGAAAGCCGCACGGCTTTGGGCGCCCGTGGACGCAGGGCGGCAGCGGGCTTCTCCGCCAAAGCCGCACGGCAGGCCAGCCAGGAGATCAGCGTGGAGACGACCACGAGGGCAGCGGCCATGTAGATGAAGCTGACATCGAAGACCGGCTCCCAGCTGGCCAGATTGTAGAAACTGCTCATCGCCGGAACGAACAGCGGCGGCAGCAGCAGCGGACCGAGGATGGTACCCAGGGCTGCGCCAAGCAGCGTCAGCCAGAAGCCGTAGCCCAGATAATGCATGGTGATTTGTCGCCGCCCCAGCCCCAGCGCTCGCAGTGTGCCTATCTGGGTGCGCTGGGCGGCTATCATCCGCGACATCGTGGTCACCAGAGCCAGCAGGGCTACCAGCACAAACACCACCGGAAAGATGTCGGCAATCATCCGGTGCTGCTCGACCTCATTGGCAAAGACGTCGGTTGAGGGCAGGTCGGGCCCTGGCAGCCAGACTCCCAGCGCGTTGTCGAGGCAATCCTCGGCTTGGTCGCGCAGGACGTTGAGGTCGACGTCTGAGCTGGTTTTAAGGGTGATGGTGGTGAAGGGCAACGCTGATGCCTCAGCTGATTGCGGCAGCCCGGCCAGCTCGGATAGCTTGGGCAGCCCGGCTACGGAGAGATAGGCATAGCCCAGGCGGCTGAAGTCGGTGGACAGGCCGGTGCCGTTGGCCACGAACAGCTGCTCCGGCGAGAGGATCAGCCCCCGCACCGTATAGCTCCGGCTGACTGATGCTCCGGAGAAGTCCAGTGTCACCTGGTCGCCGACCGCGATGCCCTGGGCCTCGGCCGTACGGGTGAACAGCCAGATGCCGCTGCCATCGTCGTCGGCGTCGAAGGCAGCGCCGCTTACAACCAGCGGACGGGAGGTGGCGTCATCCTCCAGGAAGTATAAATCCAGCCTGGGGTCGCCGGGCAGCCTGGCGATGGCATCCAACTCGACGCGCCGGCTGGCAGCCTCAACCCCATTGAGCTCGCGTAACTCATCAAGCTGGGTGGTGGTAAAACCCGCTGGGTCGTCGCCGAGGTAGATGAAGACGTCGGCCGCGTTGGTCTGCTCAAACAGTTCCTGCTGATGGGTGGCCAGGCCGCGCCACTCGGCGCCGACGCCGGCGTAGACGAACATGGCCAGAAAGGCCATCAATAACAGCGAGATGAACTGAGAAGCCCGCTGCCGGATGTCGCGCCAGAGCTTGCGGTTCAGCATCAGCAGGCCTCGGGCTTGCCGCTGTTGGCGCCTGGCTGCGATTCGGGCTCGGGATCGGATTCCTGCTCAGGCATGCCGCTGCGGGTGCCCGGCTGTGATTCGGGCTCAGGCTCGGATTCCGGCTCAGGCTGGGCCATGGTGAGGATTGCCCCCAGAGCCTCCGGGCCGCAGGCGGCCAGTGGGCAGGGGTTGCGGGTCTGGTCGCGCAGCCGGCCGTCCTGCATCCTGAGTACGCGGTCGGCCATGGCGGCGTAGCTCTCATTGTGGGTGACCATCACCACCGTGCGTCCCTGCTGGCGGCAAAGCGCCTGCAGCAACTCGATGACACTGTGGCCGGTAGCGGTATCCAGGGCGCCGGTGGGTTCGTCAGCCAGCAGCAGTGGTGTATTCTTGGCGATGGCTCGAGCGATGGAGACCCGCTGTTGTTCGCCTCCGGAGAGTTGGGCGGGGAACTGCTGGGCGTGCTGGCTCAGGCCCACATCATCAAGGGCGGCCCGGGCATCGCTGGCAGCTCTGTTGATCTGCCTGGTCAGGGCCACGTTCTCGAGCGCTGTCAGGGTGGGGATGAGATTATAGAACTGGAAGATAAATCCCACATTGGCGGCGCGGAAGTTGGTCAGGGCCTTATCCGACAGTCCAAACAACTCTGTGCCGTCTACCACCACGGAGCCCTGCTGGGCTGTATCCATCCCACCCATCAGGTTCAGCACCGTGGACTTGCCGGCACCAGAAGGCCCGAGGAGTACCACGAATTCGCCATGCATAATCTCCAGGCTGACGTCATCCACCGCCTTCAGAGCCTGTTCCCCACTGCCGTAGCTGCGCGTGACGTTGCTGAAGCGGATATGGACCTGTTGTTCCTCAGTCATTGCTAACCCCCGTAAAAGTAAGGCAAAACTAACAAAACAGAGTACCGCTTTCGCCAATCATTGTAAAGCTCGAATCATCAGAAAACGCACAGCGGGCCATAGCGGGCGATAACGCGCAGCGAGCCCGCTGTCCAGAGGATTGCAGGCTCGGTGTCAGGGTTGGGATACGATTTGCCTTTTACTGCTCAGGCGGTGTTGTCGTTGCGTTTAAGGACCATCATGCCTAAGTCGGAGTTGCTGATCAGGGTCTCGCCGTCCACTAGAAAGTCCTCGTTGCCTCCACTTGTATAGTAGAGGGTGACAGTGCTGCCTTTTATCCGGAAATACCCCTCCAAATGCTGGGATTGATCGTTCAACAGATAATCAGCAGTGAAAGTTGCATCGTTGGAGAAGACGATCGTCAGCGAACACTGGATATCATAAGCGGCCAGTTCCGAAACTGTGACAGAATAACCGTCGATTACGACATACGACAGTTCGTAGGTATAGACGAAGGCCAGCGTGTCCTCGACTATCTGGAGCATGGCTTTGGCGTCCTCGAAATCGCCCAGTTCCTTGAGCAGCGGCTGCGCGGATTTGAAGTTTCCGTTTTGGTAGTAATCGACAGCCTTGTTGTAGTCGACGTGCTGCTGGGCCAACGCCGCCTTGTCGGCGGAATCCTTGAAGTCGCCCAGCTCATCGAAGGCCTCTTTGGCGTCCGCCCATTGTTTGTCGTTCAGTAACTGCTGGGCTGCATCATAGTCGATGTAGTTCTGGGATTCTGTGGCCCGGTCCTTGGAGTCCTTGAAGCTGCCCAGATCGTCGAAGGCCGCCTTGGCAGCTTCGTAGTCGCCCTCGTCGAACAGTGCCTCGGCACTCTGGTAGT
The DNA here is from genome assembly GCA_031272005.1 of Coriobacteriales bacterium. Lineage (GTDB taxonomy): Bacteria > Actinomycetota > Coriobacteriia > Coriobacteriales > UBA8131 > JAISUQ01. The sequence goes on along the minus strand of JAISUQ010000181.1, from coordinate 4,334 downwards.
CGAGGTATTGCTGGGCCTGTTTGGCCAAATCGGCAGAATCCTTGTAGTCGCCCAACTCCTTGAAGGCCGCTTTGGCCTTCTTGTATTCGCCGGCATCCATCAGGGCCACGGCGTCCTTGTAGGCGTTACTGGTCTCGATGGCCGGAAGAATCACGGTAAAGGTGAGGAGCACGCCCACGATGACCAGCACCGCAGCAGCTGCCAGACCGATGATCAGTTTGGTTTTCTTCTTCCTGGCTGGCTTGGCGGCTGCCATGGGTGGCTGCTGGTTGGGCTGCGGCTGCATCAATGGCGGCTGGGCGGGCGGCTGCTGTGCAGGCTGTTGCTGTATTGGCGGTTGATATGCTGGCGCCGACGGCTGTATGGGCTGCGACTGGATGGGCGGCTGCTGCATCAAAGGCTGCTGAATGGGCGCTTGCTCTGGTGGCAGCTGCTCTGGCAGCAACTGCTCCGGCGATACCTGTTCCGGCACCGCAATCTGCTGTATTGGCTGAGGTGGACTGAGTTGCTCTGCAGGTGGTTCAGCAGGTTTCTCCACCGCCGCCTGCGCCGCGCCGCATTGTGGACAAAAAGCAAAATCCCTCTCCGCCGAGAACCCGCAACTGGAACACTTCATGTGTTCTCCCCCTTATACCGCAACCTGCTCCGACTCATTACCAGACGCCCCAGCACCGTCAAGACCAGACTCCCCATCAATCCCTCCGATACTGAAAACGATATTAACACACTTCCTTAACATTTGCGGACCTCGGGTATGCTTATCGGATACGCTTGTGCTTCACTAACCGGGCGCAGAGGGCTATGATGCTGGTATCAATTCTGCAGGGGTAAACCGATGGTTGGGAGGGAAAATGGAGCGCACTTATCCGCAGCTTTGTCAGCCTATTACTTTGGGGCGCGTGACCTTTCGGAATCGGATGTTCGGGGCGCCGTTGGGGGCTACCGACATTACGCCGGACTTCTCATTGGGGCCGCGCTCGCAGGGCTTCTATGAGCTGCGAGCCAAGGGCGGGGCAGCCAATGTCACGGTCAGCGAGCTGGTGGTACACCCGGATACCGACGCCTCGCATATGCTGCATATCGGGCTGGCCACGCCGGGGCAGCTGGCCAGTTTCACCTATGTGGCCGATGCCATCAGCCGTCACGGCGCGGTGCCCAGCATCGAGTTGTCGCACTCCGGCCAGTATGCCGGCACCTATCTGCTGGACAAGAACAAGAAGGCCGCGCTGAACCAATGGGGGCCATCAGATGGCGTGCGGCCGGACGGGCTGCCGGTCAAGGCGCTGTCTGGCGAGCAGATTGCCGAGATTGTTGCCGCCTATGGTGAGGCCGCCGGGTTGGCCAAGCGGGCCGGCTTTGGCATGTGCCTGGTGCACGCCGGGCATGGCTGGTTGCTCAATCAGTTCCTCTCGCCATGGTTCAACAAGCGTACCGATGAGTATGGCGGGGCCTTGGAGAACCGCCTGCGCATCGTGCGCGAGGTGCTCGGCAGCGTGCGTGCTGCCGTGGGGCCGGGATTCCCGATTGAGCTCAGGATGAGCGGTGCCGAGCTCTTTGATGGCGGCTACGATTTGGCGGAGGGTTGCCGCATTGCCGCTGGCCTTGAAGACCTGGTGGACATGCTGCATATCTCCGCCGGCTCCTATCAGTTTGGCTTCTCCGTCACCCACCCGCCGATGTTTGTTGAGCATGGCAGCAACGTCTATCTGGCTGCCGAGATTAAAAAGCACGTCAGCGTGCCGGTGGCGACCATCGGTGGCCTCTCCGACCCCGCCCAGATGGAGCAGATCATCGCCAGCGGCCAGGCCGATGTGGTCTATATGGGCCGCGGGCTGCTGGCCGATCCGGAGTTGCCCAACAAGGTCATGGCCAATCGGGGCGAGGAGTGCATCCGCTGCCTGCGCTGCTTCGTCTGCATGGCCGAGCGCCCGGTGACCCAGACCCGGCGCTGCGCCATCAACCCCCGGGTGGGGCGGGAGCATGAGACGATGTACATCGGCCCGGCGGCGCGCAGTCGCAAGGTACTGGTGGCTGGTGGCGGCATCGCCGGCATGGTGGCGGCCTGCACCGCCGCCGACCGTGGACATCAGGTGCTGCTCTGCGAAGCCACTGGGGAGTTGGGCGGGATTCTGCGCTCCGAGCAGGGCATCCCCTTCAAGCGTGATATGTTTCTGCTGGGGGAGAGCTACGCCCGCCAGCTGGCCGCCAAAGGTGTGGAGGTGCGGTTGGCTACAGCGGTGGACGCAGCGCTGGTTGAAAGCGAAGGCGCCGAGGCGCTGATTGTCGCCGTGGGTTCCGATGCGCTGGTGCCGCCGTTGCCGGGCATTGATGGCGGCAACGTGATAATAGTAAACGAGCTATATCGCTTTGCGGAGAAGGTCGGCCAGCGTGTGGTGGTGCTGGGTGGCGGACTCTCCGGCTGCGAGTGCGCCCTGCACCTGCGCATGGAAGGCCGCGACGTGACTCTGGTGGAGCTGCGCGACGAGTTGGCACCGGACGCCAACATCCGCAACCGCCCGATTCTGCTGGCCGAGTTGGAAGCGCAGGCAGTGCAGGTGGAGTTGGGCCTGACCGGCGTGGCCGTGCAACCCGATGGCCTGCTGGCCCGCAACGCTGCCGGTCAGGAGCGTCTGCTGCCCGCCGACACCGTCATCTGCGCCGTAGGCCAAAAGAGCCGCAGCGCCACAGTCGATGCTCTGCGCGCCGCCGCCCCCTGGGTCCGCATCATCGGCGACGCCCTGCGCCCCGCCACCATCACCAAAGCGGTATACGAAGGCTATTACGCAGCGCTGGACATCTGAGGAAGCGCCGGCGGGAGCTGTCCGTTGCTCAATATGCGTATTGCGAATGATACCTGATTGCCTACCATCTCGGAAACGACGACGGCAAGGCCTGAATCAAGTATTTCCTGCTTTATATAATCTGAATACAGGGATGCTGATACAACAGCGGTCCGCTCAGCCCCGAACCTCCTCCAGGATGCTGCGCAGGGAGTCCTGGCTGGCGCAGTGGGATTGGATCAGGGGGGTGCCGGTGGCGGCGGCGGCCTTGCGGGCGGTCTTGGCCATCTCGTGTGATACCGGGCTGGTGAACAGGATAATCATATCCGGATCGCCAATCAGGCACTCCAGGTTACGCTTGCATTTGGTGAAGACCTTGGCTTTACATCGGTAACGCTTGCAGAGGTCTTTATACTGGCACTCCATGCGCTCATGGCCGCCGATGATGACAATACTCATTTCTGGCTCCCTTGCATAAGTCAGTTGCAAAAGTTAGATAAGTCTAATATAGCATAGCGCTTCGCCAGCCAGATGTAAAGGTCTTCTAACTAATTTCAATATCGCGACGGATCGCTGGAACAATGCCCGGGTCGAGCAAGCCATGTTGCTTCTGGCCAGGGAATGCGGTATCAACGCTGCCGCGAGTAAAGTCGAGCGGGTTGGCAACTGCGACGTCTTGCTGGTCAAGCGCTTTGACCGGGAGCCTGTGGCAGACGGCTACCTGCGTATGCGCATGATCAGCGCACTCACTTTACTGAGAGCCGAAGACAACGTGACCGACCGACGTCGCTGGTCTTATTTAGACTTGGTTGAAGAGCTCAGGCGGATAAGTGCCAAACCCCAGGAAGACGCCCACGAACTGTTCAGACGCATGGTCTTCAACGCACTTATCAGCAACAGTGACGATCATCTGCGTAATCATGCTCTACTGGCACACGACGATTGGCGGCTGTCGCCAGCCTACGACCTCACGCCTACCCCGCTGACCAGCACAGAAAGACGTGATTTGGCTTTAACCTGCGGAGAAGCTGGACGCTGGGCTAACGCAGCAAACCTGCTGTCGCAATGTCAGCGCTTTCTGCTCAATCACGACCAGGCGCAGGCTATCGTGGAGAGTATGACGCAAATCGTCAAGAACTCATGGTATCGCTGTGCTCGCGAAGCCGGTTTGAGCGAGCAGGATTGCCAGAGCATCAGTCCCGCATTCGTCTATCCAGGCTTCTTATCGGGAATATTGATAGAATAGCAGCAGCATTCTTGTACTTTGCTGTTTCCAACGGAGCGCAACAGTTGCCGACATACTGAGTTGGAGGTCATGGTATGGGTGCGGCATCCGCTGCAGATTCAAGCGTCAAGCATGTTCAGTCCATCGACCGGGCGCTGGATGTGCTGGAGGCGCTGGCCACAGAGCCGGATGGTTTGAGCCTGGGGGCGTTGGCAGCGCGTACCGGATTGTCCAAGAGCACGGCGCATCGTATCCTGGCGGCGCTGGCCCAGCGGGATTGGACAGCACAGCGCGAGGATGGCTCCTATCAGCTGGGCTTGAAGCTGATT
>JAISUQ010000139.1 GCA_031272005.1 Coriobacteriales bacterium | reverse complement strand
CGTGCCCCTGCGACCAGCCGCACCTGCCGGGGCTGGAACACCCGGCAGAGAACAAAGTGCATCCACCACAGCTCAACCAGGGCACTGACGCTGGATCTGGAGCTGATGCCGGCGCAAGTGACAGCTCTGGCGCCGGTGCCAGCGCAGGCTCCAACTCCGGCCAGTCAGCAGCGCCAGCCTATACCCCGCTGGCGACGACCGGATGGAGTCTGGTCTCCGCAGTTCTCGCTGCGCTCGCCTTTCTGATAGCCTGCGCCACCATCCTGCGGATGATCAGCGACACCCGGCTGGACGCTACTGCCAGCTATTATCGACGCATCCGCCAGGGGGACGAAAGCGCCAACGGCGTGCTCCTGGAGCGTCGGGCCCGCCTGGTGCAGATACTCACCTCGCTCATCGGCTTCGGCACGCTGATCCTCTGGGCCTGCCTGGAGGACTTTGCCCGGCCGATGCAGCTTATTAACCACTACACCTGGCTGGTCGCCGGCCTGCTGGCCGTAGAAGTGCTGGGCCTGCTCGCCGCCCACATCTACCGCCACTGGTCGCGCCGGGTATTTGCCGAAGCAACATGAACAACCCCCACCAGCCGCAAATCGGCGATGCTGACGTGGTCAGGGGAACGCTGAGCAAGTCCCAAGCCTAAGTTGGCCGTAGGGATTCGCAGTCCAGTGGACTGCGAATGGGCGAAGCTGCGAATGCAGCGCTTGAGCCCCTGGGCAAGGCAATTCATTGCGCCCTTATCAAGCAGAGCAATATCGCAGGTCGGGAGGGCGCGATGAATAGCGCCCCTACGAAGTCTTCCATAGTTGGGAATAAAACAGCGGTTCCTGAGTGCGGCTGGGGGGATTACATTACGGCTTGGAGGATGCGCAGGGCTTGGGCGGTGGGGGCGACGTCGTGGACGCGGAGGATGCGGGCGCCCTGGCTGGCGGCATAGACGGCGGCGGCGGCCGACCCGGCCATGCGCTGTGCGGGTTGTTCCACGCCGCTCAGCTGGCCGATGAAACCCTTGCGCGACCAGGCGGCCATCAGGGGGTAGCCCAGGTTGGCCAGCACTCTGGTGCCCCGCAACAGTTGCCGGTTATGCTCAAAGGTCTTGCCGAAGCCTGGGCCGGGGTCGATACAGATGCGCTCGGCAGCAACTCCGATATCTACTAGCATACTAGCTTTCTCCAACAGATAGGCGGCGACTTCCCGCACCACGTCGCCATATTGGGGGTTTTGCTGCATACTTCCCGGCTCACCCTGCATATGCATGATCACCACGCCGGCATCTGAGCCGGCAGCCAACTGGCACATCGCCGGCTCACGGAAGCCGGAGACGTCGTTAATGATGGCCGCCCCAGCCTCCAGGCAGGCCTCCACGACCGGCGGATGCCGGGAGTCGATGGACACACACAGGCCCTCAGCCGCCAGCTGACGCACCACCGGCAGTACCCGCCTCAGCTCCTCGGGCGCCGCCAGCTCGCCAGCACCCGGGCGGGTGGACTCGCCGCCGACGTCGATGATGCCGGCACCCTCGGCCACCAGCTGACGGGCGAACGCACAGGCTGTATCGGGGCTGCTGTGTTCTCCCCCATCTGAAAACGAATCCGGGGTGACGTTGACGATGCCCATGAGCACGGGCTGCTCCAGATTGAACTCGAAGCCTGCGCAGCGCCAGCGCATCGGGTCAGGACCCGAAAATCAGCGACATCGCCTCGGCCCGGGTGGTCTGCGAAGCCTTGAAGGCGCCGCGGACGGCCGAGGTGGTGGTCTTGCTGCCCGGCTTGCGCACCCCGCGCATCGACATGCACAGATGCTCGGCCTCGATGACCACGATGACGCCATTAGGCGCCAGCTGCGCCACCAGGGTATCGGCGATCTGGGAGGTCAGGCGCTCCTGGACCTGCGGGCGGCGGGCAAACAAATCCACCAGGCGGGCCAGTTTGGAGATGCCGCAGATGCGTCCGTCCTTGCCCGGCAGGTAGCCCACGTGGGCCACACCCAGAAACGGCACCAGGTGATGCTCGCAGACCGAATACAGCGGGATATCCTTGACCAGTACCAGCTCATCGTGGTTCTCCCCGAAGCTCTTGACGAACAGCTCTGCCGGGTCCTGCTCCAGGCCGGCGAAGATCTCGGCATACATCCGGGCCACCCGGCTGGGGGTGTCCTGCAGGCCTTCGCGGTCGGGGTCCTCGCCGATTCCTTCCAGAATCAGGCGGACACCCTGCTCAATCCTGGCCAGATCCATCGGCATCACTGGCCTCCTTGGTGGCTGTGGATTTGTGAGAAGACTTGGAAGTCCTGGCGTGTTTGGGCTCCTGGTCGGGCTGGGGCTCAACTGCGGGCGCCTGTTCCGGCTTCGGCTCAGGCACAGATTCTGACTTCGGCTCCAACGCAGGTGCCGGCGGGACTTCGGCAGTAAGCGCCAGGTCGGGCGGGGCAGCCGGCAGCACCGGCTCTCCCGTGGGCGCTGGCAGCTCGTTTTGCTCCACGGGGGCAACGGCGGCATCCGTTGTTACCGGCCGGGCGTGGGCGCCCTGCCGGTTCTCCGCCAGACGCTGGTTGACCAGCTGCTCGATGCTGACCTTGCCGTCGAAGAAGTCCTCAATGGTCGGCACGTCAATCAGCTGGCCTTCCTGGGGCGGCGGCAATGGGCTGTTGGAGAAGGCGGTGGCTGGCGCATATTGCACGCGCTGCGAAATCTCCTGCTCGGCGGCCTTGCGAGCATCGTCCTCTTCCTGCTTGCGCAGGTCCTCGGCCTTTTTGGCCAACAGCTCGTCCTCGTGCTGGATGTAATCATCCCAGGTGTTATTCAAGAGCGCATCCAGAGCCTCGCCCTCCACCGTCTCGCGGTCCAGGAGGATTTCGACCATCAGTTCAATCTGGTCGCGGCGGGACTTCAGCGTCTCGGCGGCGCGGTCGTGGGCCTTGGCCATGATGCGCGTGACCTCCTCGTCGATGCGCTGGGCGGTGGCTTCGCTGTAATCCGGCGTGGCCGAATAATCGCGGCCCAAAAAGACCTCATGGTTGGCCTCGCCATAGACCTGGTTGCCCAGAGCCTCGGTCATGCCGTAACGGGTGACCATCTGGCGAGCCATCTTGGTGGCCCGCTCCAGGTCGTTGGAGGCGCCGGTGGTGATGTCGTCGCAGAAGATTTCCTCCGCCACGCGGCCGCCCAGAAATACTGCCAGTTCGTCGTACATCTCGTTGCGGGAGTTCAGGAAGCGGTCCTCATTGGGCAGGGACAGCGTGTAGCCCAAAGCCTGGCCGCGGCTGATGATGGAGATCTTGTGCACCGGATCGGAGTGCTCCAGCACGTGGCCCACCAGGGCATGGCCGCTCTCGTGGTAGGCGATGGTGCGCTTTTCCTTATCCGTCATAATCCGGCTCTTGCGCTCCGGGCCGGCAATCTCGCGCTCCATGGCCTCGTTGAGCTCGGCCATGGTGATCAGCTTCTTGCCCTTGCGGGCGGTGAGCAGGGCGGCCTCGTTCATCAGATTGGCCAGGTCGGCGCCCGTAAAGCCGGGGGTCATGCGAGCCAGGGTCTCCAGACTGACGCTGTTGGCCAGCGGCTTGCCTTCGGAATGCACCTTGAGGATGGCCTCGCGACCCTTGAGGTCGGGGCGCATGACGATGATCTGGCGGTCGAAGCGGCCGGGGCGCAGCAGCGCCGGGTCGAGGATGTCCACGCGGTTGGTGGCGGCAATCAGGATGACGCTCTGGTGGTCGTCGAAGCCGTCCATCTCCACCAGCAGCTGATTGAGGGTCTGCTCGCGCTCGTCATGGCCGCCGCCCAGGCCGGCGCCGCGCTGACGGCCCACGGCATCGATCTCGTCGATGAAGATGATGGAGGGCGCGGATTGCTTGGCTTGCTCAAACAGGTCGCGTACGCGCGAGGCGCCCACACCCACGAACATCTCCACAAAATCCGAGCCGGAGATGGAGAAGAACGGCACCCCGGCCTCGCCGGCCACAGCCCGGGCCAGCAGTGTCTTGCCGGTGCCCGGCGGGCCCACCAGCAGCACGCCGCGGGGGATCTTGGCGCCGAGCTTCTGGTACTTGCCCGGGTCGACCAGGAAGTCCTTGATCTCCTGGAGCTCTTCGACGGCTTCGTCGATGCCGGCGACATCGGCAAACTTGGTGGAGGGCCGCTCCTCGTGGGCCTTCTTGGCCTTGGTCTTGCCGAACTGCATGTTCTTGTTGTTGGCGTTGTTGAACTGCGAGAAGATGAACCAGACGAAGACCCCGAGAATCAGCATCGGGATGACGGTGGTCAGCACCGAGATCCAAACGCTGGAGCTTTGCACTGTGGTGTCGAAACTGGTCTTGGGATGCTGATTCATCAGCTCATAAAGGGTGTCTTCGGCAACGAACTTGGCGTGGAAGTCGACCTGCGGGGTATCCGGGTCGCCGTCGTCATCATAGGTGCCGGTGAGATCGCCGGTGGCAGCGTTGTAGGTGACCTCGGCGACGTTGCCCTTCTCCACTTCACTGATGAACTCGCTGGTGGTCAAGGTCAGGGTCTCCGCCGGCTTGAGGCCGTTGAACAGCTGGGTGCCGATGATGGCCATCAGTACCACCAGTAAAATCCCGTAGATTACATAGTTGCGTCGGTTGCGTTGTTTCTTATCCATTGACTTCTTTCTGGGTTCGCTAGGAATAGACTTCCGGCTTGAGCACGCCGATATAGGGCAGGTTGCGATAAGTCTCGGCATAGTCCAGGCCATAGCCGACGACAAACTCGTCGGGACACTTGAAGCCGACGTACTTGCAGCTGATGTCGGCCTGCTGCTTGCCCTCCTTGAGCAGCAACGTGGCGACTTCGATGGAGAGAGGCCCGCGCGACTTGAGGTTGCGGGTCAGGTATTTCAGCGTCAGGCCACTGTCCAGGATGTCCTCGACGATGATGATGTGGCGGCCCTCCACCGGGGCTTCGAGGTCTTTGATGATGCGGACGATGCCCGAACTCTTGGCCTCGGCACCGTAGCTGGAGACGGCCATGAAATCCACTTCCACATCGCCATCGATGCAGCGGGCCAAATCGGCCATGAAGATGAAAGCGCCTTTGAGCACCGTCACCAGGAGAATCTTCTCCCCCCGATAATCGGCGCTGATTTCGGCGCCCAATCGCTGTACGCAGGATGCGATATCCTCAGCGCTGTAGAGAACCTCACTCAGGTCTTGGTGCATCTGGCTGCTGGCGTCCTCTCTGGTTTGGGCGGGAGTCGGGCCGCGAATCCTGCCGGTTGTCAGACCGGGGATCGTGCCGGGGCTGCTCCGCCGCCGTTTTCTGACGAATGACCAGTATACCGTTATCGTTGCGGACAGTCACATCGCCGGGAATATCTGTTGCGAAACCGATATGCCCGCCGGCTTGGGCGATGTTGGTGATATGCCACTGGGTCAGGCGGGCATCAGGCGGCATGACGGCCTCGCAGGCCAGCTTGACCGCCCGGCGCACCAGTACCGGATGCGCGCTGAACAGCTCGCCGGCCAGCTCCATGCGGGCGGCGCTGCCGGGGAGCAGATCACCATCAACCCGTCCATGGGCAGTCAGCAGCTCGGCAGCCTGGGCGGCCAGGTAGGCATCCTCATCGGCCAGCAGGTCCATGGTGCGGGCGGCTGTGGCCAGCAGGTCGGGATTCTGCTCCTCAAGCAGCGGCAGTACCTTATGGCGGATAAAGGCCCGGAAGTAGCGGGTATCGGCGTTACTGGCGTCCTCGCGCCAGAGCCTGCTGCCAGCCGCAGATGACGGCGATACCGAACAAGCCCGGGCTACCAGCCAATCGCGCAACTGCTCGCGGGTGCAGTCCAGCAGCGGGCGGATAACGCGGCCGTTGACATGCGGAATCCCGGCCAAGGCCCCCTGTCCAGCCCCCTTGATTACCCGCATCAGGAATGTCTCCACCCGGTCGTCGCGGGTATGCGCCACGACGATGCGTCCGGCTGACGGCGGCACAGCGGCCTGAGCGCAGAGTTCGTCCAGCACCTCGCCCGCCAGCTGATAGCGCAGCTGGCGGCCCAACTGCTCAACGTTGCCCGCCGCCCCCTGACTGGCGGCCAGCGTCGCCAGCTCCACCCGCCGGGTGGCACAGGGCAAGCCCAGCTCGGCGGCCAGCGCCAGCACAAAACGCTCATCAGCCTCGGAGTCCTCGCCGCGTAACTGATGGTTGAGATGGAAGATTTTGAGCGGACGGGCGGCGGCGGCTGGCTGCCCCTGCACCGTCCCGGCTGGCTGCCCCTGCACTGCCCCGGCTTGATGCCCCCGCTCCGTCCCATCCGGCGGCGTCTGAGGCTGCCCCTTCTCCGCACCAAATAACTGCACCAGCAGCCGCGCCAGGGCCACGGAGTCCGAGCCACCACTGACCATCAGCAGCAGCGGCGCCCGCTGGTCATCGGGCAGCATCCGATGCTGCGCCAGGGTCCGGGAAACCGTATCTGTCAATCCGCTATTCTGCATTTTCCCATTGTACGGTAAAATATGGGGTACCCATTACCGCAACAGCATACATCCGAGACGAGGGAGCCAGCATATGCAGCAGGAACAGGAACTCAAGCTTTATCAGACATTCGAGCAGGTCAACGCCATCGACCCGGATTTCTTCAGCAAATACAAGGTCAAACGCGGCCTGCGCAACGACGACGGCACTGGCGTCATCGCCGGAGTCACCAACATCTCCAACGTCCATGGCTACGTGGTCTCGGACAGCGAGGTGCTGTCGGATAAAGGCGTGCTGACCCTGCGCGGCTACGACATCAAGGATCTGCTGCAACCGGCTTTTGACGAGGGACGCTACTGCTTTGAGGAGATCTCCTACCTGTTGATGATCGGCGAGCTGCCGACCCGCCAGCAGCTGGCCACCTTCAGTGCTGCGCTGGACGCCGAGCGCGAACTGCCGGACGGCTTTACCGCCCACTACATCATGAACCCGGCCACCCCCAACATCATGAACTGCCTGGCCCGTTCGATTCTGATGCTCTATGCCGATGACTGTGCCGCTGAGGATCGCGCCCCGGCGCATGAGATCGAGACGGCCATCTCGCTGCTCTCGCGCCTACCGCGTATCGCCGTGCTGGCCTACTATGCCCAACAGACCAAATTTGCCAACGGCTCGATGATCATGCATCGTTTCAAGCCCGGCGAATCCACCGCCGAGACCATCCTCTCGATGCTGCGCACCGACCGCCAGTATCGGCGCGAAGAGGCGCAAATGCTTGATATTATGCTATCATTACATGCCGAGCATGGCGGCGGCAACAATTCCACCTTCACCTGCCGGGTGCTGTCCTCCGCCGACACCGATCCCTACTCCGCCTACAGCGCCGCCATCGGCTCGCTGAAGGGCAACCGCCACGGCGGCGCCAACGCCAAGGTGCGCCAGATGCAAAACGACATCAAGGCCCACGTCAGCGACTGGGAAAACGACGACGAGGTCGCCAGCTATCTGGAGAAGATCATCTCCAGGCAGGCCTTCGACCGCACCGGGCTGGTCTACGGTATGGGTCATGCCGTCTACACCCTCTCCGACCCCCGCGCCGAGATCTGCCTGGGCTTTGCCCGCAAGCTGGCCAACGGCACCGAGTTCGAGGCCGAGCTGCAACTGCTGGAACGCGTGGAGCGCCTGGCTCCGGAGGTCTTTGCACAGGTCAAGGGCGGCAAGCACCTCTGCGCCAACGTCGATATGTACTCCGGCTTTGTCTACAGCCTACTGGGCATCCCCGAGGAGCTGTTCACGCCGCTGTTCGCCTGTGGCCGGATGGCCGGCTGGGCAGCACATCGCTTCGAGGAGACGGTCAGCGGCAAACGGATTATCCGTCCAGCCTATAAATCCACCGGTCAGAAGAGCGAATACATCCCCATCGACCAACGCGGCTGAACGGCGTCAGGTGAAGCGGCGGACTATCGCCATCAGCGGACCAAACCAGAACGGCTCCATCCTGGCGCGCACCTCGCGCAGCGACTGCACGATGTCGATACCCTGAGGGCATTTGGGCTTGCAGGCTCCGCAGGCGATGCACAGCCTGGCACCCATGTAGCCATCAACGCGGTTGGCGGCCGTACTGGTGATGTATTGGAAGGTGCCGGTCCCTAAGCCCTGCGCCGCCCGGGTGTTATAGGCGGCAAAGCACCCCGGGATGTTCACCCCCTGCGGACAGGGCATGCAGTAGTTGCACCCGGTGCAGGGCACTTTATATGTCTGACGGATAATGTCGATGACCTCGGCATAGACCTGCCGCTGGCCCTCGCTGAGCAAGCCCGTAGGGGCGACTGCAGCCGTCTGGAGGTTGTCGGCCAACTGGTCCTCGTTGCTCATGCCGCTGAGCACCACCGTCACCTCCGGTTGGTCGAAAAGCCACCTGAAGCCCCAGGAGGCAACCGAGACCTCAGGGTCAGCAGCGGCAAACAGCTGCTCGGCCCGCCGCGGCAGCCCGCCAGCCAACTTGCCGCCGCGCAATGGCTCCATGACCACCACCGGCAGACCCCGCCTGGCAGCCGCTTCCAGGCCGGTGCGCCCGGCCTGGAAGTTCTCATCCAGATAGTTGTACTGAATCTGCACGAAGTCCCAATCCCGCACTTCCAGCAAATCCAGGAATCCCTGCTGCTTGCCATGGAAGGAGAAGCCCAGCTGCCCGATGCGCCCGGCCTGTTGCTGAGCGGTGACCCAGCGCTCGATGCCCAGCTCCACCAGCCGCTGCCATCCGGCAGCATCTGCCAGGTTGTGGATCAGATAGTAATCGACGCTGCGCACCTGCAGCCGACGCAGCTGCTCATTGAACAGCCGGTCGAAGTCCTCATAACTGCGGCACTGGCTATGCGGCAGCTTGGTAGCGATGTGCAGCTTCTGGCGCAGCTCGGGGTTTCTGGCCAGAATCCTGCCAAAGACCTCCTCACTGCCCGTATAGAGATAAGCGGTATCAAAATAGTTGACCCCACCGTCCACCGCCGCCAACACCAGACCCTCGCTGCGCTCCAGGTCGATGCCCGCAAGCCGAACCGGCAGCCGCATCAATCCAAAGCCAAGCACCGAGAGCTTGTTGCCATATCTGTCAGAGCGATACTCCATTCCATGCCTTCCATACCAGAGTCCACTTGTAATCCCATTATAGCCGCGCTGTCAATATGCTGCGCCAAAGCGCCGCTACCACAAACAGGCCGCCCGGGTGGGCGGCCTGTTGGTGGTACGGAAGATGCTTGTGGGTTGGCTGGTTGGCCAGCGGCTTAGTACATCCCGCCGCCGCCGCCCATGGCGCCGGCCAGGGCGGAGAGGTCTGGGCCTTCCTTGGGTACTTCGGTCACGGTGGCCTCGGTGATCAGAATCAGCGCGGCCACGGAGGCGGCGTTCTGCAGGGCTGAGCGGGTCACCTTGACCGGGTCGATGATGCCCATCTTGATCAGGTCGCCGTACTCGCCGGTGGCGCAGTTCAGACCCTCGCCCTTCTTCAGGCCCTTGACCTTCTCCACCACAACCGAGCCCTCAAAGCCGGCGTTGTCGGCGATGATGCGCAGCGGGGCGGAGAGCGAGGCGCGGACGATGTTGATGCCCACCTGCTCGTCGCTGTCGGCGGCGGTCAGTTTGTCCAGGGCTGGCAGGGCGTCGATCAGGGCTACGCCACCGCCGGCGACGATGCCCTCTTCCACGGCAGCCCGGGTGGCCTGCAGGGCGTCCTCGATGCGGCTCTTGCGCTCCTTGAGCTCGACTTCGGTAGCCGCGCCGACCTTGATGACAGCCACGCCGCCGGCCAGCTTGGCCAGGCGCTCCTGGAGCTTCTCGCGGTCAAAATCGCTATCTGTAATATCAATTTCGTTCTTGATCTGGTTCACGCGTCCGGTGATGTCGGCCTTCTTGCCGGCGCCGTCGACGATGGTCGTGGTGTCCTTGGTGACGCGGACGGTCTTGGCCCGGCCGAGCAGATCGAGAGTGGTGTCAGCCAGCTTCATGCCCAGATCCTCGGTGACCACGGTGCCACCGGTGACGATGGCGATATCCTCCAGGATGCGCTTGCGGCGGTCGCCGAAGCCCGGCGCCTTGACGGCCACGCAGTTCAGCGTGCCGCGCAGACGGTTGAGCAGCACGGTGGCCAGAGCCTCACCCTCGAAGTCCTCGCAGATGATCAGCAGCGGGCGGCCAGCCTGCATCACGGCCTCCAGAATCGGCAGCAGGTCCTGGATGGAGCTGATCTTCTGGGAGGTGATCAGGATGTAGGGGTCTTTGAGCTCGGCTTCCATCCGGCTCATGTCGGTGGCCATGTACGGGGAGACATAGCCCTTGTCGAACTGCATGCCCTCCACGGTTTCGATGTCGATGCCGAAGGTCTGGCTCTCCTCGACGGTGATTACGCCGTCCTTGCCTACCACCTGCATGGCCTCGGCGATCTTGGCGCCGATGGTCTCATCGCCGGCAGAGATGGAGCCAACGTTGGCGATCTGCTCCTGGTTGGAGACGCTCTTGGCGTTCTTCTTGATGGCCTCGACCACGGCCTCGGTGGCCTTCTCGATACCCCGGCGGATCGCCAGCGGGTTGGCGCCGGCGGTGACGTTGCGCATGCCCTCGTTGACGATGATCTGGGCCAGCAGCGTGGCGGTGGTGGTGCCGTCGCCGGCCACGTCGTTGGTCTTCACGGCCACCTCGCGCACCAGCTGGGCGCCCATGTTCTCGACCTTATCCTCCAGTTCGATCTCCTTGGCTACGGTGACGCCGTCGTTGGAGATCAGCGGGGCGCCGTAGGAGCGCTCCAATGCCACGTAGCGGCCCTTGGGGCCCAGCGTAACCTTGACGGCGTCGGCCAGCTTGGAGACGCCGGCGGCCAGAGTGCCGCGTGCGGCCTCGTTGTACTTGATGTCCTTGGCAGTCATTTTCGCGCTCCTTTACTCGTATACTGCATAGATATCATCGGCCCGCAGGATCAGCAGCTCCTCGCCGTCGATCTTCACCTCGGTGCCCCCGTACTTGCTGTAGATGACGCTGTCGCCGGGCTTGACCTGCGGCTTGATCAGGTTGCCGTTGTTGTCCAGCTTGCCCTCGCCTACCGAGATGACCTTGCCGCGCTGCGGCTTCTCCTGGGCGTTGCTGGCGATCAGGATGCCTGAGGCGGTTGCGGTCTCGGCTTCGTCCTGCTTGACGATGACTCTGTCTCCTAATGGTTTGAGACTCATCTTGTCGTACCTCCCTTTCTGTTCTGTACTGTATCGTGTCTGGCGCTCTCGCCTGTGAGATAGATTTAGCACTCTCAAGGGTCGAGTGCTAACGGTTCGCTATGATACTCCAACCAGCGCCGATTTCAAGCGCCAAGCCAGCCGTTGCCGCCGCTTGTCACGAAACTGTAATCTAACAATGGGTGACTGAGATTTTTTGGGAGAATTGCTGGACATGCCCGCGAAAGTGCAGGACGGTGTCGAGGGTCGAAAGAGCGCGAGCGATCGCGCCCCTGCGGGCCAGGCTCCAACTCAGGCCAGGTTGTTCTGGAAGAACTCCAGGATGATTTGGTTTTCGGCGGCCATGGATGTGGTAGGGTTGGCGGATTGCGGTTCTCCGTCTAAAACCGACTCGAAGAACGGGGTGTAGATGGGCAGGTCGGTCAGGCCGAGGTGGCGGGCGCCTTCCATGTAGACGTTTTGGACGTTAGCCGGTGGATTGAGCACGTAGCGGAGGTTGGCGCCGTACTTGAAACCCTGCTTGGCCTGCTCGCCGCCGTCGGTATTGATGTCCACCTGGAAGGGCACCCAGAGTTGGTCGGAGTAGATATTGAGCAACGGCAGGGGGAAGTTGTCGCTGCGCCAGGAGACATTGCCATCGGTGTAGGAGGCCAGCTCGCTGAACAGCGGGCCTTCGAGATTGACGACGGCTGTGATGTCGCCGCGCTGGCGGGCGACGATGGTCATGGCCGAGCCGCCGATGGAGTGGCCCATCAGGCCAATCCGCTCGGTGTCGATCATCCGAAAGACCGGGTCGGTGGCGGCATCGGCGGTCATCGACTTGATGCTGTTGATGGCAAAGTTGATGTCGTCGACGCGCACATTGACCCAGACCATCATCTGGTCGTAGACCTCCTGATCGGTGAACTGGCCGTCGACCGCATTGCTCAAGACCAGATAATCATTGAGATAGGAGAGGTTGATGAAGACCATCCGGCCCTCGGCGTTGGCCAGAAGCGAATGGCCGGGATGACTGATGGCGCAGACGATGTAGCCATTGGAGACCAGCTCCTCGTAGGTGGAGCGATTGGAGTCGCCCGAGCCGATGGCGCCATGCGAGTAGAAAACCACCGGGAATGTGCCGTCCAGCGCATTACCGCGGGCGTCCACCGGGTAGTAGATATCCACCGGCACCTGCCGGGCTACGCCGACCACCGGCGTCAGCGGGTCGGAGCGCTCGCTGTCCAGCAGCGTGACATGGATGCTCTGGACGTCGTAGCCGCCGGTAGGTTCGGGCAGCTTATAGACCGGCGGGAAAGCAAAAGCCGGCAGCAGCAGGATAAAGATCAGGACACTGTGGGTGGCGGCTTTGCCGATGGCCCGGCTGCGGCGGAAAAACCGGGGCGGCTTGTGCTCCGGACGGTTATGCAGGCTGGTCCAGAGCCAGTGGATCAGGCGGATGCAGCCGTTGATGGCCATGATGAACAGATAGATGAACAGCGGCCCCCACTGGATAAAGCCAAACGGCAGCGGCGAGACGAAGTGCAGTGGCGGGATGAGCATGGCGACGATGAACAGGAAACAGAACATCACACGGAAGTAACTCCGCGCACGCCAGTGCATGTCCCTGGTATGGACACACCAGATCGCGAAGCCGACCTCAAATATGATGGCAATTGCCAGAATCGTCCAAGTAGCTGTCATGGAGTCCTCTCCCCTGACCAATTACAGGGTAGCAGGTCAATGCGGGTGATGCCAGTGGACACGGTGATTCAGTTCCCTGCGGGGCGCTTCAACCGGCGGCGGACAACCGCTGAAGCGATGATCAGTGCCAGCGAGGCCAGCAGCAGCAGCCAGATGAAGATGGAAGGCTTGATGTACTGGATGCTCAGGTAATCCACCCCGAGGTTGGCTGCGCCGCCCTGAATCTGCCAGTTGAAGATGAAATTCAGCAACAGCAGGCCCAGCGCACTGATCAACATGATGAAGAAGACGAACCAGGCGCCGCGGCTGGCGTGGCGCAGAGACCTCTGCGTGTGGTTGGCGATACCATGGTAGAGGCCAAAGCAGGCAAAGACGGCCGCCGCAATCAACAGCCCGATGATCAGCACCAGCACCACGATCACCGTGATGGCTATGGCCAGCACGAACGGCCCCGTTGTGGTGACGACCTCCCAGAGGGCCGCCCAGGAGAAGCTGCTGGCCGCAGCCGGCACCTGCGGCAGGCTCTGGAGCATCATGTAGAAGCCCTTGACGGTGCTCGCCGACAGACCTCCGAACAGCGGAAAGCTGATGTGCGGCAAAAAGAACGCCCCCAGGCAGATCACCAGCAGAACCACCGGGAAGACGATTCCCGCAATACGACTTTCTCTCATGGTACCTCCCCGATTGTTAAAATAATGTTTAATTGTGACTCATCCAGCACCGGAATGCCAAGTTGTTTCGCTTTTGTCAGTTTTGAGCCGGCACCGGGGCCGGCCACCACGTAGCTGGTCTTGCTGCTTACCGCACCGGAAGTCCTGGCGCCGTACTCGCGCAGCAGGGCCTCGGCCTCCTCACGGGTATGCTCTTCCAGGGCGCCGGTGAGCACGAAGGTCAGGCCGGCCAGGGTCTGGGGCTTGGCGGCGCGGGCGCGGGCGGCGGCTGCGGCAGCCGTGACCTCCAGCTGCAATCCGGCCGCGCGCAACTGCTCAATGAGCTGGAGGTTATCGGGGGTCTGGAAGAACTGCCGCAAGGTGCGGGCAATCACCGGCCCGATACCCTCGATGGCGCAGAGCTGCTCCTCTGTGGCAGCGGCCAGAGCATCGATAGCGGGGAATTGCCGGGCCAGGGTCTCGGCCACCGTCTTGCCAACGTTGCGGATGCCCAGCCCAAAGAGCACCCGGGCAAAGGGCTGCTGGCGGCTGGCATCAATCTGGGCATGCAGCTTGCCGGCCACCAGGGCGCCCAGCAGCACCGGTTCGGTGGCATAGTCGCCGCTGAGCTCGCGCTTATCCGGCGACATCTGGCGCACGTAGCGCTCCTCGCCGGTGGGCAGCGTGGCCAGCTGTTCGACACTGAGGTTGTAGAAGCCGGCAACATCGCGGAGAAGACCCTGCTCCACCAGCTTCTCGATGACTTTGGGGCCCAGGCCGTCGATGTCCATAGCACCACGGCAGACCCAATGGCCGAGGCGCTCCAGCAGCTGGGCCGGGCACTCGGCGCTGTCGCAGCGGAAGGCCGCACCGTCCTCGTCGCGAAAGACCGGCGAGCCGCAGGATGGGCAGTGCGCGGGCATCTGCCACTCCTGGGCATCGGCTGGGCGCAGGCTGGCTACCGCACCGAGGACCTCGGGGATGACGTCGCCAGCCTTGCGGATGATGATGGTGTCGCCCACCCGCACATCCTTGCGGCGCACCTCGTCCAGGTTATGCAGCGTGGCCCGGGCCACCGTGGAGCCAGCCACCAGCACCGGGTCGAACTCGGCCACCGGGGTCAGCGCGCCGGTACGCCCCACCTGCACCACAATGCGCCGTAGCACGGTGGTCTTCTCCTCCGGCGGGAACTTGAAGGCGATGGCCCAGCGTGGGGCTTTGGCGGTGGCGCCGAGCTGGCGCTGCAGGGCGAAGTCGTTGACCTTGACCACCACGCCATCGATGTCGTAGGGCAGCTCGGCGCGGTGCTCGATGGCCTGCACACAGAAGTCGTGGACCTCGTCGGCGCTGGTGCACAGTGCGATGTTGGGGTTGACGTGGAAGCCGGCCTGCTTCAACCAATCCAGCAGCTCCCACTGGCTGGCAACGGGTGGGGTTACAAGGGTGGTGGAGAGGGGCGTGGCGGCCTCGCGTGCGCCCGCAGGGGGATTTGTGTTGGCGGCGTTGGCGATGTTGGCGGTGTTGGCGGCGTTGGCGGCGGTGATGTCGGTGATGTCGGTGGCGGCGTTGTCGGTGGCGGCGGCTGGCGCCGTGGCGGCGGCAGGGACGTCGGCATAGGCGTACATGTAGGTCGCCAGGTCGCGTTGGGCGGTAATGCGGGCATCCTTCTGACGCAGCGACCCGGCGGCGGCGTTGCGCGGATTGGCAAAGGGCTTGGCAGCCTTGCCCGCCGCTTCAGCCTCGGCGAAGATGGCCTCGTTGAGCCGCTCGAAGCTGCTCTTGGGCATGAAGACCTCACCACGGATCTCCACGCTGCCGGCCTGTGGCGTGCGCAGCCTGAGCGGGATGTCACGTACCGTGCGGGCGTTGGCCGTGACGTCCTCACCGATGGTGCCATCGCCACGGGTGGCGGCGCGGATCAGCTCACCGTCGATGTAAGTCAAGGCCAGCGAGGAGCCGTCGATCTTCAGCTCGCAGACAAAGGTCAGCTTCAATGCGGTTGGCTCCGCAGCGGCCAGCTCGGCAGCCGCCTGACGGGTGCGGGCCAGCCAGGCGTCCAGCTCGTCCAGGTCCATGGCATTATCCAGCGAGTACATCCGGCTGGCATGGGCCACGGCGGAGAAGGTCTCGCCGGCCACAAAGCCACCGACCCGCTGAGTGGGCGATGTGGGCACCACCAACTCCGGAAAGCGCCGCTCCAGCTCCTGCAGCTCGCGCATCAGCGAGTCAAAGGCCGCATCGCTGATCTCCGGTTGCTCCTGGGCATAATACAGATAGGAATGATGGTCGATCTCCGAGCGCAACTGCTCCGCCCGCTGTTGGGCAGCCGCAACCTCAGCCTCAATCCCCGCACTACTGTCAAACAGGTTATCCATGCTGTCCATTGTAACAGAGCCAGTGAGCCGACGATTGACTGCTTATTGCCGGCAATCCCTGCAAAAGCGCGATTGCTCACGCCCTGACGACCAACGGAGGCTTGGGGCTTAATCGGCGTTTCTCTGCTCGATGGGGAGCAGGCTGCGGTCTGCCAACTCAGGATGATTCCAGGCGGGCGTGGGGGTTGAGCTGTTCGGGCTTGATGTCGGGGTTGTGGTAGTGGCTGTGCAGGGGCGTCTGGGTGCTCAGGGCGTTGGCCGGACACCAGTGCACGCAGGCCAGGCAGGCTTCGCATTTGTCCGAGCGCACCGGGGCATGGGCGCCGTCCTTGTCCACCGTGATGTTCTGGGCGGGGCAGACCTGAGCGCAGACGCCGCAGCGGGTGCAGCTGCCGTCGACCTTGAAGCTGATGGAGCGACGACGCATGCTGGTGAAGGCGGCCACCAGGCGGCCGAGCAGTTTATTGGAGCGGCGAAAGTAGTTCTCCTGATGATTGGCCACAGCCTCGGATATTTCGGCGGCCTGCTCGCGCATCTGCTCGCGACGGCGCTGGACGGTGCGGGTATCCGGTGCCAGCAGACCCACATTGCCCATCATCTGAATGCTGGCGCCATAGTTCAGGCGGGCGCCCTGGGCGCAGAGTATCTCATCCACATCCCAGAACTCATTGCAACCAAACAGGGTATAGGTGCTGATGGCAAAGTAGTAGCAATCCGGACGCACCGGCATCTCGACGATGAAGCCACGGACCATCTCGGGCAGCGTGGCCCGATGCACCGGGAAGACAAAGCCCACGCACTCGGCGTTGCGGGCGGCGGCATAGGGGTCGTCAAGGACCATCGATCCGGGGATGGAAATGGGTTCGGGCATTTGTAATAGTGACGTCAGTTCCAAGGCCACAGCCAGGCTGTTGCCGGTAGCGCTGAAGAAGTACAGACAACAAGCGCTCATTAAGACTGCCCCCAATGCGATGAAGATGATTGGTCTGATATAAAATTAGCATTCCCCTGCGGCTTGCGGAGGGATTACCGGCCGGGCAATCCGCTTGCGCGTTACATGGGCTGGCCGAGCGGCAGGCAGCCGAGCCGCCGAGGACTGGAGTATCCCGGTGCCTCCCGGGGGGACGAGGCCGAGGTGGGTTGGCAGATTATGTCCCATTATGTTCTATGTCCAACATTTTTCTGCATTAACAGATGTTGTGAGCTGAAGCCGGCTGAAGCTGCGGTATAATGGTCGGACTGTCTTTTAAGGAGCATAATGTCAACGACCAAACGCTATACCAATGAACAGCTGATCAGCGTGGAGGACGCCCGCCAGGTAGTCTTCGAGCATTTGACGCGGAGCAGCACGGAGCGCATCCCTTTGACCGAGGCCTTCGGACGGGTGCTGGCCCAGGATGTGTCCTCGGACATCGACATCAGCCCGTTTGACAACTCGGCGATGGACGGCTTTGCGGTACGCTTCGCCGACTTCGAGGCCGCCCGGGGCGGCTTGCCGCTGCAGATGCCCATCGCAGGCCATGTTGCCGCCGGGGAGGTCTTTGAGGGCGTGCTGCAGCCGGGGCAGGCCGTGCGCATCATGACCGGCGCGCCGATGCCCGAAGGCGCCGATACGGTGGTCAAGATTGAAGACACCGAGGTGCTGGGCGAAAGCGCCGAGAACGCCAGCGGTGAGCAGGTGGTCTTCGCCAAGACCCCGCAGTACGGCGCCAATGTCCGGATGCACGGCGAGGAGGCTAAAGCCGGAGAGGTGCTGCTGCGCTGCGGTGAACGCCTGAACGCCGCTGGCGTGGGGCTGTTGGCCTCCACCGGCAATTCCACGGTGAGCGTCTACCGTCGCCCGACGGTGGCGATCTTCTCCACCGGTACCGAACTGGTGGGCTGCGACCAGGTGCCGGGGCCGGGGCAGATTCGCAACTCCAACAGCTACTCCCTGGCCGCCCAGGTGTTGGAGACCGGAGCCATCCCGGTGATCATGCCAGCTGTGGGCGACACCCGCGAGGAGCTGCAGGCGGCACTGCTGAGCGCCGTAGACGCCGGCGACTTTGTACTCAGCAGCGGCGGCGCAGCCGAGGGTGACTTCGATTTCATCACCCCGGCAGTCCGGGAGCAGGGTGAACTGTTCTTCAACAAGGTAAACATGAAGCCGGGCAAGGCCCAAACCTTCGGGGTGGTGCGTGGCGTGCCCTTCCTGGGGCTGCCCGGCAACCCGGGTGCTGCAGCGGTGGGCTTTGAGATCTTCGCCCGCCCGGCCCTGCGCTGGATGCAAGGCTATCCCGAGCTGGACCGGCAGTTCGTCCAGGCCCGGATGGCCACCGACGTCCATAAGCGCAACGAGACCCGCCGGCTCTATCTGCGGGCCACATTGACGCGCGACGCGGCTGGCGAGTATCTGGTCAGCCCGGATCGCAACCAATCCTCGGCCCTGCTCGGCGTCCTGAACCGCAGCAACTGCCTGCTGATCGTACCCGAGGGGCCGGATTCACTGCTCAGCGGCCAGACGGCCAGCTGTCTGCGCCTGGATATGGAGCAGGCTGTAGTCTGAGCCAGGGTGGTACCGGGATGGCGGCCGACAAGGACGCTGACGCGGTGGCTGGCACAACTGATGTAATGAGAGCAATAAATGTGTTGAGAGTGTTGAGAGTGTTGAGAGTGTTGAGAGTATTGAAAGCATTGAGAGTATCGAAAGTATCGAGAGATAAGGGGCTGATCCTTGGGTATTGATCAACATGGACGGACCATCGACTACCTGCGCATCTCGGTGACCGATCGCTGCAATCTGCGCTGCCTGTACTGCATGCCGGAGGAAGGCGTGGCCTGGAAGCCGCATGATGCCATGCTCAGCCTGGAGGAGATCCTGCACTTCGTGGAGATTGCTGCTGGCGAGGGCTTCTCCCGCATCCGCCTGACCGGCGGCGAGCCACTGGTGCGTCTGGGGATTGTCGACCTGGTGCGCAACATCGCCCAGACCCCCGGAATCGAGCGGGTGGCGATGACCACCAACGCTATTTTGCTACCTGATTTCGCAGATTCCTTGCGTGAGGCTGGCCTGGACCGGGTGAACATCTCCCTGGACACCCTGGACCCAAAGCAGTTCACCCACATCACCCGCTGGGGCAGAATCGAAGACGTCTTTGCCGGCATCGAAGCGGCACTGCGGGTAGGCTTTGATCCGGTGAAGATCAACTCCGTGGTGGTGCGGTCGCTTCATCAGGACCTGCTGGCCTTTGCCAAACTGTCGCTGGACCGGCCGCTGCACGTGCGCTTCATCGAATACATGCCGGTCGGCGCCAGCTGCGGCGGCGATGGCCTGGGCTGGACGGCGGATGACACCATCCCCAACGAAGAGCTGATTGAGTTGCTGAACCAACAGGCCGAAGCTGAAGGCCTGGGCAAGCTGCTGCCCTTGAACGATCGACGCCCCGAGGGTTGGGGTCCGGCGCGCTACTACGAGTTTGCCGGCGCCCAGGGCACGGTGGGTTTCATCTCGGCTCTCTCCCGCCATTTCTGCGGCGAATGCAACCGCCTGCGGATGACTGCCGAAGGGCAACTGCGCCCTTGCCTGTTCAGCGACGACGAGTACGACGTACGGGCTGCTCTGCGCTCCGGCGATGACGCCGCTGTGCGCGCCGCTCTGCACGTGGCTCTGGGTGCCAAACCCGACGAGCATCACAACCGCGTAGGCACCGATCGACTGATGAGCCAGATTGGCGGATAATACTGCTGCGGATGGAACAAGCCGAGCGGCGGCTGCGCTGCCGGAGACGGGCTGTCGCGTGGCGGCTGCGTTGCCGGAACCCGGGCTGTCGCGTGGCGACCTGACGACTTGGTGACTTGGTGACTTGATGACCTGGTGAGCTGGCGACCTGGCGAGCTGGCGACTTGATGGCCTGGCGATGAAAGGACGAGGACCTGCATGGACACGAATACGGATAGCGGCGCCCAACTGACCCACATCGACGAGAAGGGCGCCGCCCGCATGGTCGACGTCGGCGCCAAGGACGAGACGCAACGGGTGGCGGTGGCCGAAGGCTTCATCGCCATGCAACCTGAAACGCTGGCGATGATTGTGGATGGCACTGCCGCCAAGGGCGACGTGCTGGCGGTAGCCCGGGTGGCCGGTATCATGGCCAGCAAGCAGACCTCAGCGCTGATACCACTGTGCCATCCGCTGAACATCACGAAAAGCGCCGTGGAGCTGACCCCGGTGGCGGCCGGCGAGCGCCAGGATGGCCGGGTCGGTATCCACGTGCAGGCCACGCTGGGCGTCACCGGCAAGACCGGCATCGAGATGGAAGCGTTGACGGCGGCCTCGGTGGCCTGCCTGACCGTCTATGATATGTGCAAGGCCGTAGACCGCGGTATGGAGATTGGCGAAATCCGCCTGCTGCATAAAAGCGGCGGCAAATCGGGAGTATGGGAGCGCACATGAAGATTGCCATAGTCACCTGCTCAAGCACCCGCACGCTGGCCGAAGACACCGCCGGCGCAGCATTGGCAGAGAGAATCGCAGCCTCCGGCTGGACGGTTTGCTCGCACGTGGTAGTCGATGACGACCGCCAGAGCATCGCCGCCGCCATCATAGCCGCAGCCGCAGGCGCTGGCGCCGGAGGCACCAGCGGCGACGGCGCCGACATCGTGCTGACCTGCGGTGGCAGCGGCCTGTCGCTGCGCGATGTGACGCCGGAGGCTACAGCCGACGTCTGCGAGCGCAACGTCCCCGGCATCGCCGAGGCCATGCGGGCTGCCTCACTGCGAATCACCGGCCGGGCGATGCTCTCCCGCGCCGTGGCCATGCAGCGCGGCTCCACCCTGGTCATCAACCTCCCCGGCAGCCTGAAGGCAGCCACCGAATGCTATGATGCTATCTATGAGCAATTCGAACACGCCGTCCAAATGACCGCCGGCGGCGGCCACTGAACATAGCTGGCACATTTTCTGAGCGCCCCTAATCCAGGGAAACGCTGATTTAGTCCCAGCAATGGAAGACTTCGTAGGGGCGCAATTCATTGCGCCCTCTCGAGCAGAGCATTTTCGCAGGTCGGGAGGGCGCGATGAATCGCGCCCCTACGACCAACGGAGGCTTGGAACTTAATCAGCGCTCCCCAAAATCCCGTTCACACCCCCACTCCCACAGCCCGCCTGGCGGCAATCAGCGCATCGGCCATGGTAAGCACGCCGTCACCGTCGATGTCAGCGGCGGAGAGGGCCTCTGGGGTAAGGGTCTCCAGCCCGATGGCGGCACGCAGGATGAGCACGGCATCGGCGATGGTCAGCTCACCGTCGCAGTCAGCATCACCGGAGGCCGCGCCGAGGCCCCATGACCCATTATTGACTGATGAGACCGTGAATATGCCGATGCTCTCGTCCCAAACCGCTACGAATTCATCGCCATTGACAGTCAAATCATGGTCCGTTTCGCTAAGATAGAAATATAGATTGCTATCGACAGAGGCAATCCAGTTGTCGACCTCAACGCGGTCTTGGCAATTTGCGATAGCTTGCTATTGTTGGTATTGAAGTCTCTGCAGAAAGGTGCTATAGTGGTGCATGGCAACGCCCGCCAAGTGGTGAAAAGGGCGGCGGGTACGCCAGCTAATTTTGAGACGGCCGTTGGCGCGGCCGTCTTCTTTTATCGCGGAAGTGTTTACCGCGATATTTGGCTGGACGCATCGTCCGCCAGGCTGAAGACCCCTCCGCCGCTACCGCTACCAGAGCCGATACGATGTTCGACACCGCTGCAATAACTTGGAGAATCTCCATGGGCTTGTTCACCTCCCTTCGCCCGAAGACGTAGGTTGGCGTACCCGCCCGGCGTACGTTGCCATACTGGCATAGTGTAACATGCC
>JAISUQ010000133.1 GCA_031272005.1 Coriobacteriales bacterium | reverse complement strand
CCGAGGTCCTTCTCCAAAGCCAGGATGTGTTTGCTCAAGCCCGGTTGGGTCATGTTCAAACGCTTCGCCGCCTCGGTGAAGTTCAGGCATTGAGCAAGTTCGATGAACTCTCTGAAAGTCTCAATCTGCATCTGTAGCGTGTCGCCTCCTTGTAAGAGGATGATAGCATGACCCCATTACAAAATGGAATAGCAAAATCCGGCCTTCTCCAAATGATTATTTGGCTATCTTGACGGCGCCGCGCATACTGATATGCAGGATAGTCCGGAAAAATCCGGACGGACACACGAAAGGAGAGGAGCGTATGGGGAAGCTACAGGTATCGCGGCGCAGCTTCATCAAACTGGCTGCCGCCACCACCGCAGCACTGTCGGCAGGCACGGGCGCAGCGCTGCTGGCCAACGCCGAAGAAGGTGAAAGCGCTGTCAGTGCTGGCGAAATCCAGCGGATTCGCACCGGTTGTCGAGGCTGCGGCAAGATGGAGTGCGGCGTCATCGCTGTCGTACAGGACGGCAAGGTCATCAGGATGGAAGGCGATCCCACCGCCTTTGCCTCGATGGGCAACTGCTGCACCAAGTCGCAGGCGGCCATTCAGGCGGCCTATCACCCGGCACGGCTGCATTATCCACTGAAACGCAGCAATCCCAAAGACAGTGACGACCCCGGTTGGGTGCGCATCAGCTGGGATGAGGCCATGACCACCATTGTCGGCAAGTTCGATCAGCTGCAGGAGCAGTACGGCGGCGAGTCGCTGTTTGGCATGTGCGGCACCAGCCGGGTCTGGTGCATGTTTGGCGCTTCCAACGGCATGTATCTCTGGGATTCGCCGAACATCGTCCAGGCCTGGGCCATCTGCAAGGGGCCGCGGCATTTTGCCACGCTGATGTGCTCCAACTTTGCCCAGAGCTGGATGGAGACAGTCGCTCACCCGGAGGTCTTCGTGGCCTGGGGCGGCGCGTCGGAGATTTCCAACTACGACGACAGCTGTCGGACCACCGTGGACGTGGCCAGCCGGGCCGAGAGCTACATCGTCGTCGACCCGCGCCAGACCAACCTCGGCAAGGAGGCCGACTACCAACTGCACCTGCGTCCGGGCACCGACGGGGCCATGGCTCTGGCCTGGACCAACGTCATCATCGAAAACGACCTGATCGACGATCTGTTCGTCAAGAGATGGACCAATGCGCCGTTTCTGGTCTGTGAGGACATGGAGCCCACCGGCTGGGCGGAAGCCTCGCCGATAGTCATGGCGCCCTTTGAGCTGAAGACCCGTCTGCTCAAGGAAAGCGATTTGGTTGAGGGCGGCAATCCCAAGCGGATGATGGTTTGGGATACCATCGCCGACAAGCTGACCTACTTCGACGCCTCTACCGGCTTCTGGGAGGGCGAGCAATGGGTCAAGCCCACCGCCGGCAAGGAAGCCCAGCAGAAGAATCTGGCTCCTGGGCTGCATCAGGGCTTTGTCATCGACCCCACGCCATTTGACCCCGAGATTGACCCGGCGATCTATGGTGAGTTCGAAGTGACCCTCAAGGACGGCAGCGTGCACAAGGTCAAACCGGTCTGGGAGTACTATGCCGCCCGGGCTGCCGAGTATCCGCCGGAGAAGGTCGCCGAGATCTGCGAGGTGCCAGCCGACCAGATCATCGCAGCTGCCAAGGCCTACGCCACCCGCCTGCGCCCGGAGACCGGCTACGGCAACGGCGGCATCCAGTATATGCTCGCACCAGAGCATGCTAATACAGCAATCCAGAACTGCCGGGCCTTCGACTATCTGACGGCCATCACCGGCAACTGCGACACCCCGGCCGGCAACCGGGCGTCCTCCCGCGCTCCCATCGAGGGCGGGCAGATGGGCTTTGCCAACAACGGCTCCGGCATGCCGATGCTTTCCCCGGGGCAGTTCCAGAAGATCCTCGGCAGCGAGGACATCCCGCTGTTGCAATGGTGGGGGATGTGGGCCGACGGCGCTGCCGTCTGGAACGCCGCGCTGACCGGCGACCCCTATCCGGTGCGCGGCGCCTTCAATTCCTCCGGCGACTTCATGAATCAATGCAACACCACAGTCACCTGGGAGGCCCTGAAGTCTCTGGACTTCTATGTGGAGACCAACCTCTGGCACACCCCCGGTGGCGGTACCTGCGACATCGTGTTGCCGGCGGCGCACTTCCTGGAGCTTTCCAGCCCGCGTTCCTCGCAGGGCTCATCCGGCACCATGGGTGCTACCGTCAAGTGCATCGAGCCACCGGCCGAGGCCAAGTTCGACGGCGAGATCATCCGCATGCTCTACGAATACAAGAAGCTGCCCTACAACGTCATCCCCGGCTTTCCGGAGTACCCCAGCGTTGACGAGATGCTGGATATGTCGGTCATGGGCTATGAGCCCAAAGGCTGGGTGGAGTTTGAGAAGAACTTCCAGGAGCATGGCTGGTGGGACTGCAAAGAGGTGGAGCCGGAGCTCTGGGGCACCTATCGCCGCTACGAGACCGGCGCTCTCAGGGCCCGCAATGCCGGCGGCTTCGTCGGCTCACAGGGCGACTGGCTGCCTGGCTTCTGGACCCCCACCCGCAAATACGAGATCTGGTCCACGGTCATGGAGTCCTTCCATCCGGACGGCGAGTGGACTCTGCCCACCTATCGCGAACCACCGCACAGCCCCGTCTCTGATCCGGAGATGTTCGCCGAGTATCCACTGATCATCACCACCGGCCGGCGCATCCCGGTGTACTTCCACTCCGAGCATCGGCAGCTGCCCTGGTGTCGTGAGCAATGGCCGGTACCGCGGGTAGAAATCAATCCGGACGACGCTGAAGAGGCTGGTATCGTCCAGGGCGACTGGGTCTGGATCGAGACCCCTTACGGCAAGATCCGCGAAGTCGCCGACATCACCTACGGTATCCGCAAAGGCACCATCAACTGCGAGCACCAATGGTGGTATCCCGAGTTGGACCAGTCCGGCTCCGGACACGAGCTGTCCTGCGTCAACCATCTGATTGACAACTGGGCCCGCGACCCGCACTGCGGCGCCTCCAACCTGCGCGCCTACCTCGGCAAGATCTACAAGGCCACAGCGGAGAATTCGCCCTTCAACAACCCCGTGCCCTGCGACCATCAGGGCAATGAGATTATCCACAGTTGCGACGACCCCCGGCTCAAGGCCTGGCTGCCGACCTACGAGGGGAGGGAGTGATCATGACCCAGTATGCTATCGTCACCGACCTGAATCGCTGCGTGGGCTGTCTGGCCTGTTCGGTGGCCTGCAAGGCGGCCAACAACGTGCCCATCGGCAACTACTGGAACAAGGTTCTGCGCATCGGCGCCTTCCCGGAGGAAGGCGGCAGCGGCCAGTTCCCGGATGTCTACACCTACTTTCTGCCCATCGGCTGCCAGCATTGCGTGGACCCGGAGTGCATCAAGGTCTGCCCGACCGAGGCCTCCCACAAGCGCGAGGACGGCACCGTGCAGATCGACAAGTCCAAGTGCATCGGCTGCCAGTTCTGCGTCATGGCCTGCCCCTACAACGTCCGCTATCTCAACGAGGAAGAACGCGTGGTGGAGAAATGCACGCTCTGCGAGCAGAAGACCGCCCAGGGCGAGCTGCCCCAGTGCGTCTCCCAGTGCGGCGGCATGGCCCGGTACTTCGGCGACCTGGACCAGGGGCTGGCCTCCTTTGAGGGCGCCGAGAACGGCACCGAGCGCATCAAGCTGGGCGACTTCGCTGCCGCCTGGACTGACAGCGAGGTTTACAAACTGCCCGATGTTGGCAATCAACCGAGTTTTGCCTACATCCTCCGTGGCCATAAATGGCAGGGATAGAAGACTACTGATAGAGAGGAAAAACACATGGAACTCCAATGGCCTTTGATAATCTTCACACTGTTCATCTGCTTAGGCGCCGGCACCTTCTGCGTGGCCGGTCTGTTGGCAGGACTTGGTAAGGGAGAGAAGCTCCAGCTCTCTGCCGTGGTTGTTGCCCTGGCTGCCGTGGTCATAGGCGGCATCGCCTCCTT
>JAISUQ010000091.1 GCA_031272005.1 Coriobacteriales bacterium | reverse complement strand
GCTGTTCAAGGCCGGCGAACCAATCTCTGCCATCAACAACCAGCCAGCCGAGGCCGAGCGCGACCTGCTCGGCGAAGTCGATTACTCCTCGCGGGTGATTGAAGCCAGTGGCAGCACCTACCTGCTGCTGGTCTCCTCCACAGAACTCAATGGTGAACCCTATCAGCTGGTCAGCTCCTACGACATCACCTCCACCTACCAGCTGTTTGCCGCCGACTTCACGTTGGTGCGCATCGTTGGCATCGCCTCGGCGCTGCTGGTGGCCGGTCTGTTGCTGTTGCTGGTACGCACGCTGCTCAAACCGCTGCGCTCACTGAGCAACACCACCCGCCAGATTGCCAGCGGTGACTTGGACAAACGCGCCACCGTCACCGGCAACGACGAGGTCAGCGAGGTGGCCGTCAACCTCAACACCATGGCCGACTCCATCGAGCACAACGTCACCGAGTTGGAGAAGCTGGCCGAATCGCGGCGGGTGTTCATCGGCAACCTGGCCCATGAGATGCGCACGCCGCTGACCTCGATCCTCGGCTTTGCCGACATCCTGCGCATCAAACGCGAGGTCTCCGAGGCCGACCGCATCGAGTACGCCGGCGTCATCGTCAACGAGACCAAGAGGCTCCAGGGCCTGTCCAGCAAATTGATGGAGCTGCTGGCCTTCGGCAGCCTGGAGGCCTCGTTGGAGCGCATCGATTTGGTGGAGCTGGCCAACGAGCTGGGCATCACCTTGCAGCCGGTCTTTATCCGCCAGCAGATTGGCTTCGATGGCCTGCTGCCCAACCAGCCGGTGTACATCAACGCCGACCGCGAGCTGATCAAGTCGCTGCTCTATAACCTGATAGACAACGCCATCAAAGCCTCCGCGCCCGGCGCCACCGTGACCCTGGCGGTCATCCCCTCCGAGACCAGCGCCCGCCTGCAGGTCGCCGACGAGGGCACCGGCATCCCCGCCGACCAGATTCCCCTGCTCACCGAGCCCTTCTATATGCTGGATAAGGCCCGCACCCGCAAGCACGGCGGCGCCGGCCTGGGCCTGGCGCTGTGTGCCGAGATCGCCCGGGTCCACGGCACCGAGCTGCTCTTCGACAGCGAGATGGGCCGGGGCACCAGCGTCAGTGTCGACTTCCCTCTGGCGGGAGGTGATGGATGATGGCCGACAAGCGCCACGACCTGGAATTCGACTGGAGTCCGCCCAGCACCTCTCCGGAATCCGCAGCGCCAGCCAGCCGCCGCCGCGATCTGCTCAGCAACCTGGCAACCCTGCTGCTGACTCTGGTTATCATCAGCGGCGGTTTGCTCATCCCCTCGCTGTTCTATCCCCAACTGGATACCTATCGCAACCAGACCGTCATGCTGGCCAGCACCGACAGCCCCGATACCTCGGCCCATATCTTCAAGGAGCCGGTCGTGCTCTACCCCTGGAACCTCTACGACGCCAACCCGCACCGCTCGCTGACCAGCTCCCAGCAGGACCTGCTGAACAGCAACGGCATCCCCGACTTCCTGCTGGCGGCGCTGCGCGACCGCGGCATGCCGATGCCCGATGACCTCGGCTACTACCGCTTGACCATCATCAACGGCTTCCAGTTTCTGGAGGTCGAAGCCGACGCCCGCCAGAACTGCCTGGTGCTCGTCGATGCCGATGTTGACGCCGACGGCACAGCCGATCTGAACTGCGCAGTGGATATGAGCGGCAACATCATTTCGCTGCTGTTCTTAACCGATGCCTGGGGAAGCGTCAACCTGCAAGCTGTGTCCCAGTACATCACCGCACCGGCTGGCGGCGCCTCCGGTGCGTCGGCAACCGAGTCGGAAGGCAGCGGACCCAGCGCAGCAGGCGACGGACAGGGCGATGAGCAGGTCGACGGGACAACCCCGGATTCTGGTGCGGGAGATGAAGCGGCGGCCACAGGCGGCGATGGCGGCGGCGATGGCGGGGAAGGCAACAATGCGGAGCAGGGCGCGGAGACACTCAATCCCGCCGACATCCTCTCGCTCAACGAGCCGCTGCCGGTGGATGAGGATCTGCAAATCTGGTCCTTTGCCTATGCCACCTCGATGGAGGCCACGGCCTTCGATCAGCGGATTCTGGCCAACTGTTTCGCCCAGCTCGACGCCAGCTATGCCGCCCGTTATGGTTACGCCTTCCAGCAGCTGCTGCCCCAACCGGCGGCTGTTGAAGGCGAGCAGGGGGAGCAGAGCGAACAGGGCGAGCAGGAAGCAACCGCTGACGCCCAGGCAGCGGGGGGCGATGTTGAGGCAGGCAGCGATGCGCTCCTGGAGCCAGATGGCTCGGGGTCTGTCCCAACTGCCGAGCCGGTGGTGCTGACGCCTACCGTCTTTGCCACCGAGGACTTCCTGCTCTATATCTACGACCTGCCCTCCGGCGTGCGCCTGGTGCTCTATCTGGATCCCAATAACCTGCATTGCCTGGGCTTCAACCTGCTCAACCCCTGAGAGCCGAGAGCACAGGTTTCAAACCTGCCCCTGCGAATTGCTGCGTTGAAGATTTAGTTAAATTGATTAACGTTTTTACAACTCCATGACATTTGTCTGACTGGCTCCGGATAACCGCCCTGTAGGATGGATATCGATGGGAAATAGAAGTCGGGCTGAAAGGCAGCGTGTCCCCTGGGTAAGTTCTTCCTCCTTGTGAATCACCCACTATCCTTTCTTCCCCCTGCCATTCAACCCGACTTCCCCCCTTCCCGTCCCAACGCCTGAGCATACAGCCCCTTGCATCAGACTCGGCAACAAGAATCGACCCCGCAAGCCTGAGCGGGGTCGTTTTCTATCTGCGCTCCCCTGCCTTCGTCACCGGCTGCGGCTGCCGCGGGTGCGCAGGTCGCCCTGGCGTTTGGTCAGGTTCTGGGCGTCGAAGTGCTCCAGCAGAGGGATGGCGTATTTACGGCTGACGCCCATGGCCTCGCGCAGCGCGGCCGCTGTGGCGGGGCCGTGACTGCCCAGGTAGTCCAGGGCGCTGTCGCGCAGGCTGGCATAGGCCGCAGCATCGAAGACAAAACCTCCGGGGAGCCGTTCGACTGAGCCGGCGGCCTCCAGCTGTCCCAGCGCCTTGTGGGTCAGCGTCTTGTCCAGGCCGAGCAGAGCCGGCAGCTGCTCGACAGCTGGTGGAGTCGGGCCGGCCTGGGCCAACAGCTGGCCCAAAGCCTCGGCGGCCTGCTGCACCAATTGCCGGGCTCCGGCTCCAAAGCGACCATGGCTGATCTCCCCTGCGTGATAGACGGCAAAGCCGGCGGCCAGAGCCGCATTCACCAGGGCTTTGAAGGCCTGCTCATCCAATCTGCCCACAGTCGCCCCAGTCGCCCCGGGCTTGAATGCCGCCGCCAACGCTGCCAGGCTGAGACCTGTGAGTTGCGGGTTGGCGCTGTGGAAGTTCAACAGGCAGGTCTCCAGGTTGGCCAGCAGGGAGCGTTGCAATGGCTCGGGAGCATAATGCTTCGGGCAGTCGAGAGGAGCGCTGGGCAATTCCTGCAGCTTCACCTGGGGCAGAATGGCGGCTATCAGCGCCGGCTCCAACCCGGTCTGAGCACTGAGGCTGGCCAGGGAGACCGGTACTGCCGCCAATTCAATAGCTTTTTCTATTGCTATCTTATATTCATGTTGTTCCAGGGCCTCCAGCAGTTGCCGCTCGGCGTCTTTAAGGGTAGTGCGCCGCCTGGGGTGCACGGCCAGCACCAGGCCGCCACCGATGACCGTCACCGGGGAGTAGGAGCGCATCACGAAGCGGTCGAAGGGCAACGGCGCCAGAGGCTCATCCAGGCGCAGCTGGGCCAGGGCTATCTCGCCGGGTTGCAGCTGCTCGCCAGGGCCATCGGCGGCTTCACCTGTCATCAACAGCAGCCGCGCCAGGACCTCCCGCGTACCGTGGGCGATGCGCACCCGGGCACCGCTTTTCAGCAGGCGGGCTCCCAGATGGCGGACGCGCACATCCAGACGATCGCTGGGAGTGAGCAATCCGGGTGCGGCCACAAAGCAACCCGGCGCCACCTCGCTGGGTTTGACGCCAGCCAGATTCAGCGCCACCCGCGAACCGGCATGGGCCAACGCCACCGGCACACCATGGCTTTGCACGCTGCGGGCGCGCACCTGCCTGACTCCGGGAATGATCTCCAGCATCTGACCCTCGGCAATCTGGCCCGTCCACAGCGTGCCGGTAATCACGGTGCCGGCGCCCTTGATGGTGAAGGCCCGATCCACAGCCAACCGCGCTGCGGCAGCTTCATCATGTGCCACGGTGGCATCGGCTGTGCGCTCGATAGCCGCCAGCAGGGCGTCCAGGCCCTGGCCGGTGACCGCCGAGACCGGCACAACCGGCGCTCCGGCATAGGCCGAATGCTGCAGGAAGTCCTCCAGCTCAGCCTGCACCAGCTCCGCCCATTCGGCATCAACCTTGTCCATCTTGGTCAGGGCCACCACCAAGCGCTGGACGTCGAGCATCTCCAGCACGGTCAGGTGCTCGCGGGTCTGGGGCATGACGCCATCGTCGGCGGCCACCACCAGCAGCGCCACATCCACGCCGCTGGCCCCGGCCATCATCTGGCGCACGAAGCGCTCATGGCCGGGCACATCGACTATCCCCATGGTCGCACCGCTGGGCAGCGTCAGTTGGGCAAACCCCAGCTCGATGGTGATGCCGCGGCGCTTCTCCTCGGCCAGGCGGTCGGGGTCGGTACCGGTCAGCGCCTTGACCAATGCCGACTTCCCGTGGTCGATATGCCCGGCAGTACCGAGGATCAGGGTTGGGAGAAGTGCCTGGTCCGGCGCCCCAGCGGCCCCAGCAGCGCCAGATGTCTGCGGCGCGGCAGGCGCCTCGGGCGCCCCGGGCGCGCCAGATGTCTGCGGCGCGGCGGCGACCTCGAGCCTGCCAGCCGGCTTGGGCGAGCCTGGAGGCTCCAAACCATCAGCCGCTGCAGATGCGCCAGCCGCAGTCAGCGACTCGGCAGCGGCGCTCATCGGGCCGCCTGCTGTTGGGCCGCCTGTTGTTGGGCCGCCTGTCGTTGGGCCCGGGGCTTCAAGCGCTTCCGGGCTCGCGGCGGCTCGGTCTTCTCCAGCCCCAGGCCGGCAAAGTATTCCTTGAGGCCCATGGCGATTTCGGACAGCTCATCCTGGCTGCGCAGCGTGCGCACATCGAACAGCAGATAGTCATTGCTCTTACGGGCGATGATCGGCATCGCCGGCCGAGCGGCCAGGTGAGCCTCCAGAGCCTGAAGATTGCCGGTTGCTGGTTGCACAGCAACGGCTTTGCTAGGTAGCTCGCATACTGGCAATGAGCCGCCGCCGACCATCGCCAGGGAATCCTCCACTGAGAAAGTGCAGCACCCCTCGGGCAGTACTACCGCCAACAGCTCGCTGAGTTCCTCGGCCCGCTGGCTCAGGGTGTCCTGATCCATGGTCAGCATCCGCAAGGTCGGTATCTCGGCAAAGGCAGCCTTCTCATCCAGGCAGATGCAAAGGGTTGCCTCCAGCGCCGCCAGGGTCAGCTTATCCGGGCGCAGCACGCGGGCCAGCGGATTGGCCTTCAGGCGACTGAGCAGCTCGCGCCGACCGACGATGATGCCGGCCTGTGGGCCGCCCAGCAGCTTGTCGGCGGAGAAGCTCACCAAATCGGCGCCCTGGGCGATGGAACGGGAGACTATCGGCTCGCTGTGCGCCCCCTTGATGGGCAGCTCGAACAACTGCCCAGCACCCTGATCCTCGTAGAGCAGGACCGCGGCGGCATCGCCGTTAGCGCTGTCCGCTGGCGACTCTTGGGCGAAGTCGTCGCGCAGGGCAGCCAGCTCGGCGATGCCAACCGACTCGGTAAAGCCAACGATGTGGAAGTTGGAGGGATGGACCTTGGCTATCAGCGCCGTGCGGCTGCTCAAGGCCCGCTGGTAATCAGCCAGGTGGGTCTTGTTGGTGGTGCCCACCTCCACCATCCGGGCGCCGGTCTGAGCGATGATGTCGGGAATCCTGAAGGAGCCGCCAATCTCCACCAGCTCGCCCCGGGAGATGATCACTTCGCCGCAGCCCGCCTGGTAGCCGGCGAACTCTGCCAGCACCAGCATCACGGCGGCGGCGTTGTTGTTGTTGACCACCATGGCATCCTCGGCGCCGGTCAGCGCACTGAGCATCCGGGCACAATGCGACTGCCGCGAGCCGCGCTGGCAACTGGCGGTATCATACTCCAATGTGGAGTAGTTCCGGGCCACCTGGCTGATTGCCTCCACCGCCCGCTCGGCCAGGCAGCTGCGCCCGAGGTTGGTGTGCAGGATGACGCCGGTGGCGTTGACCACCGGGCGCAGAGAGAGGTGTGACGCGGCACAGACCTGCTCGACGATCATCTCCATAATCTGCGGCTCGTCCAGATGCGTTGGCGACTGGCCGCTGCACAGCCACTCGCGCACGGCATCGGTCCTGGAGCGCACCAGATCCGCCAGCGGGTCATGCGGCAAGAAGGCCGTGACCTTGGGAGCTATGGCAAACAGCTCGCCTAAGACGCGGTCGACCGAGGGTATCATTCTCAGCAATTCCTGTTGTTCAGACATCCGTTTCTCTCCCCGTCCTGCAGTAGCATTACTGCTGTGTACCTGTTGATGCTTGCATTCAGTACCCGCAGAGGCACGCCGCACAGGCCTGCTCTCACTGCTCCCCGGCCTGCTGCGCCAGGATTATCTGACCTGGCTGTCCGGAGATGACCTCGCCAATCTTCCAGGGCTGATAACCTGCCAGCTCCGCAAAGGTCCTGACGAACAGCTGCTGCTGTTGCGGCGCCAAGGCCACCAGCAGCCCGCCGCTGGTCTGGGGATCGCAGATGACTCCCAGCAGGTTCTCATAGCAGTCATCGTCGGCGATGGCCCGCGTCAGGAAGGGCTCAGCCCAGTTGATGATCTCGAAGCTCTTGCCCGGGCGGCAGAAGGCTGCCGAGCACTCCAGCACGCCATCGAAGGTCGGCAGAGCGCTGCTGTGGAGAATGGCGGCCTGACCGCTGGCGGCCAGCAACTCATGCAGGTGCCCCACCAGGCCGAAGCCGGTGACGTCGGTGGCAGCGTGGGCTCCGGCGGCCAGCATCGCCGTGGCGGCGTGGTCATTGAGCGTCATCATCGCCTCCAGCACGGCGGCGGCACCCTGCTCATCCTGCAACCCGGCCTTGAGCGCCGCCATGATGATGCCGATACCCAGAGGTTTGGTGTAGTAGAGCACGTCACCGGCCTGGGCGCCGGAGTTGAGCATGATGCGCTCCGGATGCACCAGGCCCATCACTGCCAGCCCGTACTTGGGTTCGTCGTCCTCGATGGTGTGCCCGCCGGCTACGCTGGCACCGGCCTGGGCTACGGCGTCGCGCCCGCCGCGCAACACATCGGCTGCCGCCGCTGCCCCCAGCGCCGGCGGAAAAGCCAGCAGATTGAGGGCAGCCACCGGCCGGGCGCCCATGGCGTAGATGTCGCTTAAGGCATTGGCGGCGGCGATGCGTCCGAAGATGTAGGGATCGTCGACCATCGGCGTGAAGAAGTCCACTGTCAGCACGGCGGCCAGCTCGTCGCTGAGCCGGTAGACGGCGGCGTCGTCGCTGGTGTCGTAGCCCAACAGCAGATTAGGGTCGGGGCACATGGCCGATTGCGGGGGCGTTTTTCCAGCCTCAGGCTGCGGAGCAATGCTTGCTAATATGGCCATAAGCTCGCCCGGAGCCCACTTGGCGGCTCAACCACCCTTGGAAGTATGGGCTGTCAGCCGCAGCCGCTCTTCTCTGCTCATCTCCTGCCTTTCTAAAGCGTGATGGTCTGGGAGGCTTGCTGCATCCGCCCCAGGATGTCGTACATATTACTGACTGTGCCGACCTTGAGGCCCTCGGCCAGGCCGTAGTGGTTCAGGCAGGTGCCGCAGACCAGCACCTCGCTGCCCCGCTCCACCAGTTTGCGCAGGTCGTTGAGGACATCTTCGTCGTCGCCGGCGGGCAGCTTGACGCCGTCGTTCATGAACAGCAGCGCCGCCGGCGCCTCGTCGGCGGCCGCCAGCACATAGATGGCCATCTTCAGCAGGTTGTAGCCCAGCTGCTCATCCCCGGCGCCGACGCAGCGCTTGCCGACGAACACCACGTGGCTGCCGAGGCCAGGTTGCACCTGCGCAAGCCCGGGCGCGGGCGCGGTGGTGGGCGCGGCGGTAGGGGCGGCGGCGGTGGTGGGTGCGGCGGTAGGGGCGGCGGCGGCGGTGGGCGCGGGTTCGGCGGCGATGGCGGTGGCGGCGGGCGCTGCTGCGCCGGCAGCCTCACCATTGCGCGCCAACGTCACCAAGAACCGCTCCGGCTCCGGCTCTGTCACCTCAGCGGTGTAGCCCAGGCGTCGGGCCAGGTTGCTCAAATTCTCGGTCGCGGTCTGGTTATCCACCGCCACTTCCAACTCCCCAGCCCCGGCGTCGATGGCCGCCTTGGCCAGCATCACCGGCTTGGGACAAGCCAGGCCAACTGCATCAATTCTCTCCATCGTCTTTCCTCCTGTCGCTTGCTGTCGCTTTCTGCTTCCTTCCCGCGGCCTTCCATTGCCGTCGGCTTATCATTGCCGTCTGGCGACAGCTACTGGGCCAGGGTCTCGATAAACGCTGCGATACGGGTCTGCAGCTGGCCGCTGTCGCTGGGCGAATAATCGGTCTCCAGCTTCATGTAAGGTATGTCATGCTGCTCCAGCAATGTGGAGATGTGCGCGGACTCGATATTGAAGGGGTGGCAGGCCTGCAGCACCAGCTCAATCACGCCGTCCACCTGGTAGCGCTTGATCAACTCCAGCAGATTATCCTGTCGGGTGGCGTTGGGCGACATCACCGCGCAGTGGATTTCCAGGTAGCGGTCGGAGATGGCCTGACAGATGTCCTCAGCCTGGTCGTCGACCATCAATCTGTTGGTGCGCTCACCCATGCAGTCATCCAGGCAGACTATCACGCCGCCGTTCTCCTCAATGGCCATGCCGACCTTCTGCACCAGGCCGCCGGAGGGGCAGCCCGTCAGCAGAATCCGCCTGGCGCTGGCCGCTACAGGGCGCTGGCCGGCGGCGTAGGCGGCGCGTTTCTCCGCCACCAGAGCCTGCAGCTTCTCCGTATATTCTTCGATATCGAAGCTGAAGGCGCCCTGGAGGATGGTTGTCATGATCTCCACGCCCGACATCATCGGCGGTGTGGCCTGCTGCAGGGCATACAGCTCAACCAGGGCCTGGCGCAGGCGGTTGCGCCGGGTTGCCGCCTGGCGCAGTGCGGCATCGTCGATCTGCACGGCAAAGCGTTGCTCGATTTCGGCGATGAACAGCTCCAGCTCCTTCTTCCAGATTTCGGCAGCGTAAGGCCGCTGCTGTCCCTGGGGCAGTTGCAGCACGTAAACCGGCTTGAGGTCGGCCAGCAACTCGTACATCTTCTTCTTGCCGTCGCAGGTGGTCTCACCGATGATGATGTCGGAGAAGTAGGTAAAGGGGCACTTCTGAGTCAGGGCGAAGCCGTAGGTGCTCTTGATCAGCGGGCAGAGGTTCTTGGGCAGTACGGTCTCGGCGTCGGGGACCGTCTCGTTGCTGGTGCCACACAGCCCCACCGCCGCCAGACCGCCGGCGTCCAGGGCCTCCAGGGGTGCGAAGGAGCAGAGGTAGCCAGCCAGGCGCCCGCCGGACTCCTTGAACTCCTTGGCCTTGATGAAACTCAGCTTGCGGGCGTCGGCAAAGGCCTCGAAATGATCGGGCAGGGCTGTTGCCGCCGATGCCGCTGTTGCCGCTTTTGGACTGCTGACTGTTGTTTGCGTTACCATGAACCTCCTGCTTTCTCTGCGTTCGACCGCTGATGCGCTTTCTGACCCGCTACCAGCTGATCTGCTCCCAATTCGGCATTATCTGTTATTTGACCGGTATCAATAAGTAAAGCTGCGCCGATGGCACCGGCATAACGTGCCAGTGGCACAGACTGCACTTCTGTACCCAACTGCACCGATAGACGCTGTAGCATATAGCTGTTCTCGCATAAGCCTCCGGTGAGGTAATAGACATCCCCCGGCATCTGCGCCGCCAGCGAAGCCACCTTGGTAACCACCGACTCCACCAGGCCACAGGCGATATCAGCGCGCGGCGTGCCCTGGCCAATCAGCGAAATCACTTCAGACTCGGCAAAGACCGTGCACATCGAGGAGATGGCGGCAGGCCGACCTGTGGCGGCCAGCTCCGCCAGCCCATCCGGGCTCAGGCCCAGACGATCGGCCATGATGTCCAGAAACCGCCCGGTGCCCGCAGAGCACTTGTCGTTCATCAGGAAGCGGCGCACCTTGCCCGCAGCCAGACAGATGACCTTGGTGTCCTGCCCGCCGATGTCGAGCACCACACCGTCCGGGCCAAACAGCCAGGCCGCGCCGCGCCCATGACAGGTGATCTCGGTAGCCACGGCACTGGCCCAGGGCACGGAGATGCGACCATATCCGGTAGCCAGCACCGGCAATTCGCCGACCGCAAAGCCGTCCGCCGCCAGGGCAGCGGCCAGGCGTTCAGCCGCATCTACGCTGCTGTAGCCGGTGGGCAGCGATAAGGTGTGGATAAGCTCGCCGGTTGCATCGAGAACTGCCGCCTTGGCGACGGTGGAGCCGATGTCGATTCCGATGCGATATTGGCCAGTCGCGGTTGGCGCGGTTGGCGCGATTGGCGCGATTGGCGAAGCTGGCGCGGCTGGCCGCCCAAGCTGCGGTGCGGCCTCCGAAGCCGCTGGCTGCA
Organism: Coriobacteriales bacterium; assembly: GCA_031272005.1. Lineage (GTDB taxonomy): Bacteria > Actinomycetota > Coriobacteriia > Coriobacteriales > UBA8131 > JAISUQ01. The sequence continues at coordinate 27,855 of JAISUQ010000091.1, read as the reverse complement.
CTGCGGCCGATAAACCAATCTGGCCCAACTGGCCAGGTGCGGTATGGGGCTTCATGGCAGTTCCAATTCGTGCAGGCCAACCGCTGCCAGCTGGCAGTCCAGCAACGCTTGCTCGATTACGAGCTTGCTATCCAAAGGAGCACTCCAGGCCAGGCCGCAGCCGGCCGAGATCTGCGTCGGCACCGGGATGATGCGTCCGGGCACACCGGCGCTGCGGCAGTATGCTTCCATGGCCATGGCGGCAGCGGTGGAGGCAAAGGTCACAATCAGCTGCATCTGGATCTCTTCCTCGTCTGGCTGACCTGCTCCAGAGCCGCAAGTGCCTTGTCTACTTCCGCTACAGTATTGAGATGCGAGAAGCTGAAGCGCACTGCTCCCTGCTCAGCTGTGCCCAAAGCCTCGTGCATCAGCGGCGCGCAGTGCACGCCGGGTCGGGTGCAGATGCCGTACTCCATATCCAGGCGGTCGCTGATGGCGGCTGAGTCCTCCGAGCCGACATTCAGGGCCACGATCGGACTGCGCTGTACATCAGCCTGGCCGCCGTATATTCGCACTCCCGGGATGCGCCGGGCCCCGGCCTCGAAGTGGCGGGCCAATACCAGGGACTGACTGCGCACCTCGGCCACGCCAACTTCAATCAGGTAGTCGCAGCCGGCAGCCAGCGCCGCCAACCCATGGGCGTTGGCTGTTCCGGCCTCCAGCCGCTCCGGCATCAGCGTGGGATGCTGATGATCAAAGCTGTGCAGGCCCGAGCCGCCAACCACCAATGGCTCCAGTTCCACCCCTTCAGCCAGGCACAGGCCCCCGGTGCCCTGAATGCCATACAACCCCTTGTGCCCGGTAAAGACCAGGATGTCGATGCCCATCTCCGCCATATCCAGAGGCAATATGCCGGCAGTCTGGGCGGCGTCCACAGCCAGCAGTGCACCATGGGCATGACAGATTTCGGCCATCCGGGCGATGTCGTAAACATCACCGGTGACATTGGAATTATGCGTCACCACCGCCAGGTTGGTATCAGCTTCAAACAAATCGGCAAAGGCTGCGTAGTCTATCGAGCCGTCCGCTGCCACCGGCAGAATCGACATCCGGGCGCCTCGCTCAGCCTGCCGATAAAGTGGCCGCAGAATGGAGTTATGCGCAGCTGCGGTGGTCAGAGCATGACTGCCCGGCCGCGCCAGTGAGCTGAGCACGATATTCAGCGCCTCGGTGGCATTGGCGCAAAAAGCCACCCGCTGGGGACTGGGGGCCCCCAACAGCCAGGCCACCCGCTCCCGAGCCTTATATATCGCCCGCCCGGCTGCCAGAGATGCCGTATGCGCACCCCGTCCGGCAGCGCCAAAACTGCCCAGGGCCTGCTGCACAGCCGTCAGCACTCCAGGTGGTTTGGCCAGCGTTGTCGCCGCGTTGTCGAAATAGATCATCTTAAGGAACCGCTCCCCGCAACCTTTTGGAACCTGCCCGCACTGGCTATATCCTTACTCTATTCTAACGATAACCAGACTGATTGGCAGTTATCATTAACCGTCCAACTGGACGAACGGACATCCTGCACCAGCAGAACTCGGACAAAGCCCAATCAACAGGCAAACCAAGCCCAACACTGGCAATCAGTCTGCCGCCAGATTTACCGCTGGCAGGGAAAAACGTGCACATTCTCTCCCACAAAGCCTGGTTTGTGCTACTTTTTTATGCAGAGATGTCGGAAGTTGACAATATATGTAGAGGAGGGAAAGCATGGATCTGACACGCAGAAGCTTCGTCAAGTCGATTGGCCTGGCTTTTGGCACCAGTATGGCCTATGGGCTGGCAACCCAGTCCAGCACTCTGGCCTTCGCCGATGATCTGGACTGGCGGCTGGTAAACACCGAAGAGTTCACCAACATCTGCTGTTACTGTTCAGGTGGCTGTGGAACGATTGTCTCGGTACAGGATAATGAGCTGATCAACCTGGAAGGCGACAGCGACCATCCCATCAACCAGGGTGGGTTGTGCGCCAAGGGCGCTTCGATGTTCCAGCTGCGCAACGTCATCACCGAGGAGACCCGCGAAGTCATCCACAACCCCAACCGCAAAACCCACCCACTGGTTCGCCGCCCCGGCGCCTCCGAGTGGGAACAGCTGTCCTGGGACCAGGCCATCCTGGAGATTGCCCGCCACGTCAAGGAGACCCGCGACGCCACCTTCGTCGAGCAGGACGAGAATGGCGTCACCGTCAACCGCACCGAGGCCATCGCCTCTTTGGGCGGCAGTCAGCAGAATTGCGAAGAGGATTATTTGATCTTGAAGACGATGCGTTCTTTGGGGGTGGTCGCGCTCGATAATCAAGCGCGTGTTTGACACAGCTCTACTGTCGCCGGTCTGGCGAACACGTTTGGTCGCGGCTCCATGACGGGGCACTGGTGCGACTTCAAGAACGCCGATGTAATCATCTCCTGCGGTTCGAATAATGTCGAGAACCACCCCGAAAGCGCCCGTTGGTGCCACACGGCTGTGGACAATGGCGCCACCTGGATCGTCGTCGACCCGCGCTTCACGCGCACGGCGGCCGTGGCCGACATCTACTGCCCGATGCGCTCCGGTACCGACATCACCTTCTGGGGCGGGATGATCAACTACATCATCGAACACGACCTCTGGCAGCACGAATACGTGCTCAACTACACCAACGCCACCTACCTGATCAACCCCGACTACAACTTCGACGTCACCACCGGCCTGTTCTCCGGCTGGGACGAGGAGCATAAGAAGTACGTCACCACCACCTGGGGTTATCAGACGGAGGAAACCGTGGCGCCCAACACCGCCACCGGCGGGGCCTTTGCCTACACACTGGGCGAGGGCGTGCCCGAGTTTACTCCCCCATCCAAACTGGTACCCAAAAAGGATGCGACCCTGAGCGACCCGCTCTGCTCCTTCAACGTCTTCAAGGAGCACTACAGCCGCTACGACCTCGACACCGTCTGCAACGTCTGCGGTATGGACAGAGAGACCCTGGAGCTGGTCTATGCCACCTACGCCTCCAGCGGTGCTCCGGAGAAGTCCGGCGCCATCCTCTATGCCCTGGGCCAGACCCAGCACCATTACGGCTCGCAGAACACCCGCATCATGAGCCTGGTGCAGCTGCTGCTGGGCAACGTCGGAGTGGCCGGCGGCGGCGTCAACGCCCTGCGCGGCGAGCCCAATGTCCAGGGTGCCACCGACATGGCCATGCTGGTCTACGACTTCCCCGGCTACCTGAAGTGGCCCACGGTCGCCAGCCACTCCACGCTGCGCGAATGGCTGGAGCATGAGACCTACAGCGATGGCTATTACGTCAACAAGCCGAAGTTCTTCATCTCGGCGCTCAAGGAGTGGTTCGGCGACAATGCCACCGCCGACAACGACTACGGCTACGACTGGCTGCCCAAGATCGGCAGCCGCGACTACACCACCATCTCCACCTTCGAGCTGATCGACGAGGGCATAATCAAGGGCTACTTTGCCTGGGGTATGAACCCGATGAACTCCACGCCCAACGCCAAGTTCGCCCGCCAGGCGATGTCCAAGCTGGACTGGCTGGTCTCGGTGGACTGGGTGGAGACGGCCACAGCCGCCTTCTGGAAGGCTCCGGACCTGGACCCCGCGCAGATCCAGACCGAGGTCTACCACCTGCCGGCGGCGCTGATCTACGAGAAGAGCGGCACCATCGCCAACTCCGGCCGCTGGCTGCAGTGGCGCTACAAGGCGCTGGACCCGGCGGATGAAGCCCTGCCGGACTACGAGATCTGCGACCGGCTCTGGAAGCAGATCACCAGCCTCTACACCGATGAGGGCGGGGCCTGCCCCGAGCCGATTCTCAACGTCAAGTGGGACTACCACATCGACGGCCAGATCGACCCCCGGGCCGTGGCCATGGCCTTGAACGGCTACAAGAAGCAGCCCGGCGACGACGGCGACTGGGACAGCCGCGAACTGCTCACCACCTTTGCCAATCTCCAGGCCAACGGCACCACGGCCTGCGCCATCTGGATCTACTCCGGATTCTACGGCAACAGCGAGGCGCGCTATGACCCCTCGCAGCAAAACGTCGGTAAGCGCAGCCTGGAGGACAAGGGCGGCCTGGGGCTCTATCAGGAATGGGCCTATGCCTGGCCGGTCAACCGGCGCGTGCTCTACAACCGGGCCTCGGCCGACATGGAAGGCAAGCCCTGGAACCCGGCCCGCAAGGTCGTGGAGTGGACCGGCGAGAAATGGGACAACAACGACGTGCCCGACTTCGTGGCCGCCTCCACCGCCGCCGACGGCACCTCGGTGCCGGTACCGCCGAACAACAAGGCCTTCATGATGACCTGGGAGCAAAACGCCCGCTTCGTCTGCTCCACCATGAAGGATATGCCGCTGCCGGAGCACTACGAGCCGCTGGAGTCGCCCACTGACAACATCCTCAACGGCCGCCAGAACTCGCCCTGCATCATGTTCGCCGACCACCCCTCGGTACAGAAGGGCGACCGCAGCGAGTTCCCGATTGCTGCCACCACCTACTCGGTGGTCGAGCACTGGCAGACCGGCGCCCAGACGCGTGGCTGCCCGGTGCTGGTAGAGGCGATGCCCGATCAGTTCATCGAGATGAGTGTAGAGCTGGCCGAGGAGAAAGGCATCGCCAACGGCGACAAGGTGCGGGTCTGGAACAACCGCGGCGACGTACAGCTGACCGCCTTTGTCACCCGGCGTCTGCGCCCACTGCAGGTCAACGGCGAGGTCTGCCATCTGGTGGGTATGATCCACCACTGGGACTGGACCGGCGATTACTCCACCGGCGACACAGTCAACGACCTCAGCCCCAATGTCGGCGACCCCAACAGCTATATTCCCGAGTACAAGGCGTTTCTGGTAAACGTCGAGAAGATATAGGGAGGTGAGGGAGACCATGGCTGATTACGCGATTTTTTGGGATGCTTCGAAATGTACTGGCTGCAAGGGCTGCCAGTCCGCCTGCAAGTGCTGGAACCTCCTGCCTTCTCCCTTAGGGAAGAATGTCAATGAGCCCACGGGCTCCTATCAGTCGCCGCTGGATCTGAACGGCAACACCCGGCTGCTGATGACCTTTCAGGAGAACGAGGTCAGCGACGATAAGAAATGGGGTGTGGAGTGGTCTATCGGTCGGCGCAGCTGCATGCACTGCGTCAACCCGGCCTGCGCCACCGTCTGCCCCTCGGGCGCGCTGTCGGTTGATGAGGACACCGGCTTTGTGCGGGTGCAGGACGACAAGTGCATCGGCTGCCAGTACTGCTCCGGTGTCTGCCCCTTTGATGTGCCGCGCTACTATGCCGGCGGCAGCAGAATCAACAAGTGCACCGCCTGCCTGGATCGGGTGAAGAACGGCGGCGCTAAGCCGGTCAACGGCGGCACCGGCACCGGCAACCCCCGCTACAGTGTTCCGGCCTGCGTGCATACCTGCTCGCCGGCGGCTCTGGACTTCGGCACGCGGGAGGATATGTTAGCTAAGGCCTATGCTCGCGTGCAGTTCCTGCAGAACAAGCCGGTCAATCCCTGCTCCACAGCCAGCGTCTATGGCGATGTGCAGCTGGAAGGCACCCACGTGATAATGGTTCTGAAGTACGCGCCGGAGACCTACGGCCTGCCCGCCGACCCCAAGGTCGGTATCCTGCCCACCCTGACCAGCTGGATGAAGCCGCTGGCGGCCTTTGTCGGCGTGGCTACGATTGCCGGTCTGGGGCTGTCGTACATCACCGGCCTGGGCTACAAGCGCGATACCCTGCACTTCGACCCGGATACCGAGGAGACCATCGACATGGACACCGGCGAGGTCGTCTGCGTGGGCGATGGGCACGGGCATAAGATCCGGGCTGCTGCTGATGCGGCATCTGATGCGGCGGTTGCGGCGGTTGCCACGGTCGCCGACAAGGCCCAGGAAGGAGAGGAGTAGCCATGACCAAATATATCCAGCGCCACTCCCGCCAGACCCGTATCACCCACGGTGTCTTCATCTCCAGCTGCATCCTGCTGGCCATCACCGGGCTGTTCGTCTTCGTGCCACCGCTGACCCAGGCCCTGCCGGCTTCGGTAGTCTACGGCATCCGTATGGCTCATCGGGTGCTGGCAGCCATCTTCATCCTCTTCCCGATTGTCTCGGCCATCATCGCGCCTAAGGGAGCCGGCCACTTCTTTGGCAAGTACCTGCGCAAATGGGATAAGGACGACATCACCTGGCTGATCCGTTTCGTGCCCTACATGCTCGGGCCCAAGCGCGTGCACATGCCCGATCAGCGCATCGTCAAGAGCGGCCAGATCGTCGCCGACGGCATGCTGATCCTGATTTCGCTGGTGATGATCATCAGCGGCTTTGGGCTGATGTTTGGCGGCACCGGACTGAAGTCCGTGTCGCTGCTCTTCCACGACATCGGCTTTGTGGCTCTGATTCTCTTCGGCATCGCCCATATCTATCTGGGCGCCGGCATCTTCCAGCCTTATCGCCACACCGTCCGCCTGATGTTTGGCGACGGCAAGGTCAGCGAGAGCGACGCGCTGTATCATTGGGGCCACTGGGCGCGTGAGGAGTTGAGTTCGGGCGCCAATGTCGTCGAGAAGCCGGAGTAGCTCGCCGCCATCCATTGCCGCCTGATGCCACAGTTGATTTATCTGGACAACGCCGCCACCACCAAGCCCTACGGCAAGGTGGTGGCGGCTGTTTCTGAAGCCATGGAGCAGACCTGGGGCAATCCCTCGTCGCGCCATGCTCTCGGTCGCGATGCCCGCATGCTGGTGGAGGAAAGCCGCAGTATAGTGGCTGCGTCGCTGCGAGTGGACCAAAGCGAGATCTACTTCACCTCCGGCGGCACCGAATCCAACAACCTGGCGCTGCACGGCGCTGCCTGGGCGATAGCGGCTGGGGCCTCTCAGCCACTGTATCTGTTGACCACCACTCTGGAGCACGCCTCGGTGACCAAGCCGGTCCGCAACCTCAAGCGTCAGGGTTGGCGGATAGATTATCTGGAGGCGGAGGGTGGTCAGTTGGCCGAGCAACAGCTCACCGCTGCCATGGCCGCCCAGCCGGCGCTGGTCTCGGCGATGCTGGTGCAAAACGAGCTGGGCTACCGCATGGATCTGGAGAGCGTCGTCGCCCGGCGCAACGAGCTGGCACCAGAGGCTCTGGTGCATACCGACGCCGTGCAGGCCTACGGCAAGCTGGAGTTCTTCCCCCGCCAGCTGGGAGTCGATCTGGCCAGTATCTCCGCACATAAGATTGGCGGCCCCAAAGGCGTCGGGGCATTGTATGTACGCAGTGGTGTGAAGATGTACACCACCGCCCACGGTGGCGGTCAGGAGCGCTGGCTGCGCTCCGGCACCGAGGCCGTGCCGCTGATTGCCGGTTTTGCTGCCGCCGTGCGCATTACCTTTGCCCAGCGCATCAAAGCCGAACAGCGCGCTCGTCAGCTCTGGGAACAGCTGGTGGGAGGCCTGAAGGAGCGCTTTGCCGACGTCTTGATCAATTCTCGCGATGACGGCTCTCCCTACCTGGTCAACTTCACGTTGCCAAACACCAACAATCGCCAGGTGCTGGACGCCCTCAGCAATCGTGGGATTTTTATCTCCACAGCATCAGCCTGCGAGAATAACGCCGAGAACGTGGCAGCGGGCACCTGGCGTCCCAAACGGCAGCAGGTACTGCAATCTGCCGGGGTGCCATTGAAGTACTCCTTCAGCACCTATCGCGTCAGCTTCAGCACCCAGACCCGACCCGACGAAATCACCGCCTTGCTGGATGCCCTGGAAGCTATAATTGCCAACAAAGACTGCCGATAAAGTTGACCGCCTTTATCAACCTATCGAGAGAGCGCAGGGATATAGATGGATCTGCAACAGATTGATCAGGCAATAGACGCCTACAGCACCATCCTGGCCGCCGACGACCGCCAGCGGCTGGAGTTCTTCCGGGGGCTATGGGAGATACAGGCCGAGATAGCCGCGAGTAACGCTGCCTTCGCCACCAACGTGACCGAAGCCGTCGAAAAGCTCCCTGATGCTAACATCATCGAAGGCTGGTATTGGCAGGAGAAGCCCGTGCTGCACTGCGCTCCGCTGGCGATTGAGGAGGCCCAGCTGGCTGGCAACGCTGCCCACATCGCCACCTACTTCACTGAGGCCGGCGGCCTGAACAGCACGACTGTTGCCGCACTGGATGCCTGCAACTGGCCAGAGCTGGTGCACAACGGCAGTGTTGGCCTGGCCGGCACCGACCCTCAGGCCTATCTCGCCGCCTGTCTGTCCCAAACCACCCAGCAACTCAGCAAGCCTGTCCAGACTCTGGCCTGGATGGTCCTCGGCGCCTCTCTCCGCCCACTGCTGGAGGGTTATGCCCAGGCCATCATGGGTTTGCTGAACCTCAAGCGGGGCAACCAGATCCACAATAAGCCGCTGCACTGTCCGATTTGCGGCAGCCCGGCTACGGCGGCATTCGTCGGCCCGGTGCCATCCGGCGCCAAAAACGGACGGCAGTTGTTCTGCGGCGTCTGCGGCACCGCCTGGGAGTTCGAGCGGATCCGCTGCGGCCGCTGCGGTACCCAAAACCAGAGCAAGCTGCACTACTTCCACATCGACGGCGACGACGCCCATCGCCTCTACCTCTGCGACGAATGCGGCGAATACACCCGCACCGCCTTCACCGACTCACTGCGCGTGCCTGTCAGCTACGAAGTGGAGGATGTAGTCATGGCCCGCCTGGACATGGCCGCCCAAAGCGGCATGCACCAGGGAGAAGGGGCGTAGCGGCAGGCATCAAAATATTACTGGCGGAGATGCGTGCGAATCGAACGCACCCAGGACGCTCTTCACGCCCCGCAACGGCTTTGAAGGCCGCGGGCCCCACCAGGGACCATCCATCTCCACAGATGATTATTGTATGGTAATCCCCCAAGAGGCGCAATTCGCCGCATGCTCGTACGAGCAACTCGGGCCGTAGTCGAACGTCCCCCCTGTCTCTGTCTCTCGTGTGATGTAAGCTGCCTGCCAAGCGGCTTAGCGGATGAAGTTCGTCCTGGCTCGCTGCTCGGGCTGCGTCGGCTCGAAGCCTGCTTCCCGGCCGGCGGCTATGCACTTCAGCAGCCAGGCGGTGTTGGCGCCCAATTGGTAGGCGACGAGCACTCCCTCGGCATCCTGCAGCACCTCATCAGCCGACGTGCCGTGCACCATCGGCCAGTAGAGCGAGCCGACGATGGGCATCTGCGAGATGGTGAAGTACTTATTCAGCTGCTCCAACGCCGCCGTGGTGCCTGCCCGCCTGGCGCTGACCACGGTGCCGCCGGGTTTGAAGGCGAAGCGGCTGCCGGCCGCGAAGAACGCCCGGTCGAGTGCCGCCTTCAGCGAGCCGTTGATGCCTGCGTAATACACCGGCGAGCCAATGACCAGGGCATCGGCGGCGGCGATGCTGTCAATCAGGTCGTTCACGCCGTCCTCGTCGCCAAAGACGCAGCGTTGGGTCTCGCCGCAGGCGCCACAGCCCAGACAGGGCCGCACAGCCTCGCGCCCGAGCCAGCGGATCTCGGCCTCGACGCCATTCTCCTCCAAACCTTTAGCCACCTGCTCCAGGGCCGTGAATGTGCAGCGCCGCTCATTGGGGCTGCCGTTGATCAATAATGCCTTCATGTCTGCCTCCTTTACCATAGCTGCTGGTAGTTTACCTTGAATCATACCGCAGTCACCACTGCACCGTATTGTGAGACTGACGTCTATGCGACACGCCCGGACATAAGCTGGGCCTTGCTCAGTGCTTCCTCAGGCCGCCTGCAAGCGTCTGGCCTCGGCCTGCCCGCGCTTGCAGCTGGGGGCAGTCAGCGGGCAGTGACGCTTGCAGTTCGGGCAACTCAGGCCGGATAAGACCAGTGAATCGTGCAGATTGGTTTCATGTGTCAGCCTTGCTGGTGATGCAACCGCTTGGTGTTGCGCTGCGGTGCGGCTTTGCGCGCTGTCGGTCTTACTGGTATTATGATATGACTTAGTAAATATGTTGCAAGTATGCAGTATTTTCTGACTTAGTATCGTTTAGATACTATAAGTTATCGCAGAAGGGAGTCCCGGTCATGTCGAAAAGCCAGGCGGCCGCAGCTGAGCCGGCCATGGACGATCTGCTCTGCCCCATCCGCTTCGCTTTGGACGTCGTGGGCGGTAAGTGGAAACTGCCAATCATCTGCGCACTCTCAGGCGATGTGCCCCAGCGCTACGGCGCTATCCGCCGCAGGCTCGACGGCATCACCAACATGATGCTGGCTCAGTCGCTCAAGGAGTTGGAGGTTGCTGGCCTGGTGCTCCGCGAACAGTTCAACGAGGTACCGCCCCATGTCGAATACTCACTGACTCCAAAAGGACGCGGCCTCCTGCCCGTCATCGCCCCGCTCTACCAATGGGGCGCCGACTCCCTGGATCGCGCCAACGACTGCGGCAGCCGCTGCAACCGCTGCAACGCCGCTGCATAGCGCGAGCTGACAGTCAACAGTACGGCTCATCAACTAGGGCGTCCTGGATGCCTCTGTCTTCAGACATGGGGAGGAATGCCCCGTTCACTCATACTGATATCCCATTGCACCGAATTCTTCGACGTGGGTGACGCAGTCATCACCTGCCGGACCGTAGCACAGACCGTTGTGCAGAGTCTGGATGCCCTAAATGAATATGTTAGGAGCGATTGCTTGGACACATAGGCCGGCAAACCTGGGTAACAGCCCTCAAGATTCACCGCAACGTAGCCCGGACACCGCTTATTGCCTGCGGTGCCGGGCTACTCTTCTCTCAAGTCACTCCAAAGCCAGGAAATCGAGCTTCTCACGTTGTGCTATATTGCTAACATTTGTACCAAGGCAGCATTGCGGACAAAGCAGCGGTTATAGCACTAGATTGGTTTCGGTGCCTTGGGTGCCTCCGGAGCCCTTGGAGCTGCTGGCGCTGCCTTGGGTATGGACTTTGGTGCGGTGGGCGCAACCGTTTCGGGAGCCTTTCCGCTGTTCACGAATGAAGTCTCAAGAACTACCCCACATTGAGGGCAATTGGTCGCCTCCGTATCATCGATTACGGTAAAACAAGACTTGCAGATACGAGCACCCATGGTTGTCGATGCTGGCCTGAAGCACATGACTTTCTCCAATCTAAGCCAGATAACCTACTAATCCTCAACTTTGTAGACCTTGGCATACAAACCTGTATTCGGCCAAGCGCCCATCAACGAATCGAGGACTTCCGGAGAGTCGTCGAGTATCGCGTTGATGTTCGAATCGAATACCCCAAAAAGATCCGTCTCGGGTAGTTCGGGGAACCACCAGCCGTGCTGGACGGAGATAACCCGCGGGTCCAATATCGTAGTCGTGCGGGCGCGTTGCTTGATACGTCCCAAGGGGGTTTCGATCCAACACCAATCTCCCGAAGCGATATTGAGCTTCATGGCGGTATCCGGATGGATGTCGAAGATTGGGTCGGGATGCAGGTCGCGATAGGCACCAGGCTGGCGGTGCTCGGTATGGTAGAAGGGCATGAAGCGAGCGCCGGTAATCATCGAAAGCGGATACTCTTCAGCGTGTTCCGGATTCACTTCTGGGAAGTATGGCGGATACTCGAAGCCGGGAAGGGGGTCATACCCTTCGCCGAGTTCTTCGATAATGGTCGAATAGAGTTCGACTTTGCCTGTTGGGGTGAGGAATTTGAAGCCTTCCGCTTTATACTTCTCAGGAGCGTTGGGGACTCTGAGGTATTTAACGTTCTCGCTGAAGTCCTTGAAGTTCATACCAAAGTGGGCAACCGTATCGTTGAACATATCGACCATCGAAGGCCCCCACCATTCATCGGCGAAGCCCAGACGCTCTGAAAGGCCGTACCAGAATTCGTAATCATCACGGAAATCGATATCGGCGCCGCCTTCGAAACGCTCCAGCACCGGCAAGGTGCCATTCATGCTCACCTGCTCGACATCCATGGTGGGATATCCAATGCTGCAGCGTTCCAGCCAAGTTGCTGCAGGGAGGACATAATCGGCGATGGCTGCCGTCGGTGTCATGAAGAAATCGTTGACAATGAGAAGCTCAAGGCTGGTGAGGGCTTCGTAGACGAGCTTGGAATTCGAGTAAGAGAGCATCGGGTTGTCGGCTTGCACGATACAGGCCTTGACGGGATAAGGATCGCCTGTAATCATCGCCCTGAACATCAGCGGCGCGTTGCTGTACGGGTAGAACCGAGGATAGGCCTTGGAAATCAAATCCCATCCCTTGAAAGTCAGACCGGGGTGCACGTTATTGCCAATCATCTTGTCACGCTGCTCTTGCGAGAGGCTGTTGTGATTGTATTGCATATCCGAATCACCGCGATCGGAGGGCATCGTCAACTGGTCGCCGCCGATTACATCGATGTTGCCAGTGATGGCGCGCAATATCGCTTTTGCCCGAATGGCGCTCGTTGCATTAACGCCGCAACCATCGCCGCCTTTTTCTCCCCACGGCATGCAGGCCGGCTTGATGCTGGCATAAAGTCGCGCAGCTTCGATAATCTTTTCCTCAGATATCCAGGTAATCTCAGAGACCTTGGCAACCGGGTATTCCTTCGCCCGTTCCTTGATCTCTTCGAAACCATAGCACCACTCTTCGACGAACTCATGGTCGTAGAGGCCTTCTTCGATGATGATGTTGATAAAGCCCATAGCCAATGCTGAATCAGTGCCGGGACGGATTTGCAGGTAGAGGTCGGCCTTTTGGGCAGCTTCGCAGTACCGCGGGTCAATGACGAGTAATTTCGCGCCTCGCTCCTCGATATTCTTTACAACCCACTCCCAACAAAGTTGTTCAGATACGGCCGGGTTGCGGCCCCAGAGTACAATGAGGTCGGCACGTTTCCAGTCGGACTTGTCCGAGCAGAAACCTCCATAGGTACAGGGCTCAAGCCACATATCGCTGCTGTAGCAAATTGTACCGTTGCCCCCAGTATTCGGAGTGCCGAACAAGTTGGTGAACTTATAGTGCAAGTTCGACTGTGTCCGATAGGTTCCTTCTAAGAAGCAGAGGGTTTCGGCGCCGTACTCATTACGTAATGCGGCAAGTTTCTCAGCCATTTCATCAAAGGCCTGCTCCCAGCTGATTTCTTCCCATTGTCCTGCTCCGCGCTCGCCGATGCGCTTCAGTGGTTTCTTCAAACGGTTGGGATTGTAGACGAAATCCTTCCACCGATCTTGCTCAAGACGGGCGCAGACAAAACCTTCGTTGTGCGGGCAATCTGGGTCTCCTTCAATCTTGACGATCCTCCCATTCTCCTTAGTACATATTACGCCACAGTTCAAGTGACAGAGGAAACATGATGCTCGTTTAACTTCCCATTCGATTGTCGTATCAGCCATAGTGCCTTCTCCTTTCTCATCGTAACGCCGGTATAAGTACTACTTGAGCCAGGCTCTCCATCGCCGATAGTAGCGACGGGGTGTCTGAGAAGATACCGGGAATGCATCAGAAATACGTCACCACGCCTGAGTGAGATACCCGCTTCGGCAGAATACGCATCACCATCATTCGGTGATTTGTGTGATAATCGAGTGGTATAAGCGCCGCAAGGCTCACAAAAGGAGGATTTACGGCAGTACTGTCGCACAGCATTACGAACATGCCAAAGGGGCGGGAAGTCGACTCGAAATGTGATTCTGTCACTCCCAATCCCCCTCCTTTTATGCAAACACCTGTCGCCTGTGTACTTTCTTCACTGGGATTTGCCTGTCTCGCCACGATGTGGACCTATATCGTGTTTGCCCCGGTCACCCCCATGCTCTCGTTCGCCCCCACGCAAATCGGTGTGAATTGCCTGGTCTTCTCGCATGTGTTCTCCATCTTTTCGCTGGTATTTTGTTTTGCGAAGGCTGATTGGTTGTTCGAGCATCTGAAGAAACTTATTGTTCCAGGCACCTTGGTCTGTTTTGCTCCCGCGTTCATGATGGCGTTTCTCGACGGGGCGAATATCGTTGCCGTGAGCAAGCCGGTGCTCTATTCTGCATGGGCGATTTTCGGATTGGGCGAGCTTTTCCTCTCGCTGGCCTGGATAACCCTCTTCAGCCTGATGTCTGCAAGATGGGTTGCATTGTCGATAGCGGTTGGGGGCGTGCTCAGTCCACCTTTGGTGTTGCTTATGCTCAATGTCGGGAATCCGACTTTAGGCCTTGCTGGGATTGTCTTCATCATAGTCATTGGGTGCGTAATCGCGCTTTACCTTTTCACCCGAACCGAACCAGAGCAGTTCGAAATGATGAAGACGTACCAACATAAATACCCGGTACGCAAGAGGGCGTCGGTTTCGAGTGCTTTCTATCGTTTAGCCTATGGGTTCGTTGTTGTCATGCTGTGTTCAATGGGTCTTTCGGATGTTCTTTTCGCCATTGCTATCGCCGTATTCGGATCGCTTGTTTCTGTTCTTTGGGCTATTCGGCGGACCAAACCGAAATGGAATTTCAGCACTGTTCAGCGTATGACAATTCCCTTGGTCGTAGCTATTTTGCTTTTGATTCCTTTTTTCGATGACCTCGGAAGGTCTATCTGCGGCGGCATCGCTGTCGCGACCTTTGCCTATACGAAGCTGATGGAGATGACCGAGCTTGTGGTGATGAGCGCAGAATTCCAGATATTCCCGGTAAGACGCCTTGCTACTGGCCAGCTTTCGACGGCTATCGGATTCATTGTTGGCGCCCTTATTGCTCTTTTTGCATTCATCATCGAACCCTTACCTCTGGAACCGTTGCTGTTGCTCTGCTGCCTGATTGTCATCGCAGTCGTCACGGCGTACGCTCTGTTTGCAGGTGAAAAGGAAGAGGGCGTGGATGACGAGTATGCGATTGTATCCGTTTCGGCGGCTGAGGACTCCGACACAACATCCTTGAGGAATTCAGCGCCTTTCAGAGAACGCTGCGATGCCTTGGCAGAACGGTATGGACTGACCAACCGCGAAGCCGAAATCTTCAACTGTCTCGCTAAGGGCAGAAATGCAGAACACATCCAGCAGACACTTTTCATCAGCAGCAACACAACGCGAACCCATATCCGTCATATCTACCGCAAAATGAATATCAGCTCACAGCAACAATTGATCGATCTGGTTGACCGCCAAAAAAGCGCCCATCTTTGAAATGAAGCTGTTGAGCCAGCTTCAGGATAGATGGCGCAATTTCATTTATACGACCAGGGTTAATGTAGCATCTCCTGGTATTACCTGACCATTCTGCATCAGTTTTCCAAGCGCGAATCCAGCTGAATACTTGATACAATGTTACTGCTGCAAATCAATCTCGATTCTATGATTAGGGGGGCTTTGTGCAGCTGGAAAGTCTTCGCTACTACCTTGAGGTGCTCAAGCACGGCTCCATCACCAAGGCAGCGGCTGCAAACTTCATCTCTCAGCAGGGCATGAGCAAGGCCATGCAGCATCTGGAGAAGGAGTTCAACGTCGCGCTGTTGGCCAAGGATGAATTCGGTGTAACCGTTTCCACTGTCCCCTCTGTCCCCTCTGTCGCCTCCGCCGGTGCCTTGTTTATCGGGGCCTTTGAGGAGATGGTCGAGCTGGCCAAAGGACGGCACTGCACCATATTCACAGCCTGAGGAGGAGGAGCAATGGAAAAGCAAAACAATCTGGAGACAGCAGCGAAGAGCACGAAGAGCAGTGCGTTCTTTACCCGCGGCTGGCTGATGATCATGGTGGTCTTCATCACGGCCATCTGCACGCAGGGATTTGGGCTTTATTCGTTCAGCATGATCCGCGTCCCGATGACCGAGATGCTGGGAGCAGATCCCACCGCAGTGGCGCTGGGGTTTTCTATCTACGCCCTGGTCGCCGGCATCACATCGTTGATTGTCGGTGATGTGATTGAGAAGCTGGGGCTGCGCGTCTCGATGATTCTCTCCGCAGTGTTTTTCAGTGGTGGCTTCTTCATCCTCGGCTTCATGAACGCTCTTTGGATGGTCTATGCCGCCTATGTCTCAATGGGCATCGGGACGGCATTGGGAGGCATGGTGGTGGTTTCCGGCATCCCCTCCAACTGGTTTGCCAAGCGTCGCGGCATCGCCATCGGCGTCACCTGGTGCGCTACCCTACCCGGGTCTTTCATCACCACGTTTCTGGTCTCGGCGGCCGCCGCCAGTGGGCATTGGCAAAACGCTCCCATCACCTTGGGGATAATTGCCTTCGTCGTATTATTTGCTTCCAGCTTCGTTCTCAAATGGCGGCCCCAGGAGGTTGGGCTTTTCCCGGATGGCATGACCGCTGCTGAAGCAGCAGAGGTGGCTGAGCGTGCCGGGGCTGCCAAGTTGGTTGGTCTGAACCGCAAGCAGGCACTGAAGACCCTGCCGTTCTGGATGATATTTCTGGCCTTTGCCCTCATTGGCATCGGTGAACAGGGGCCATTCCAGAACTTCCCGACATACATGGTGGCTCACGATTACGACCTTGCCGCAGCAGGCACGTTCATGACTTTTCTGGCCTTTGCCGGCTGCTGCGGCAAGCTGTCCGCTGGCATCATAGTTGATAAGCTGGGGCCACGCTGGGCCTACTCCATCATCAACTATCTGGCTGCAATAGGGCTGATTGCCATCATGCTTGGCGGTGACAAGCTCGTTGTCCTTTATATCGCCGGCTTCTTCTTCGGTGCCGCCCTGAGCTCATCGGCTGTCTGCTTCTCCAATGCCACAGCCAAGTTCTTGGGTCCCAAATACTTCGGGCAGCTGTACGGCATCGTCTTTTTAGGGAAGCCGCTTATGGACTCGATAGGCGTCCCGCTGATTACAAATATCTCCAATGGCCCACTGGGTTGGACCGCAGCCTACATCGTTGCTGCGGTATTCGTCATCGCTTCAGCGACCTGTATGCTCTTTGCCCGCAAGAGCAAGCAGCTCATCGCCATGGAGGAAGAGGCTGCCAGAGAGCTCAAAGAGGCAGCCGCAGAGGGCTGACAACAGGCCCTGTCTGTTCTACCTTGAGCAGAGTAAGTCATGCCCCAGGGCTCGTTCGGACCCTGGGGCATTGAGCGGCATTCTCCAGCTGGAGCGGCTTTACTTGCGGCTGGCGTAGGTGATGCCGGGTTTTTGGTTCTCCCATACGGGCAGCTCGAATACCCTGAAGCCGGCCGCACGCAGCTGCGCGATTTCGGCTGCTGCGGCCTCCTCTCCAAATACCAGGGCTTCGGTGGGGCAGTTGTAGACACAGTAGGGCTGCTTGCCATCGCGGGTGCGGCCGGCGCAGAAGACGCAACTCTCGCTCCAGACCGGCAGCCAGCCCATGCTCAGGTTGGGATAGGTGCCGGCCGGGCGGTCGATGCCCTCACCACTGCCTAACGTGCGCACCGTTACCCACCAGGCATCATCGGCCAGGCCGTTGCCGATCTTGCAGGCCATGGCGCAGCTCCAACAACCAACGCAACGCTCCAGGTTGACCAGGATCTTTGTCTCAGCCATGATCAGGCCTCCTTCCCGGCGTTGTTGTAGAGTCGCACGCTGCAGGCGCAATCCCACATCGTATCCCAGGCGCCAGTGAGAATGGCGTCGGGCATCGTTGCCGTGTCCGGTTTGCCGCGTACAGCGACGAAATCCTGCCACCACTTCTCCGCCAACTCGTCGACAATCGCGGCGTCGCTTAAGGGCACCAGCATCTCGTTGTACATGCCCTCCTCAAACTGGCGCCGCCGCCAGCCGAACCAGACGTGCACGGTCTTGGGCGGCACCGCCTGGTCGACCTTCAACTCGCAGACTACATGCCCGCGGTCGTTATAGACCTCCAGCTTGTCGCCGTCCTTGAAGCCCTCGCGCAGAGCGTCATCGGGGTGCATGCGCACAGCCGGCTTGCCGCCGGAGAGTTGGATGGTGATGGGGTCGTCGGTGAACATCGACTGCATGAAGAAGCGCTGCCGCCCGGTGAACAGCTGATAGGGGTGCCGGTCGTTGCCGTCGATGACCGGCGACTCAAAGCAGGGGAAGTATTTGGGCAGCTCAAAGCCTACGCTCACCAGCTGCTCGTTGTAAAACTCGATGCGCCCGGTGCGCGTGGGGAAGGTCAGGCTGGCAAAGGGGTCGAATTTGGGGAACTCCGGCGCCACCATCCGCACCATCTTCTCGGCCTTTAAGCGCTCATAGGTCAGCGGCGGCTGGATGCCGGCAATCAGGGGGTAGGGTGTCTGCAGGCGCAGGGCGATCCACTCCTCGGTGGTCTTGTCGAAGTACTCGCCCAGGCCAACGCGGCGGGCCAGCTCACTCCACAGATAGACCGTATCGCGGGCCTCGCCCTGCGGCTCGATGGCTGGCTCCTGCAGCACCACATGATTGTAGAAGCCGGTGGCAATCAGGTCGTAGCGCTCGAAGGGCATGCAGTCGGGCAGCACGTAGTCGGCCATCTCGCCGGTGTCGGTCATCCAGATGTCGATGTCGACAATCAGCTCCAGTTTGGAGAAGAAGTCGTCCCAACGGGCCCGATTGGGGTTTTGATGCACGGGGTTGCCCGAGGAGCAAATGAAGGCGTGATAGGGGATGACATCAGCCTTGACCTGCTCAAAGAACTCGTGCATGCGCAGACAGTTGGTCTTGTTGCCCTCGGCTCCCAAAGGCCGGGTGATGACCTCGTCATTGAACGCCGTGGGATAGCAGCAGGGGATGAGCTCGGCCGTGACGCCGGCGCCCGGGCGGCCGAGGTTGCCGGTCAGAAAGCCGAGGATGTAGAATGCGCGATAAGTCTCGCCCTGGTTGATGTAGCGCAGCCCCAGGGCGCCCAGCAGATAGGCGTTGGGAGCGGCGGCGTACTCGTCGGCCAGGCGGGTGATGGTGGCTGCCGGCACTGTGGAGATGCGCTCGGCCTCCTCCAGCGTGTATTCGGTCAGGCGCTTGGTCAGCAGCTGGAAGGCGGTTTGGGTGGCAACGCCCATCGCCGTGAAGCTGCCCAGCAAAGCTGGGGCAGCCGCGGTTATCTCACCCTTCTGCGGAGCTACGGAGACTGGGGCGCTGGTGCTCTCATCCCAGACGACGAAGTTGCCGTCGGAGTCGCGCAGGAGCTGGCCGTCGTCATCCCTTACAAGATAGCATGCTATGGTGTGTTGTGTGAGGAAGTCGGTCTTATATTGGCCGGTCTGAACCAGATAGTTGGCCATGGCCAGGGCCAGGTAGCCGTCGCTTCCGGGGGCCACGCCGATGAATTCGTCGCACCAGCCGGCGGTGCCGTCGAACACCAGGCCGATGTCCACGATTTTGGCGCCTTTGGCCCGGGCGCGCACCAGGTGCTGGGTGATGCGCATCTGGTTCTCGATGGGGTTGGCGCCCCAGACGAAGATGAAGTTGGCGTCGTCGAAGTTGGCCGGGTCGATGAGGAAGTACATCAGCCCCGCCGGCCCGAAGTTGTAGAAGTGCGTGTACATCGGACCATCATCGAGGCCTTGTGAAAGCAAAGGATCGGTGGCGCCCCAGAGCCCTCCGAAGCGATAGGGCATCTGCGCCAATAGCCCACTGGAGGGCGGCGCGCCGGCTGGCAGGTTCCAGATCACCAGCGACTCCGGGCCGTATTGCTCGCGCAACTCCAGCAGCTTGGCTGAAATCTCGTCCAGCGCCTGGTCCCAGCTGATGCGGTCCCACTTGCCCTCGCCACGCTCACCGGCCCGCTTCAGCGGGTAGAGCAGGCGGTTGGGGTTGTAGGGCTGGCGACCGGCGCTCAGGCCCTTCTGGCAGATATGGCCCTCACAGAATTCCGGCCCGGTGTAGTCGGCTTTCTCGGTACGGACTATCCTGCCATCCTTGACTATCGTCTTGATGGCACAATAATCGTGGTCACCCCATCCAGGGCAGGCCGTGTAGACATATGACTCTTCAGACATGAAGCCTCCTCTCGAGATTTCTGCATTACCACAAAGATACGCCCTGCGCTGGCGATTGCGAACAGACCCTTGACCAGATGCTTCATTGACTCAATGAATTTGCCGATGGAGAAGCTGTAGAATTGGCACAACGGCTTTCGGATCCGCGCATCGCCAACGTAACGTACGGTGCCCCGGCAGGCGAAGGGAAGTCAAACGGCGGCGGCCGCCATGGCGCAGGCAGCGAACGGTGCCTCGGTAGGCGAAGGAGTCAAACGGCGGCGGCGGCGGCCGTGGCGCATGCGACATACGGTGCCTCGGCAGACGAAGGGGGTAGCTGATGAAACAGGGGCTGTTCACACTCAATCACCTGATTAACAACATCTACACCACCCATGCCCTCAAAGCAGCCATCGCCCGCTGCTTCGATATCAGCCTGACTGAATACTGCATCTTTTTGGAGCTGATCAAGGGAGCCAGCCCCGGCTCCCCCAGTCATCTCAGCCAACGGCTTGGGCTCACCCCCAGCGCTGTGACGCTGTGCCTCAACCATCTTGAGCAGCGCGGTCTGGTGGATAAGGCGGCGCAAGGCGATGATGCCAGACGCCTCGACATCGTACTTTCTGCCAGCGGCCTTCAGCTGCTGCCACAAATCGATCGGGAGGTCGCTCAGGTTATCTCCGACATCTGGCAGCCGTTGACCTCAGCGCAGCGCGAGCTGTTGCTCAAGGGGTCTTTGGTGATTGTCAGGATGCATCGCAACATCCGACTGGAGAGCGGTCGGGTCAGGGCGGATACGCTCTATGCCGAGGCCGTGCTGATCACATACGCCTCCCTGGGCCGGATTGCCAGACAACACGGCCTGACACTGAACAGCTTCAGCATACTGTTTGCCCTGGCCAGGCAGCGTAATCCGATGCGGGCCATGGATGTCGCCAACACCTTGTTGATGCGCCAGAACACCCTCACCGCCTCCGCCAAAGCCCTGCTTGCCAACAATCTGGTGCAGCTGCATGTGGACGCTGGGGACAGGCGCTCGCACCTGTTGAGCATCACTGAGGAGGGCAACGAGGTGTTCTTCAGGGCTTACAGGCCGATGGACGCGCTGACCCACGAACGTATGGGGACGCTGGACGCCCAGGAACGTCGGGAGTTCAAAGCCATAGGCGACATCTTCATCGCCGCCGAACGCAAGCGCCGAGCCTTGGGCTAAACGCCCACGCTGTTTGTCTGTGGAGGCGATTCTTTTGCAGTGCGAATCATGACAACTATTACTGTGGCCAGAAACGGCAGTGTGCCGATAAACCCAACCGGAGCGGGACCAAGCAGCAGGTTGGGAGCAGGGTCAACGGTGGAGAACAGCATACCGATGCCGCCTACAGCGTTAATGCAACCGTGCCCCAGGGCGGCCGGCCAGATGCTCCCACTGCGCTGGGTCAGCCAGCTGAGGATGGTGCCGAAGCTCACGCAGAACAGGCACATCATCGCCACACCTGTTATGGGAGCACCCCAATAGCCAAAGCCATAGTTATGCCCCATCAGCACGATAATCGGCGCATGCCACAAGCCCCAGATTATACCGGTCAACAGCAACGCCAACCGCTGGGGCATCAGTTGTGCCAGCTGAGGATAGAGAAACCCACGCCAGCCGATCTCCTCACCCAGAGCAAACAGGCTGTTGATGGCCGGTGCCAGGGTTATGGCAAAGAGGATTTGGAAGACCATCAGCAATGGCCAGAGGCTCTCTGCGGGCATCTCTACACTGTCCGTTGTGCCGCCTGTGGCAGCTATGGTGCTCGACACGGACTGCTCCACCACGTTTTTCAGATACTCATTACTCAACGTGAATTGCTCTGGGAAGCACAGGAAGTACAGCACCGCCCCCACCAGAGTAGCCGCCACTGGCAAACCCCAGGCCAGCAGGTAGTTTTGCCAGTTGCCCTGAGGTTTGGTGAACAGTGGTTTGAAGCTGGCAGCCAGTACCCGCTTTTCTCCGCACAATAACTTGACCAGCCTCACCGATGCTGCCGGCACCCACATCGAGGCTGCCACTACAGCCACATATAGAGCAGAGGCAGCTGGGTTTGCAGCAATCACGCCAAAGAGGGCAAACCAGACTCCCCAGGTAATCCCAAAAACCAACGCCAGGTAGGCAAGCACGCGTTTCATGGCACATCTCCCATCAGGCAGACAGGGTGATCGTGATGACCAGCAAAGCGGCGATAAGTACGAGCAGTCCGGTGATCAGCACCCAGTTCAACGGGCGGGCGAAGTTAGACGTCCAGCCGATGCCGAAGCGCTTCTCCACAAACAGGGCCGGGTCGTCACGGTTGCAGTAGAACAGCCCCAGCTTCCAAAAGCGGTCGTCATCGTAGTTGACCTGGCTGACCTGTTGCTGGGCGCGACTTCTCAGGCGCGAGCCGCCCTGCCCCACAAAGACCATCAGCAGCACCACGCCCACAGCGACTATCGCCAGATAAGCAATGACGCTGGCCCAAAGCAACGTGGCGTTGGGGCCGCCAACCATCATATAGAGGAACATCGCCTCAATGAATATCAAGGTCAGCAGGCCAACGACCAGCACAAAGATGCTGTTCAGGCGCCGAAAGCGTTTTTCCTGCTCCAGGGTCTCCAGCGGTTTGGCGGCATCGTTTTGGCGGCGGGAGTGACGGATGATGAAGTAGCAGCCAATCATGATTATCGCCATGAACAGGTATATGGCCAGCTGCACCCAGATTAACGAGGGCCCTTTAGGCGTCCAGGCGTCCGCTTCCCCAGCGGCGTTGTAGTGAGTGGGGACCATATCAGGAAGTGTAGGCCAGAGCCACCACATCGCCAGCGACCACAGCGCCAGCACCGGCAGATAGAGCAGATTCCAGGCCGGATGGATGGTGTCTTTGCTGTAAGGAGTGGTATCGGCGATGACCACCGACTTCTGAGTTGGCGCATCCCAACCCTGCTCCTGCTTGATCCGCTGGAGCGCGCGATGGCGTGGCAGGTAGAGGAGGAAAGCAGCCAGCAGATAAATGCACGCGGCAGACAGCCAGATGCCGATCATCCAGGGCGAGCTGGGGTCGGTCCGCCAGATCAGGAGCAGGCTTAAAATCACCAGTACAGCCCCGCCAACCAGCAGCTGATTACGATAGATTGCCCTCTCGCGCATCAGCTGCGGCAGCCGCGTCTGCTCTGAGGGGATGGAGACACCGAACAGCTCGGTCTTGCGGGTCACATAGGGCACAAAGGCAAAGCTGACAATCAAGAGGATATCCATCAGCAGGATAAAGACGACGAACAACTCAGTGGGCATTTTCGGCCTCCTTTGCCAACATGGCTTTGACGGTCTGCTCAAACATCCGGCGGTCAACCCCGTGACTTTGGGCTTCGATATATAGCTTTTTGAGGTCGGATGCCAGCTGGTCTACGTAGTCCCCGGTTGGCGCCAGCGGAGCGGTGATACGGGCACCGCGGCGTCCATAGATGTGTAGATAACCTTGGGATTCCAGCAGCTGATAGGCCTTATTCACGGTGTGCAGGTTGATGCCCAGATCCACTGCCAACCGCCGCACTGAGGGCAAGGCATCCCCTTCCTTCAGCTCCCCGCGCACCAACGCCTGGACTATCTGATTGCGCAGCTGCAAATAGATAGGCTCATCACTCTGCGGCTCAATCTGCAACAACACCTTGGTCAACCTCTCTGTACGAAGGTAAATCTGTTATAGCTTTACTATAACAGATAGAACAGAGAAGTCAAGCGACATCGAATCCTGTCACAGTTTGCAGTAATGCGAGCGCCCCCTGTAGGGGCACTCGCATTACTGGAGCGGGTGACGGGATTCGAACCCGCGAGTACAAGCTTGGGAAGCTTGGGCCTTACCACTTGGCGACACCCGCTCGTCGGTGATTATGGTACCACAACATCAGCTGCCGAAGAGCAACTCGCGCTCCTCGCCGACCAGCGCAGCACGGGCCTGGTCGCGGACCTTGTTCACGCCGATGAAGAACTCCCGCATCAGTGCCACCATCAGATAGCGTCCCTTGGGAGTGAGCAGAATCTGCTCGTCGTCTTCTGTGGCAAAGGCGCCGGCAGCCTTGAAGAAACCATATTCGGCGGGCAGGCCAGCGGCCACCGAGCAACCGAAATCGCGTTGCCATTGGCGTTTGTCCAGCCGCAGGCCAAACAGCTGCATCATGAAGCGGTAGCGCATCCGGTCGTGTTTGGAGAAATGCGTGCTGCCGCAGACACTCATCCGCCCACTTTCAATGCGCTCGTTATACTCCTTGACGGAGAATGTGTTGCAGAACAGGCTGCCTCCGAGATAGGACAGTCCCCCCGAGCCGATAGCCGGATACTCCTCAAAATCCACGATGTACTCATCAATCATGGTGTTGGCTTCGGTGCGCTTGTTAAAAGTCCAGGCGCTGCCGAAAGTGTAGGCGGGGTTATCCCCCCTGGTCAGCGCCTCGCAGATGATGCGATAATAGCGCTCCTCGCGGCGGTAATCCACGCGCCCCACGGTGGTGGACAGCTGGCGCGACACCGATGGTGAAGCCATCAGTGGGTAGAAGCTGACCTGCGAGACGCCGCTCTCTAATATGCTGGCAAGATCATTTGCCAGTATATCTTCCGTCTGGCTGGGAAAGTTGAAGATCATATCAACGTTGAAGCTCTTAAAACGATCGCGTACAGCCAGGATGCGCTCCAGGGTCTCCAACCCGGAGCCGTATTTGCCGTAGCGCTGCATCTGCTGAAGCAAGCCGTCGTCAAAACTCTGCACTCCAACGCTCAGGCGCTGCACCCTCCCCTCCAGTTGATCGAGAATCTGCGGGCAGAGATGGTTGGGGTTGGTCTCGCAACTGACCTCGCGCAGCGAAAACAGCTCCCGGGCCAGGTCGATGGTCTGCACCAGCTCGCCAGGCAGCACGGTGGGAGTGCCGCCGCCCACATACAGCGACACGAAGTCATAGCCCTGCTCCGCCACCATCTGCATCTCCCGACGCAGATTGACAAAGTACCGCCGGGCGCGGTCCTCAGAGAAGGGATAGCGATTGAACGAGCAATAGGGGCAGAGCTGCTCGCAGAATGGAATATGGGCGTAGAGCATGTACTCCTGGCCGGCATTGGCGGCAGGCAGAGCGAATTCGCCATGGTTGTCGAGACGCAGGTATTTGTGGGTCAGCAGGCGTACCATGCGCGATTGGAGACGTTCACTAAACATCGAAACAGATAAATCCTTCAGTTCCTCATCTTCGGAGTATCGGTCAAAGGGGGCAGATCTCGCTGCCATCCGGGTCTTCAGCCGCTTCCAAAGTGACAATTGGTATACTGTGAGTCTATGCAGACAGACGTACAGTATACCCCTTCAGCACTGCCAGGCGTAAACTCAGCAGCGGCAGCGGCGGCATTTGCCAACGTCACCACCATCTACACCGACCTGGACGGCACCCTGTTCGCCCCCGGCGGCCGCCTGCTGGCCGACCACGCCGGACAGCCCTCCACTGCCACAGCAGAGGCCTTGTGCGCACTCAAAGCAGCCGGCATCGAGGTGGTCATCGTCACCGGCCGGGACGCCCGCGGTGGCAATGAGCTGCTGCGCATCCTCAATCTGAACAGCTATATCGGGGAGATGGGCACATTCATCCAGCACGGCATCGGAGATGACGCCAGGACCCGCTTTGAATTGGGAGAATGGCGCGACGTCGTGCTGGCCGATGGGCTTCAGCCCGGAGAATTGCCGGCGGGCGTCCAGCCCTATGAGATACTGCGTGACAGCAGGGTGATTGAGAGACTGCTGGTGGCGTTTGCCGGCAAGCTGCAATACTACCGCCCCTACAACAGCAGCGTCTCCCAGGCTCTGCATGGTTGCGTGGACACCGCAGCAGCAGAAGCGGAGTTGGCCAAAGAGCATCTGCCATTGCAGCTTTTGGACAATGGTATCATCCGCAGCAACACTTCTGGGCTTGAGGATTGCCCGGTGGTGCACATCTATCACCTCTTGCCTCGGGGTTGCTCCAAGGCTGCTGCCGTAGCACTGGATATGTGCGAGCGGGGCTTGCGCCCTGAGCAGGCACTGGCCATCGGCGACTCGGTTGGCGACATCGCCATGGGCCAGAGTACCGGCTGCCTGGTTGCCGTAGCAAACGCCCTGCGCGCCGAATCCGCCCGGCACGCTCTGGAGACTCGCGTTGCCCAGGGGCTGCCGACATTTATCACCTCGCTGCCAACGGCCGACGGCTGGGTCGAGTTTGCCGAGGCTTTTCTGGCCGCACGAAGCTGACGCTGCAAATCAGGGGGCGATCAGAACCGCCCCTGCTGGCCCTGCCCACTATCACGCTGTCGCACTACCAACTGTCACACCTTACTGTCGACTTTTGCCATTTATCCGGATGAACGGGGATGGTCATTGCGCTGGAGAAGCGTATCATTGAGTTACATTCTGAATCACGGGGAGCATAACAGGCAGGGGCGCGCCATGGTTGGGCTCATACAAAGTAGATTCACTTTCCTACTCAAACTAATGTTAGCTTTTGTCGGCATTGCGACCTTGTTTTATGCCCTGCAGCCAGCCAGTGCAGTGGCAGCCACAACGGCCCAGATTCAAACAGATCAGTTGGATGCCTCTGCGACAGAAGAGACAGCAGCTATCGAAGCCACCAGCCAGGCAACTGACAGTGGAGCCAACAGTACTCCCGAGACCAACTCCAATTCCAGCTCCACGCTGTCAGAACCGTTGTCGGATTTCAGCACCGACATCAAGGCTGAAGACTACGACATCCCAACCATCACGCTGGAAAACGCAGACGTACCATTGAGCGCCATGACACCCCATCAGAGCTGGGGTTTGGTTAACTTGTTGTTTGTCGGTGCCTGCATCCTGGAGTTTCTGGCATTTGCGGGCTATGAGTTGCTCCGTCGCAATCTACCCAGCGTCAGACCGGCTGCCGCTCCGCACCCGGGAGACGCGAACAAGGGGTTTGGCCAAACAACGCGCGCAGCCAACCGGCCACGCCGCAGTGTCGTGCCGTTGATTGGAGTCATTGTGGTTTCGGCTGTCAGCGTAGCCGTCTTTGCCGCGACAGAGGATATGAGTCTGCCTCGAGCCATCACCGACGGTTGGACCCCGACGATGATTGCCCTGTTCTTACTGGAGAGCGTGATAATCGGCTTCTCTGGCACCCTGAATCGCATCGCCCGGCAGAATCGGGAACGCGGTCGGAGTTGTTGGCTCAGTCACTGCTGAGCTGAATACACTGCCGAGTTGGATTCTCAGAAGCTCCGCCGGGTTGGGCTTAGCCAACCAGACGGAGCTTCTTCAGCGTCATTCTGGGTTTTCCAGGTTCTCGGCGACTTCGGCAACCACGGCGTCGGCGATGGCGGCGTCGATGGCGCCCTCCACCTCGTCCACCACTTCTGCCGCTTCTTCGGCACTCAGACCCTCAGCCAGGGCTTCATCGGCGATGTTGGCCTGCTCTTCCAGGCTCAGAGAGCTGAACTCGACCTCGGCTGCATCCACAGCTGCATCCGCAACTGCATCCACAGCCGCATCAGCTGCCACATCACCTGCCGCATCCGCATCCACACCCTCGGCCGCGCCTGCTGCGGCCTCAGCATCTTCGGCAACCTCGGCGGCCTCCTCGGAGCTCAAGCCTTCAGCAACCAGTTCCTCAGCCACACTGTCCGCCTCGGAGGCGGCGGCGGTCTTCTCGTCCACCACCTCGATGGTCACAGTCGCCTTGACATCACGATAGATGCTGATGCTGGCGGTGTGCAGGCCGGCGGCCTTGATGGCACCATGCAAATCGATCCGCTTGCGGTCGATGTCGGTACCAAAGCGCTCGTTGATGGCTGTGGCCACCTGCACCGGCGTGACGGAGCCAAACAACTGCCCCTCCTCGCCCACCTTGGCGGCGATGAGTACGGTCTGTCCATCCAGGGCGGCAACCAGCTTATCAGCCGTATCCAACCTGTCGGCCTCGCGCTTGGCGATGTTGTGTTTGCGCAGCTCCAGCTGCTTGAGATTCCCAGGCGTTGC
>JAISUQ010000067.1 GCA_031272005.1 Coriobacteriales bacterium | reverse complement strand
AGGTCTTATAGTAGAGTATAAGACTATAATGGAGTTGTCAAGAGGTGATTTGGAAGAATTTTGAAACAATGCCAGAGCCAATACTGGCTTGGCCAAAACGACATTGGCGAGTTTTTTGAGCCGCATCGCTCAAGAGGCGTGCGATGGATTTCGGCAGGCAACTACCAGGTTTTCTTCATCATCAATGAGGCTACCTGCCAGGTACACATCCTCAGAATCCTCTATGCCCGCCGCCTATGGGAAAGGCTGCTGTAGGGCGCTGGCTGCCAATAACGTCACCTCTCAGCTTAGTGTATGTGTCCTGAGTTCGGCCAGCAGTGCGTAATCCAGGGGCAGCCAGGCATTGAGCAAGTCGGTTGCTTCGCGATAGAAGCTACCGTGTTTGGCGGCTCTGACATTTAAGGCAAAATCCGCCGACCATACGGCCAGGTGTTCTTGTTCGAACTCCAGTGAAGCAGTCAGACTGACGGCGTATAGTTGCTGATCTCCGGCGTACGCTGCCGCACCAGCCTGCTCCGCCAGGGCTCTGAGGAAATCCAGTTCCAGCGCCAGATGGTCGTCGGCGATACGGGGGTAGGCGGCGGGCAAAAAGCCCGCCGTAGCATACTGTTGACGTACTTCCAGCGTGATTGGCTGAAAAAGGGCATTATCGTTACCGCGATAGACCGACTCCCAGATTGGTGCTTCCACTTTGCCGGGTCCGATAAACATACGGGTATAGCCATCCCGCAGTTGATTGACGCCTTCTGTTCCGGCAGCCAGATGGCGAACTGCCGCATCTTTCAGGGCGGACGAAGCGACATCGTACTCATCAGAGATTCCGGTGAAGACTACCAGTACTTCTTCGGCTGCTCCACAGGCCAGTTCAGCCAGCAAGCTATCATCCGGCAGTTCGCCAAAGATACGTTGAAGAATTCGCCATACTCCCGCCCTTGCTGCCAGAGCCAGGGAGTCGCTGCTGCCAACTGCGCAGGCTTCGTCAATCGCATTGACGGTGCAGATTGAAGCATTTGTATCGAAAGCGCAATCTGGGGCAGTTACTCCATGCTGGCAAACTGTGGCGCCCATCAGAACACCACCGTAGCCGACTCCAGCTCTTCGGGAGCATTGAGCACTACTCCCGCCAGGGCACCGCTGGGATTGAGGCGGTTCCGCTTGAAGACAATGGATGGTCCGGTGCCGGGATCAGCCGGTAGTGGCGCGACGTTGTCCGTGTCGCCCATCGTAGCCCTCAGATCCTCAATGTCGCCATACTGCAGGCAGCGGGTTGGGCAGGCTCCTACGCAGGCCGGGTCTTCTCCAGTCGCCAGCAGATCACGACAGAAATCACATTTCCGTGATTTATTGCTGACTTCGCTCACGTACGGCGCTCCAAAGGGGCAGGCCTGCGCGCATGTGCCGCAACCGATGCACAACTCCTCATCTCGCCAGACGATGCCGTCAGCCTCCTCCTTCTGCAGGGCTCCGGCTGGGCAGGCGGCTACACAGGCTGGAGCGGCGCAGTGCATGCAGGCGACCGATACCGAGTAGGCGAAGTAATCGCTGGGCGTGCTGACCCCCGCTTCATCTATGCTCCAAGTGCAGCCAGCGTAGTCGTAAACTCGCCGGAACTTCTCTCCCACAGGTAAGTCGTTTTTATCCTTACAGGCGATAACGCAGCAGTTACAGCCGATGCAGGTGTCGTTGTTGTGATAAAACCCCAGTTGCATGATGACTCCTTTCGATAAATCCAGTCAGGCGATGGGAACGTAGTTGGCAATGCGATAATCTGGCTCGGGAGCGGTGCCTTGGTAGGGCTCAATTTTCAATAGCACGGTGTTGTAGGCCTGATACCCGTCGCCCAGGTATTGCACTCGTGTTACTGAGTTGGGGTTGCCGCCGATGTCGATGCCGGTAGCCTCGTCAACCTTGCGCCAGTTGCCTTCGCCGATGACTACCGTACCAGGCACCAGATTAGGGATGACGTTCAGGCGCCTGGCCATCTGGCCACCTTCGGCGCAGCTGGCCAATACCCAGTCGCCCTTGGCAAGGCCCAGGCGCTCGGCATCAGGGGTGCTCATCAGCAAGTCGTTGGGAAAGACCTCGTTGAGCTGCTTGACATTGGCGAAGTTGGAGTGAATCTGACGCAGGTGATGCAGGGTAATCAGCTGGAAGGGGTATTCAGGGTCCTGGCGCAGTTGCTCGAAGCCGTCGACTGCCGCCTTATATTTAGGTAGAGCATCGATGTCGTGCATGCCAGCCAGATCGTAGAAATCCTTCAGCGCCTGACAGTAAATCTCATTCTTGCCGGAGGTAGTATCAATCGGGTTGCCCTCCGGATCCTCGCGGAATCTCTGGTGGAAGATCTGCTTGAAATTGTCGTCATCAGAGCGCTGCACCTGATAGACGCCGCCATTCTCCTCAAAGAACGTCCGCAGAGGCACCCGACCTTCCTGTGGTTCGCCGCTGACGCCGTAGTATTCCAAGTCATCGTCAGTGATGGCTACCAGCGGCTCGCGGTTCTCCCCATCTTCCATGATTACGGTTGCGGAGGCTAACATCTCAAACTGGAGTTGCTTGGCGGTTGTGCGCGGCGCCACGTCCTCGCCAAAACCCAGCTTGTCACAAAGCAGGTAGAAAATCTCCAGGTCTTCCTTGGATTCGTAGTAGGGCTCGATGACCTTCTGTGCCACCAGCGTGAACTCCGGCATGCACTTCTTGTTGTAGGAGAAGTCCAGTTCCAGGAAGCTTTTAACCGGCAGGACGATGTCGGCATAGAGCGCGTCGGTCTTCATATACATATCCTGCACGACCACAAACTCCAGCTTGCGATAGGCCTCAGCTTGATAATAACCGCCAGTCTGCTGGTTCGAGGGGTTGCGGGCGTTTTCGCGGTACAGGCATTTGATGTCGCAGGCGCGTTTAGCGTTTGCCGGTCCTGGCAGCGTGTATTCTCCGGTGACGATGGCTTTATGGAACTCAGCGAAGCAGATGCCATACTCCAGATTGTGGTCATACTCGTCAGCGTTGCCTTCGGTCAGCAAACCGTCGGCTCGCGGCTCGGTGCAGATTGGGTTGGGCGGGAACTCGTAGCTGCTCTTGCCCCGCTTGACCAAAAACTCGCCATCCTTGGTGCCGAAGTGCGGTGAGCGACCCATGCTGGTTTCGGCGCCCAACTGGCCTTCAGCGCCGCAAATCCAGCCCATGGTGTAAAACAGCTGGGTCACGCGATTGCCATAGTAGGAGCGGGCGATGGCTAAAGCGGCCTTCAGGGTCATCGGCTTGGTGGTGCCCATCTCCCGCGCCAGCTCTTTAATGACTGCTACGGGCACGCCACAGATGGGGCTGGCCCACTCAGCCGTCTTGGGTTGGCCATCATAGACGCCCAGCAGGTGGTCGCGGAAGTTCTCGTTGGTTTTGGCGTCGGCGGGCATGTGCTCGGCGTCGAAACCCACGCAGCAGCGATCCAGGAAGTCCTGGTCCTGCCAGCCGTTGTTGACAATCTCGTAGCAGACGGCCTCCATTAAAGCACCATCGGTGCTGGGGTGGATGGGTATCCACTGGTCGACCAGCGCTTGAGCCGTGGGATTGAAGTAGGGATCAATCAAGATTACTTTGGCGCCGCTTTTCTGCTTGGCTACGAGATGGAAGTACATATCGCCGGTACCAGCATTCCAGGCTGGATTGTAACCCCAGAGCACAATGAGTTTTGTGTGACGGATGGCCATTCGATCCTGGGCTTCTTCTTCTCCCTCGCCCCAGCAACCGCGCATCTTGAATGAGGGCACAGCTGCGCCACCCTCGGATTGTTGGCCCCAGGTGGTCAGTGCGCCACCCATCAGGTTCAGGATTTGGGAGCCGAACTTGCCTTTGCCCAGCTTGTCGTCGTCCTGCCCGGTGGCCAAAAAGGCGCGATTGCCGTAAGTGTCGCGGATTCTGGTGAACTCATCAGCCATATAAGTGACAGCTTCGTCCCAGCTGATACGCTCCCACTCATCAATGCCACGCAGGTGCCCGTTGATGTTCTCGCCGCCGCCCGGCTGCCAGTTCTTCCGTTTCATCGGGTATTTGAGGCGCTCTGCCCCCGTGACCATGCGGCGAATGGAGCGTCCGCGTGGACAGGTGCGTTGCTGAGGGTTGTCCTCACTGTCCAGCCCGGTGGAGCCGATTCCCTGGCGGATGATGATGCCGTCTACCACGTAGGCTCGATTGAAGCAGCGCCACTGACAACCGCTCTGCGGACAGTCAATCGTGCGCCACTCACCGGCTTCATTGGCGGCATAGTCGGCGGCTTGCTCTTCGGTCAGCTCGGTGACCTTATTGTCGCAACCCGTGAGACCCAGGGCTCCTGTAACGCCTGCCGTAGCTGCCAGCGCCACGAAGTGTCGGCGATTCAGAGGTTGCTTTTCGATATGCTCCAAGATACTCATGCCTGTTGTCCTTCCTCTTGCTGATTGGACTTTCTGCTTGCTTGGCCTGTCTCGCCACTTGCGCATTGCGTAAGTCGCAACAACACAGCGACGATTCCTCTGCCAGTCACAGTAAGCCGAAAACTCTGTGGAGAAAATCGACCACTCCATCGTCTCTTTGAAAATATGGAGTGCTGTTTTTTTGGATGATGCGATTTGGGTTGTGGATGATGAAAAGGATGATGCTAGAGACGGCAACTGCTGCGGGTGCAGTGAGCACCTGCGCTATAATGGCTGGCATGAAGGATTCATCGACTACAAGTTCAAGACGCCTGATAGCTGCTGTGGTTTTTACGCTGGGGCTGGCTTTAGCTGGTCTGTGGACCAATACTGTGGGTTATAGCGTAAATCTGGTGCCCTCTGGCCTGGAGGACATCGTGGGTGTAGCCAGTGCCGATGCTTTTCGCCTGGGGCGATTGCTGACAGCGGTGCTCTTTTTGGTCTTCGCCCGACGCATCCCCAAGATTCAGCAGATACTGGTGAGCATGGCGGCTGTACTGATGAGTGTAGCTTCAGCCACTCTGATTATCGCTTTTCATCAGTCGCTGATGGATTCGACGATGCTGGCTTTGGGCGCGGTCTTTGTGGCAATCGCCAGCTATTCCTTTTTGGTCTGGGTTTTCTATCGCCATTTTGCCAAGCACTTTCCAACCAACTGGAGCATCTGGTGCATCTGCGCCAGTCTGGTGCTTGAAGTGTTGCTTTCGGCTATTGTTAGTATGTTGGTGCCATCAGAAGTCCAGATGCTGTTGGTGGTCGTGACGCCAATTCTAGTGACTGCTCTATATTACATAGCTTGTGCCTTGGATCGCCCTTATACCGAACCACGCCTGACCCAACGGATTAGTGCTGGCTTCGAGAAGTATGCACTGCTGGCACAGGTGGTTTTGATTACGGTGGCCCTGGTCTTTATTCAGGCGCTCAGTGCCAGCGGAACCTGGGGCGAAACGCGAGGTGCCACAATAGGGATGGAGCCACTCTCCTGGCCTCTGCTGTTGTTGATTGCTGCTGTGATAGTGGCGCTGACCTTGTTGGTGTTTATCCTGCCCAGGCGACTTTCTCTGTCGCTGCGCTGTATAATCGGGTTTACAGCCACCTTGGCTGGCCTGCAAATATTGGCGCTGGCCAATGATCTTACTGCGCCATTATCCGTTCAGGCTTTGACTGTAGGTATCGAGCAGTTTTCGCACCTGGTGCGCTGGATGATGATTATCGAATGCGTGCGTTTGATTTCCATTTCATCCTACCGTGTCGCCGGCGTGGCCCATGCTGCTTCGGCGTTGGCCGCCTTACTTTGGATGCACGTACTGGAGCCGCTGGCTATTACCAGCAGCATCTTTGTGATGATACTTGTCTACCTGCTGCTGTTGGCAGTCGTATTTATCTTTATTTGGGGATATACCCATCGCCAGTTGACGCCCTGGCTGGATACCGATACCGCCCAGGCAGCTGCCACCCAAGCTGCGCTGAGCGGCTTTGCGCAACGCTTCGACCTTTCAGCGCGCGAGCGAGAAATACTGGCGTTGTTGCTCCAAGGCCAGAAGCGTGTCCAGATTGAGCAGACCACGGGTCTCTCCGAAGGCACCGTGAAAACCCATATCTCGAATATCTACCGCAAACTGGACGTCCACTCCAAACACGAAATGCACCAGCTCTACCTGGCTTGCAGCGAAAAAGAACTCTAGCTATCTGATTGGGGTTTACAGGCTTCAAGATAGCGCAAGTACGAGGTGACAGTGGGGACAGAATCATCGAGGAAGGCCAACTGGAGTTCGCCAGTAAAGGGCACCGCTGAAAATCCATAGTATGCCATCTATCGGCCGATTAGCCCAACCCTGCCCGTGTCCACAACAGCATTAGCTCTACACAGCGTCAGTGCTTGACAGCAGTTTTCAACGGCTTCGCCTGGTTCGCCTGCCTGGCCATCCTCGGCGCCGCGCAACGCTGGCTTAACGGTAACGGTCGCTTCTGGCAGTTGCTGCAGCGTAACGGCTTCGGCCTCTACGTCTTCCATTATCCGCTGCTCACACTGCTGGCCTACCTGCTGGTCAGCTACTTTCCAGCGTTGGGCAACCCCGCTCTGTACCTGATACTGCTGGTGGCAGTCTTTCCTCTGACCATCGCTTTCACCGCCCTCATCCGCCGCACCCCCATCCTGCGCACCCTGCTGCTGGGCATCAAGGCCAGGCGATAGGTCTATAATTGCTTCGGCGCAGATTTGTGCTGCGGGTGTTTAACGTGAATTTGAGGTGTTCTCTGTGAGTGGAATCAATCGCTGAGCAGGCTGAGCCTGCGAACTGAGTTTGTCAGCGAACCGGCTGGCCGCACCTGTTGGCGGCCGCCGGGTGATTCTTGGGAGAACACCATGCAGATAGTCCTGAATAATCTTTCCTATAGTTACGAAGATTCGCCTGTGCCAGCCTTGGAGTCGCTGAGTCTGACCCTGGCTAGCGGTTGGACGGGGGTTGTGGGCAGCAACGGCAGCGGCAAGAGTACCCTGTTGCGGCTAATCAGCGGCGACATGGGCGAGAAGGGCGGCTACAGCGGCAGCATCAGCCCGCCGCCGCAGCTGGCACAAGGCGGCGGTTCGCCAAGCTACTGCGCCCAGGGCACAGAGCAACTGCCAGTCAATGCCGAAGACTTCTCCGCCAACTGGAGTGCGGCAGCGGTGCGAGTGCGCGAAGCCCTCGGCGTCAACGACGACTGGCTCTGGCGCTACGAGACCTTGAGCCACGGCGAGCGCAAGCGCCTCCAGTTAGCCTGCGCTCTGGCAGCTGAACCACCGCTGCTGGCATTGGACGAACCCACCAACCATGTTGACAGCGCCACACGTCAGCAGATCATCCGGGCACTGGCTGACTACGATGGCGTGGGCCTGCTGGTCAGCCACGACCGTGCATTGCTGGATGCCCTGTGCAGCCAATGCCTGTTCATGCGTGATGGGCGCGGCGTGCTCAGGCCGGGCAACTACAGCCAAGGGCGCGAACAGGAGCAGCTGGAGCGAACAGCCAGGCAACGCGAGCGCAAGTCGGCCCAGGCCGAATTGGCACATCTCCGCATTGAACAGGATCGCCGCGCCCACCAGGCTGCCAGGGCTGATGTTCGCCGCTCCAAGCGCCACATCGACCCCAAG
Organism: Coriobacteriales bacterium; assembly: GCA_031272005.1. Classification (GTDB taxonomy): domain Bacteria; phylum Actinomycetota; class Coriobacteriia; order Coriobacteriales; family UBA8131; genus JAISUQ01. Next base: position 4,518 of record JAISUQ010000067.1, on the reverse strand, counting down.
GACCACTCAGCCAAAGCCCGCATCGACCTGGCACGGGTCAGCGGTCAGGACGGCAAGGCCGGCAAACGCAGTGCCCAGCTGGATGCCCGTGTCAAGGCCAGTCAGCAGCGCCTGGAGCAAGCCCGAACCGTCAAGGAGTACAACGGTTCCATCTGGCTGCAAACCCATCCGGCCGCACGCCGCAACCTGCTGCTGCTGCCGGCAGGGGAGTTGACATTGGGAGAAGATCGCACGCTGCGCTACCCGCAGTTGGTGGTGGAAAACGACGCCCACATCGGCCTTTCTGGCCCCAATGGCAGCGGCAAATCCAGCTTGCTGCGACGCCTGGTAGCCGCAGTGTCGGCAGACATCAAGCTGCTCTATCTGCCTCAGGAACTGGATAACCAGCAGGCTGCTGCTGAGTTGGCCGCTCTCAAGCAACTCAGTTCAGAAGCGCGGGGTCAGGTGTTGAGCATCGTCGCCCGCCTGAACTCCGACCCCGACCGCATCCTGGCGGGCGAAAGCTTGAGCCCCGGAGAATTGCGCAAGCTGATGCTGGCTCGCGGCGTATTAGGTTGCCCCCAGCTGATTGTGATGGACGAGCCCACCAACCATCTCGATTTGCACTCCACCGAGGCCCTGGAGCAGATGCTGGCCGCCTGCCCTTGCACCCTGCTGCTGGTCAGCCACGACGAAGCTTTTCTGCAAGTTACTACCAACCAGCGCTGGCAATTCTCCCCAGAAGGAACTGTGGTCTGTGTTTGACAGTATTGCGTTGGGAACGGTTTATCGGGACGGTTTTTCGCCCATTTGGGTGTAGTAGGAACTGCGGCCTGTAGTTATAATCCGAAACGCAAGGGGCGAAGTTGCACGAGAGAGGGGCTCTAGAAAGGAGCTCCAAAATGTGCACGAGCAGGCAGAAGCAGGCAAAGCCGACACGGCTGGCGCAGTCGGCGCGGTCGGTACGGCTGGCGCAGCCAGAACGGCCAGGAAAGCAAAGTGGCCAACAGGATTGGGCGACACGGACGGCTAGAAGCGCTCTAGCTATCTTACTAGCGCTTATGATGAGCATGTCCATGGGCTGTGGTCTGACCGATGCGGTGGATTTGGACGAAGCAGCGTTGGATGAGGATATGGCTGCGGCGGCAGCTGATGATGCCTCCGGCACAACCGACGCCACGGCCGCCACAGCTACAGCCGCCACCTCCCAAACGCCCACCGCAGAACAGGGCACGCTACACTTTGACGTCACGAACCTGTTGGGGCTGGACAGCCACGCCTCGGCGCGGGTGCAGATCGCCAACAACGGCAGCTTGCCGCCCTACAACGGCAGCGAGACCGCTCAGGCTGTGCTGGGCGGAGCGGCAGCCGCCACGCCGGCGTTGACGGCAGACGCGGTCGATGCTGCTCAGGATGCTGCCGAGGAGCGGGGCGACACGCACAGCTCCATCGACCAGTATATCGACCTGACCTCCACCAACAACATCCTCACAGCACTCTGCACCGATGACTGCACCAGATACGCGACCACGGCCTACCGCGTCATCAACACCGGCAACACCGAGATCCACGCCAGCGTGGAAGAAGACGTCAAGGCGTTGGATGATTACTACTGGAATGGCAAGGAGTGGCGCGACTCCTTCTACAGCGACATCTACGACTGGAGTGTCGCTCCCGGCTCCTACGTGGAGTTCACATTGCCGGTCAACGAGCACCAGGGCATCTTCCACAACAAGGTGCGCGGCACCTACGTCAAGCTCTACGCCATACAGGCACCGCAAGGCCCAGACCATGTGAAGGTCACCGATGGCAACATCGTCACCGAGTTCAATGTCAACATCGACGCCCTGCAGTTGACCTACGACGAGGCCGGCATTCGCTGCGTACTTCTCCCGCTGGAATATGAACCCACCCTGGCCAACATCATGGACGCCATGCAGGCCAACGGCTACTCGCCGCCGCTCTACATGCACGAAAGCGAGGAGCCAGAAGACCTGCCAATACTGTACATCTTCGAGTGGTACCCGCAAAACGGCAAGTTTGAAGTTGAGGTGACCAAGAACTGAGACAGCCTGTCGCTGGGCGGAGCCATACGCGCGCCGTCTATGGGTGTTCATTGCCATAGGCTTGCGGTAAACTGTTGTCTGGAGTTGGGGCTTGGCGTATAAGATGAATAGGGAGAGGGATTCGTATGGCGGATGTGCTGTTACAGACGCGCGGCCTGACCAAGAAGTATGGTGAGTTCGCGGCGCTCAATGATGTCTCGCTGACCTTGCGTCGGGGAGACATCTACGGCCTGGTGGGGCGCAACGGGGCGGGGAAGACCACCTTCTTCAAGTGCGTGATGGGGTTGGCCAAGTCCACCGCCGGGCAAATCGAGATGGTCGGAGGCCAGAACCTCAACGCCGCCCGCCGCAGCATCGGTTTCATGATCAACCCGGCATTTTTCCCCTACCTCGGCCCGCGCCAGAACCTGTCCTATCTATGCAAAGTCAAGGGCATCTCGGCCAAGACCGAGCCCGACCGTCTGTTGCAGATTGTTGGCCTGCAGGGGGTCAAGAAGCCCTACAAGTCCTTTTCGCTGGGGATGAAGCAGCGCCTGGGGATAGCCGGCGCCCTGCTCGGCTCGCCGCCGATAATTGTGCTCGATGAGCCAATCAACGGTCTGGACCCGCAGGGCATCGCCGACATCCGCAACCTGATCAGTCAAATCAACCAGCAGCTGGGCACCACTTTCCTCATCTCCTCGCATATCTTAAGCGAGCTGGATTTGGTGGCCACAACCTTCGGCTTCATCGAGCAGGGGCGCCTGGTCAAGGAAATCTCCCACACCGACCTGCACGAGAACACCCGCAGATCCCTGCTGATCGACGTCAACAGCGGGGAGAAGGCGGCGGCAGTGCTGATTGAGCAGATGCACATCGACCAGTTGAGCGTCCATGGCAACCGCCTGGTCATCGGCTCGCAGCTGGATAAACCCAACGAGATGGTGCGCCATCTGGTGCAGGCCGACGTCGAGGTCTACAGCGTCATGCATCAGCAGACCACGTTGGAGGAGTACTTCATGCGTCTGATTGGCGGTGGTAACAATGCTTAACTATCTGCTGGCCGAAATCTACCGTATCCTGCATAAACGCAGCATGTATATCTACTTCGGCATCCTGGCGGTCTTCTCCATCCTGCTGATTGCCGTGGCTATCTATGTTTTGGAGGGGGTCACCGCCGGCGACGCTCCAGCGGGAATCATCGTCTCCTATGCTTCGACTTTCTACGGGATGATACCGCTGTTGCTGGGCTGCTATCTGTTCGCCGCCATCTATACCGATGACCTGGCCAGCAAGAACCTCGGCAACCTGATTGGGCAGGGCATGAGCCGGATGAAGATCGTCCTCGGCAAGTTCATCCTGCTGGTGTTGTTCTGCGTCGTGACCTTTGGACTGGCGCCGCTGTATACCGCGGCCATCTTCACCGTGTTGGGCGCTGCTCCCACACTGGCAGATGTGGGCAACCTCTACATCATCGTCGTCCAGCAGGCACTGGTTGCCATGGGCGCTGCTGTGGTTGCCAGCATCGTGGTCTATGGCCTGCAACGCCCAACCTTTGCCCTGGTCACCTTCCTGCTGGTGGTGCTGGGGTTGGTAGGTCAGATCCTGTCGATTGTCTTCAGCCTGGATGCCGTATACAGCCTGGCACCCTGGCTCACCGACTGCCTGATGCTGTTCATCTCCGGCCAGGTAGCCGAAGCCCTCGCCAGCGGCACCGCCCTGCTCAGCCCCCTGATCCGCTGCATACTCTACTTCGCCATAGCTATCACCCTATCAATCCTGGCCTTCCGCCAGAAGGAGCTGGAGTTCTGAGAGAAACCCCGCCAACCGCGCCCAACAAGCTACCCCAGAATTCATGAAACTCTGGGGTAGCGCTGGCCCAACGTTACGCGTCGTTATGCGGAGAAAACCAGCAAGTCTGAAACTGATTTCAAAGTCTGAAAATGCTCCTGAAGTCTGAAAGCAACAGTGAAGTCTGAAAACCACAATCAACCCTATGGTGTTGCCCGTCCTGGCAGCGATATCCCATCCTCATACAAAATTGCGCATGACCAGCTGGTATGCGACGGGTTTGCGGTTCTCGGTAGCGTTTAACCTGGGCCGCTTGAAGTATCGAATTTGATTTTTAGGCAGGTGTGACGACATCCAGTTTGAAACCCAGAGCTTTGATGACTTCTTGCACGGTGTTAAAAGAGGGATTGCCGCTGGGAGATAGTGCCTTATAGAGCCCATCGCGCGTGATTCCGGTCTCCTTAGCCAGTTGTGTCATACCTTTTGCGCGGGCGATGTTTCCCAAAGCAGTGTTGAGAAGCGCCTGTTCTCTATCATGTCTCCGCCTTACGTAACAGCGCTGTTTACCTGTACTTTATTATAGTTTATCATTTTTTATTATTCTTTATCATTTGCGGCTGGTTAGTCATTCGCGGTTGCATAGCCCTCACAGAACTCGCACCAGCGGTCGTAGACTTCGCGTAATGTGGCATCGAGGTAGTTG
>JAISUQ010000057.1 GCA_031272005.1 Coriobacteriales bacterium | reverse complement strand
TATGGCAACGTACGCCGGACGGGTACGCCAACCTACGTCTTCGGGCGAAGGGAGGTGAACAAGCCCATGGAGATTCTCCAAGTTATTGCAGCGGTATCGAACATCGTGTCGGCTCTGGTGGCGGTAGCAGCGGAGGGGTCTTCAGCCTGGCGGACGATGCGTCCAGCCAAATATCGCGGTAAACACCTCCGCGATAAAAGAAGACGGCCGCGCCAACGGCCGTCTCAAAAATAGCTGGCGTACCCGCTGACTCGTTTAGCAACTTGGCGGGCGTTGCCATGCACTACTTTAGCACCAATTCCATAAGACTTCAATACCAACAATAGCAAGCTGATTCACAGTTGGTTCACCCAATAAGCCTGTCAGGGGCTGTAGTACAATGGAGTGCTGGTGATATTCGTGATGCCTTGCGGCTTTGCCGGAGGTTTGTTTGCCTGGCGCAGGGGCAGGGGAGAAGACAAGGATGCTGGAGAGTAGTTCGGGCTCGGGCTCGGAGGTCGAGTCGGACGCAGAACCAATAGCAGAATCAGGAGCGCAATCAGGAGATGCGCCGGGTGTGGAGCTCAGCTCTACCGGGCGGCCTTTGCCCCAGCGTTGGCTGGCTACAGTGGTGGTCATCTGGTTGGGACAGGCCTTCTCCATCATTACCAGCTATTCTGCTGGGTATGCCTCGATCTGGTATTTCACCGAGACCACCAACTCGGCGTTCATGCTCTCAGTGGCCACTATCGTCTCCATCCTGCCGACTGGGCTGCTCTCGCCTCTGGGTGGGCTGTTGGCCGACCGCTTCAACCGCCGTACTATCATGCTCGTATCCGATGCTATAGTCGGACTGGCTTCGCTGGTGTTGGGCATCATCATCTACAGCGGGTATATCAGCCTGGCGTTGCTGCTGGTGATGGTTTTCATTCGGGCGGTGGCCCAGGCCTTCCATACCCCTGCGCTGACGGCGGCGATGCCGCTGATGGTGCCGCAGCGTCACCTGGTGCGAATCAACTCGTTGTCCCAGATGCTCTGGGGATTTGCCGGCATCGGAGCGCCGGTGCTGGGCATCTTCCTGTATAACGCCATCGGCTTTTATTCGGTGATGTTTCTGGACGTGCTGGGGGCTGCTCTGGCCTGCGGCGGTCTGCTGTTGGTACGTATCCCCACGGTGCACGATGAGAATATGGAGAATCAGCGCTTCCTGCATAACCTGTTGGACGGCTGGCGGGTGATTTATCACAACCGCGGCCTGTTTCTGTTCATGCTGATGAGCACACTGGCGATGCTGCTGTTCATGCCAATTGGGGCGATGTTTCCGCTGATGACCTACCAGCACTTCGGCCCGCAGTTCAACAACGACCCGGTAACGCTGGGCTACATGGCCTCGCTCGTCGAGGCGGTCTGGGGCATCTGCATGCTGGTGGGTTCGCTGGCTCTGATGGCCTGGGGCGGGGGCAAGCGCCATGTGCGACTGGTGCTGATAACCGGAGTCATCATCTCGCTGACCATCGCCGGCTGCGGATTGCTGCGACCGGGGCAGTTCGTCGGCTTTGCTGTGCTCACCGGCATCATGGCCATTGTGGTGGCCTTCTACAACGGGCCGATGATAACTGTCATTCAGAATAATTCTCCAGAGGAGAAGATGGGTCGAGTGATGGGGCTGTTTGGTTCGCTGATGTCGCTGACCTCACCCGTCGGCCTGGTGATTGCCGGCCTGATTGCCGAGCAGACCGGCGTGGCCCTGTGGTTTTTGATATCTGGCGTGATTATGGCGGTGCTGGCAGTGCTGATGTTCTTCATCAAACCGATTCGCGACCTGGATTTCGTCGCTCGAGGTGCCGATGAAGGTACATCTGCGTTATAGTTTAGGCATGGACAATCTGCTGCTTTTCATAATCGTCGCCGTCTGTGGTGTGTTCATTGGTACGCTCTCGGGGATGTTTGGCATCGGCGGTGGCACGATGATCATCCCGCTGCTGCGCCTGGCCTTCGGGCTGCCGGTGACATCCTGTACAGCCACATCGCTGTTCACGATGATCCCGACTTCGGTTTCCGGGGCTTTCTCGCATATCCGCAATCGTGACGCCAGCCTGCAGATCGGTCTGGCTGCAGGCCTGGGCGGGTTTGTGTTCTCACCGCTGGGCGTCCTTGTCGGCCAGGACCTGGACCCGCGCCTGATCATCACCGGCGTGGCGCTGGTAATCATCTATTCTGCCTGGAACATGCTGGCGCCTCGCGACGAACAAGCCGCAGCGGCCACAGAGTCCGGCTCCGCTGCCCCAACCGCAGACTCCGCGGCCACAGCCGCTGGCACCGTGACCGAAGAAGCTGTCTCAGAGCATGCCGCCCCTGCAGCCCAATCCCGCCTCAGCCCGGCTGCGACCGGCAGATTCGTGCTGCTGGGCGCCATCGCGGGCGTGCTTGCCGGCATATTGGGCGTCGGTGGCGGGTTCTTGATCGTGCCGGTCCTCTCCAGACTATTCCGATATCCGATGAAGATTGCCGGACCAGCCTCGCTGATTGCCATCTCGCTGATTGCCCTGCCGACCACGGCCTACAACATCTACCTGGGGAATGTCTACTACCTCCAGGGCCTGGCCCTGATTTGCGGCACGGTGCCGGGGGCTCGCATTGGCGCAGCCCTGAACACGCGCCTGCCGGACAAGCAGCTGCGCCGTGGCTTTGCCATCCTGTTGGCCTGCTCCGGCGTAGCTTTGCTGCTCAACGAGCTGATGGGCTGAGAGCGCTATAGTGCGCTATAATGCCTTCATGATGCAAGGGGCGGCGTGATGATTGAAGCATTTGGCAGGCTTACTGGCTGGTTGGCCTCAAGCCGGATAATCCGGGCGCTGACCAGCGGCCTGATCAGCTTGATTCCGCTGGTGTTGGTGGGCGCCATCTTTCTGGCCATCCTCAATCTGCCGCTGCCCTGGTTTCAGGAGTTCTTGGACACGGCCTTTGCCGGGCGCTGGCTCTACATTGCCGACATGGTGGACTCCGCCACCTTCGAGATCATCGGCCTGGCGGCATTGTTCACAGTCTCGGCTGCATTGGTAGCCGAGGAGCCGCGGCTGTACTCAGGAGAGATAAACCGGATCATCCCGGTGTTGGTGGCCTTCTGCTGCTATGTCGTCTCCTACGCCTTCGATGCTCAGGGAGTTCTGAGCATTCCTCATACGGATGGCAGTGGCATCTTCTATTCGTTGGTCACCGCGCTGATCTCCATCAAACTGTTTGCCCTTTACACCCGGCTTTGGCAACGTCTGCCGCGCCGCCGTTCACAGCTGGAGGCCGATTTGCGGATACGGTCGGCTTTCCGGGCCATCTTTCCGGTGTTGGCAACCATCCTCAGCTTCATCATCCTGAAGATGCTGGCCTCAGGCTTGCTCAACGCCACGGATGCCATGGGCCAGATTAACGCCTGGATAGAGAACAACTTGGTCTCCGACAGCTACGGCTCGGTGTTGCTGACGGTGCTGCTCTGTCAGCTGCTGTGGTTTTTTGGCATCCATGGCACGGATGCCGTAATGGGGCATTTCCCTTCACTGTTGGCTGGCGACGTTACCGGCAACATCTTCGCCACCAATGAGTTCTATAACACCTTCATCGGTGTCGGCGGCGCCGGTTGCGGGCTGGGGCTGTTGCTGGCGCTGCTGGTGGTGGGTTCGCATCACCGGGGCCAGAAGCTGGCCCGGGCCTCCATTTTCCCCGCCGTATTCAACGTCAACGAGACACTGCTCTATGGCGGGCCGGTGGTCCTCAATCCCTTCCTGTTTTTACCCTTTATCCTGGCGCCGCTGCTGGCTTCAGTGCTCAGTTTTCTGGCTGTCATCTCCGGGTTGGTGCCGCCCATCAGCTCGCCGGTCCAATGGACCACGCCGCCGCTGATCTCCGGCTGGCTGAGTACCGGCTCTGCGTCCGGCGCCGTGCTGCAGTTGGTGATCCTGCTGGCTTCGGCTCTGATTTATGCGCCCTTTGTGCTCCTCAATCGCAACTACGAGTCGCAGCAGCGCGCCCGGCAGTTCGACGCCCTGAAGGTCGCGGCATTGGCGGCGGCCGAAGGCGACCAGGCTCCGTTGCTGACTCGCCACGATGACCTGGGCGTCAGCGCCAGGGAGTTCGTCATCGAGCTGCATGAGTATTTTGACAGCGATAACATTCCCTTTCACCTGGTTTATCAGCCCAAGGTCAACGCTGAGGGGCAGATGGTCGGCGCCGAGGCCCTGCTGCGCTGGCAGCATCCGGAACACGGTCACCTCTCGCCGGTGCTGCTGATCGAGATGACCGACGAGGCCCAACTCGCCAATCAATTGGGGCGCTGGCTGGCGCGTACGGCGCTGCAGCAGTATGCCAGTTGGCGCAAGTCCGGCCTGGGCGATTTTATCCTCTCCATCAACCTCAACCCCCGCCACCTGGCTCAGGACCCGGATTTTGCGGATTATCTGGCCGGGCTGATACAGGAGTTCCAGATCCATCCCGGCGAAATTGAACTGGAGATAACCGAGCATCTGGCCATGCACTCCGATGCCGTCACCCGCGCCCTGTTTGGCCGACTGCGCGCGCTGGGGTTTGGCCTGTCCATCGACGATCTGGGGATGGGCTACAGTTCGCTGAGCTACATCAGCGACTTCGGAGTCGAGACTGTCAAGATTGACGCCTCACTGATCAGCGAGATCCAAACCGATGTCCAGCAGCGCGAGATCGTCCGCTCCATCGTCGGGCTGGGGCAGAGCCTGGGTCTGACGGTCGTGGTCGAAGGTGTGGAGACTGGCGAGCAATTGGAGGCCTTGCTGCAACTGGGCGTGCGGGCGTTCCAGGGCTATTATTTCAGCCGCCCGCTCAGTGCCGAGGACTTTGCGCGCTACGCCCGCGCGCATGGTGTAGAATTGTAGACAACATGACTGCGATCATCATCTGCGTCGTCGTTGCGGCCGTGATTTTCGAATTCATCAACGGCTTCCACGACACCGCGAACGCCATTGCTACGTCCGTCTATACCCGAGCCCTGTCGGTAGGCGCAGCCATCGCTTTGGCTGCCGGTATGAACTTCTGTGGCGCCCTGGTCTTTGAAGGTGTAGCCAAAACCATCTCCAAAGGCCTGGTCAGCACGGATCTCGAGGAATACGTCGTCTTAGCCGCCCTGCTTGGAGCCATCGCCTGGAATCTGATTACCTGGTGGAAGGGCATCCCTTCTTCATCCTCGCACGCCCTGATCGGGTCGCTGCTCGGTGCGGCCATCGTCTACACCATGACGCTTGATGACATCATCTGGTCTGGCGTTTTGGAGAAGGTCGTCATTCCGCTGTTCACCTCGCCGCTGATTGGGTTTTTCCTGGGCTTTGCCATCATGAAGGTGATTTACCTGCTGCTGGCCTCGCGGCCGCGCAACCGGGTGAACAAGGTGTTCTCCAAGTTGCAGGTCTTCTCAGCAGCGGCCATGGCCTTCTCACATGGCACCAATGATGCCCAGAAGACCATGGGCATCATCACTCTGGCGCTGTTCACGGCCGGGATGATTCCCAGTGCTGATCATATCCCGTTATGGGTCAAGCTGCTCTGCGCGGCGACGATTGCCGTCGGCACCTCGGTCGGTGGCTACAAGATCATGAAGACGATGGGCAACGGCGTCACCAAGCTGGAGCCGGCCGGCGGTTTTGCCGCCCAGACCTCATCGACCATCGTTATCGAGCTGATGACACTGCTGGGCGCGCCGGTCTCCACCACCCATGTCATCACCACCTCGGTGATGGGTGTGGGCAGCGCCCGACGCCTGAAGGCTGTAAAATGGAAGGTAGCCAAGGACATCATCCTGACTTGGGTGATTACCTTGCCGGTCTGCGCGCTGATGGGAGGTTTCTGCACGCTGATCATCAAGAGCTTCATCGGCAGCTGAGGAAATGGGGGAGCATGGGAGGGTCGAAGGCTGAGGCGGCCGAAATGTCTGGCAGCCTGTTTCGCATGCCGCAAGGCCTGCAGCTGCGGGCCCGTGGGGCACATCGTCAGCCCTGGGTCTGGCTGGTAGCGACGCTGCTCGTGGGCCTGGCCTGGTGGCTGGTGCAGAAGCCGGCCGCTGCCGCTGCGTTGCCACTCTATCATCTCCAGGCACTGATAACGGCGATATTGGCGGCCTACGAAGTCTACTGGCTGCGTCGGCATGGTGCGCCTCTGTGGCTGCTGCCGCTGGTTTTACTGCCGGTGCTTTTGGACTTACCCTTTTCGCGGGAATTATACAGCCTGGCCCCGTCGGGGCTGGTGAGCATGGCCTTTCTCGTAGCCCTGCTGAAGATCCACGATCTGATCCAGGACGCTCCCGGGCCGGCGACAGTGCGCACAGCAGCGTTGGTCCTGATTTTGCTGGCGGTGGCGGCCGTCGCCGAACCGCAGCTGGCGCTGACATATCCTTTGGGTGTTGTGGCAGTGCTGGTGGCGGCGCGAGGTGCGCGCCTGACCTCTGCCATACTGGCGTTGCTGCTTGCGGCCTGCGGGCTGATACTGACGTTTAATCTGCTGCCACAGGCCAGCGGACTTCCCGGCTTCAGCGGTCTGACCAACTGGGGCCAGCAGGTGCTTCAGACCTATGCTGCCCTCTCTCCAGCCACATTCCAACCGAACCTGGAGTTGCTCTATCTGCCGTTGGCTATCCTTTTGGCCACTACTGCTCTGGCGCGCAGCCCGCGCTACCTGCTGCTGCTGCTGCCGCTGTTTGGATTGTGGATTTCTCAGCTGTTGTTCTCCGGAGAACTGGCTCAGAAGGTACTGGCGGCCGGGCTGCTGATTTACCTGTTGCCGATGGCTCTGATGCCCTTGTTCTGCGAGCCGGATGTGGAGAAGGCCGCATTGCGAAGCGAGATACTGGCGGTGCGCAAAGCCCTGCCGACTGCTCAGCGGGCAGCAGAGACCAGCGCGGCCTGTGAAAAATTGTTTAATCTGATAG
>JAISUQ010000191.1 GCA_031272005.1 Coriobacteriales bacterium | reverse complement strand
GCGGTGGAAATCAACTTGAAGCCCAGCAGGCGCACGGTATGGGCGAGGGAGAGGATGCTGCGGGTATCGTTGTCGCAGACGCTGAGGAAGACGGTGCCGGCGGTAGGCAGGGAATCGGCGATGGACAAGGCGGCCTTGGCGTACGCTATCGGATAGCTCTTGCCAATACCCATCACCTCGCCGGTCGACTTCATCTCCGGGCCAAGGATGATATCGGCACCTGGAAAACGGCCAAAAGGCATCACGGCCTCTTTGACCGAGAAGTGATCCAACTGCCGCTCGTCGGAGGGTAAGCGCAAAGACGCGATACTCTCCCCCGCCATGATCCGGGCGGCGCATTTGGCCAGCGGCACACCGGTGGCCTTGGAGGTGAACGGCACGGTACGGCTGGCGCGCGGATTGACCTCGATGACGTAGACCGTGGTGTCCTTCACGGCGTATTGGATGTTCACCAGCCCTCGCACTCCCACAGCCAGGGCCAAGCGGCGGGTGTAGTCGCGGATAGTCGCTATTATGCTGTCAGACAAGGTGAACGGCGGCGTGCAGCAGCTGGAGTCGCCGGAGTGGATGCCAGCCTCCTCGATGTGCTCCAGCAGGCCGCCGATATAGACCTGCTCGCCATCGCAAAGCGCATCGACATCCACCTCGATGGCGCTCTCCAGGAAGTGATCGAGATAGACCGGATGATCCGGGGTCACCTGGGTCGCCTCATGCATGTATTTTTCGAGGTATTTATTGTTGTAGGCGATGACCATGCCGCGCCCGCCCAACACATAGCTGGGGCGCACCAAAAGCGGGAATCCCAGGCGCTCGGCCACCGCGAAGGCCTCGTCCAGCGACTCGGCGGTACCGGCCGGCGGATAGTCGATACCCATCTCATCCAGCAGGTGGGCGAAGCGCTCACGGTCCTCGGCCAAATCGATGGCTTCCGGCTTGGTACCCATTATCGGCACACCGGCTGCCTCCAACGACCAGGCCAGCTTCAACGGCGTCTGCCCGCCCAGGGTCACCACTACGCCGGCCGGCTGCTCCACATCGACGATGTCCATGACATCCTCAAAGGTCAGCGGCTCAAAATAGAGCCTGTCGGAGGTGTCGTAGTCGGTGGAGACGGTCTCTGGGTTGCAGTTGACCATGATGGTCTCATAACCCATATCGGCCAGAGCGTAGGAGGCATGCACGCAGCAATAATCGAACTCGATGCCCTGGCCGATGCGGTTAGGACCGGCGCCGAGGATCATCGCCTTGGGTTTATCCGCCTCGCGCACCTCCTGACCACGATGATAGGCACCGTTGGCATCGAGGTTATAGTTCTCGTAAGTCTTGTAGTAGTAACTGGTGGCGCTGGCGAACTCGGCGGCGCAGGTATCGACCATCTTGAATGTCGGTACCACCCACAGCTCTTTACGCCGGGCCCGCACTGCCAGCTCGTCGCTGGCGGTCAACTGGGCGATTTGGACATCCGAGAGGCCCATCCGCTTGGCCGTGAACAGCTCCTCGGCTCCCAGACTGGCCAACCCCCTGCCAGCCAGGGCGGTCTCTGCTGCCACCATGTCCTGCATACGGTAGATGAACCAGGGGTCGATCTGCGAGGCGGCGGCCACCGCCTCCACGCTCCAACCACGCCGCAGGGCCTCTGCCATGTAGAAGATGCGCTGCTCGGTGGGCAGGCCCACCAGAGAGGAGAATTTCTGCTCATCGAAGCTGTCCTTGCCATCGGCGCCCAGCCCTGCCCGGCCGTTCTCCAGCGAGCGCATCGCCTTGCCCAAGGCCTCCTCGAAGGTCCGCCCGATGGCCATGATCTCACCGACCGCTTTCATCCGGGTGGTCAGCGTGGTATCGGTGCCGGCGAACTTCTCGAAGGCGAAGCGCGGTACCTTGACCACCACGTAGTCGATGGTCGGCTCGAAGCAGGCCGGCGTGGCCTTGGTGATGTCGTTTTGCATCTCGTCCAAGGTATAGCCCACAGCCAGCTTGGCGGCGAACTTGGCGATGGGAAAACCGGTGGCTTTGGAGGCCAGGGCCGAGGAGCGCGAGACACGCGGGTTCATCTCGATGACCACCATCCGGCCATCCTGCGGGTTGACGGCGAACTGGACGTTGGAGCCGCCGGTCTCCACGCCGATCTTCTCCAGGATGGCCAGCGAGGCCACCCGCATCCGCTGGTATTCGACGTCGGTCAAGGTCATGGCCGGTGCCACGGTGATGCTGTCGCCGGTGTGCACGCCCATGGCGTCGACATTCTCTATCGAGCAGATGATGATGCCGTTGCCCTTGCGGTCGCGCATCACCTCCATCTCGTATTCCTTCCAGCCCTGCACACTCTCCTCCACCAGCACTTCACCCACCGGTGAGAGGTCAAGGCCCTGGGCCACGGTGTCGCGCAGCTCATCGAGGGTATAGGCGATGCCGCCGCCAGCACCGCCTAATGTGAAGGAAGGCCGCAGCACCAGGGGAAAACCCAACTCGCCGGCCAGCGCCTCGGCCTCGGCGATGCTGTAGGCATAGCCGCTGCGCGGGCACTCCAGGCCGATCTCGGCCATCGCCTCGGCGAACAGTTTGCGGTCCTCACCGCGCTCGATAGCCGCCAGGTCGCAGCCGATCATCTCCACGCCGCACTCTGCCAGCACGCCGCTTTTAGCCAGGGCGACGGCGCAGTTCAGGCCGGTCTGGCCGCCCAGGGTGGGTAACAGGGCATCCGGACGCTCCAGGCGGATGATGCGGGCCACCGAGTCTGGCGTGATCGGCTCCACATAGGTGCGGGTGGCCATCTTCGGGTCGGTCATGATGGTGGCCGGGTTGGAGTTCACCAGCACCACCTCAAAGCCGTCTTCCAGCAACACCTTGCAGGCCTGGGCACCGGAGTAGTCGAACTCGCAGGCCTGCCCGATGACGATCGGCCCGGAGCCGATGACCAACACCCGTTTGATGTCTGTACGCTTCGGCATGCTATTTCCACTCCCTCAGGCGATCGGAGGCGATATCGATATCCAAATAGTCTGCGCGACCGGCCATCAGGCGGGTGAAGGCGGTGAACAGGTAATGCGAGTCGGTAGGGCCAGGCGAGGCCTCCGGATGGTATTGGACGGAGAAGACCGGCACATCCAGGAAAGCCAGACCTTCCACCGTACCGTCATTGAGGTTGACATGCGAGAGCTGGATGCGCCCGTATCTGGGGTTGGCGACCACCGGTGCTACGCCTTGTTCCACCCAAAACCGCAGGTCATCGCGGTGCTCACAAATGCCACCGCTATGCTTCGCTACCAGCTCGCCCAATGAGGGGAATATCACTCCGAAGCCGTGGTTTTGCGCGGTTATCTCCACACCCCGGGTGCGCAGATTCATCACCGGATGGTTGGCGCCGCGATGGCCGAACTTCAACTTCTCGGTGCGCCCGCCAGCACCCAGGGCAATCATCTGGTGCCCCAGGCAGATGCCGAACACCGGCAGCTTGCCGAATAAACCCCCGGCGGCGGCAGCTGTGGCCTCCACCGGCTCAGGGTCGCCCGGCCCGTTGGAGAAGAATACGCCATCGGGGTGCATACCAAGCACAGTGCTGGCTGGCGTGTCCCAGGGCACCACCGTCACCTTGCAGCCAGCCCGGTGCAGGTTGCGCAGGATACCCTTCTTCGCCCCGCAGTCATAGGCCACCACGTGGTAACGCTGCTCTAACGGCGGCTGGAGCAGAAAGTCATAGGCGGCGTCATCCGGCTGGTATTCTTGCGGCTGTGTGATACTGACGCCGCGGGCCAGGTTGATATTGACGATGGATGGCGAAGCCAGGACCTTGGCCTTCAGTGAGTCTGGGTCGGTATCGACAGTCGAGAGGACCGCCCGCATCGCCCCGTTGTCGCGGATATGGCGGGTCAACTGGCGGGTGTCGATACCGCTGATGGCAACCACGCCCTGCTCCAGCAAGAAATCCGGCAGTGACAACTCACTGCGGAAGTTAGACGGCGTGTAGCAGATGTCGCGCACCACCAGACCGCGTAAAGCCAGCTCGTCGCGTTGCAAATCGGCCCGCGCCACGCCGTAATTGCCGATCTGTGGATAGGTCATGGTGATGATCTGGCCGGCATAGGAAGGGTCGGAGATAATCTCCAGATAGCCGACCATCGAGGTGTTGAAGCAGATCTCGCCAAAAGTCTCGCCCTCGGCGCCGCAACTGGCACCGATGAAGCAGGTGCCGTCCTCCAGCAGCAACGCTGCCGGTTTATCAGTCTTCAGCATGACTCACCTACCAGCTCTCCTTTTTTTAGGCTGGCATAGCCAGCAACATAGACATCTGTCGCCCGGCCTTTAAGCTGGCGGCCGATAAAAGCGGAGTTGGCGCTCTTGGAGACGAAGCCGTCCGCTTCCACCTGCCATGGCAGCTCGAGGTCGATGACTGTAAGGTCGGCACTGCTACCAGCTGCCAGCTGGACCGGCGGCAGATTGAGGATACGGCGGGGGGCATGGGACATCCGCTCCACCAGGGTGCTCAAGTCCATCTGGCCTGTGGCCACCAGCTCGGTCAGCACCAGCCCCAATGCCGTCTCCAACCCGGTGGTGCCGAAGGGCGCCAGCTCGAACTCCAATGCCTTCTCATGCGCGGCATGCGGAGCGTGGTCGGTGGCGATGCAGTCGATGTCGCCAGCCACCAAAGCCGCTCGCAGCGCCTGGGCATCGGCAGCGGTACGCAGAGGTGGGTTCATCTTCAGGTTGGTGTTATAGGTACAATCCAGGTCGTCTTCACTGAGGAATAGATGATGCGGAGTGACCTCACAGCTGACCGGCAAGCCCCTGGACTTGGCCGCCTTGACCAACTCCACGCCGGCTGCGGTGGTGATGTGTTGGATATGCAATGGGCAACCAGTCAACTCGCAAAGCGCGATGTCCCGGGCAATCTGCATCTCCTCGCCTGCCGCCGGCCAGCCGGCCAGGCCCAATCGGGTGGAGGCCACACCCTCGTTGGCCACGCCGCTGCCCACCAGCGACTCCACCTGGCAGTGACTGAGCACCGGCTTACCGAAGGTTCGCGTGTAATCCATGGCTCGGCGCATCATACCGTCAGATTGCACGCCGCGGCCATCATCGGTGAAGGCCACCGCACCGGCAGCGGTCATATCGCCTATCTCGGCCAACGCCTCACCAGCCAGGCCAACGCTTAAAGCGCCAGCCGCATAGACTCTGGTTGCCGTGACTTCGCGCGCCTTCTCCAGCAGGAAGCTGACCCGCGGTCCGCTGTCACAGACCGGCTTGGTGTTGGGCATCGCCAATACCGCCGCAAAGCCGCCCTTGGCTGCGGCAGCACCACCGCTGGCAATATCCTCCTTATACTCATAACCCGGCTCGCGCAGATGCACATGCATGTCAAACAGGCCGGGTACCAGTACTTTTCCGGCCAGGTCGACAGCAGTGCCCTTTGGCAGCTTGACCGTGCCGCACTGGCCTGTCTCCACTATCACGCCGTCCCGAATCAGGATGTCACGCTGGGCATCCAACTGTACAGACGGGTCGACGCAACGGGCGTTTTTCAGCAACAAGGCCATCTCAAGCCTCACTTTCTCCGCCAAGCAGCAGATACATCAAGGCCATCCGCACCGCCACACCGGCATTGACCTGATAAAGCAGCAGGTTACGGGCATTGTCGATGGCCGCCGAGCTGAGCTCCACGCCGCGGTTCACCGGGCCGGGGTGCATGATGATGGCCTCCGGCTTGAGAGCGGCCAGGCGGGCGCTGTTGATACCATAGAAGCGTGAATATTCCCGCAGTGTTGGGAATGGCGACTCCTCCAGGCGTTCCTGCTGGATGCGCAACATATACACCACATCAAATTGGCCCAAGCGCTCATCCAGCGAATAGCAGACATCCGCGCCGAGGACATCCGGGCGGGCAGGCAACAAGGTAGGCGGTGCGATGGCCGTAACACTGGCACCGAGCATCCGCAAGCCCGGTGCCAGCGAGCCGAAGACCCGGGAGTGGGCGATGTCGCCCACGATGGCTACCTGCAGGCCTTCGATATGGCCAAAATGCTCGCGCATCGTAAACAGGTCCAGCAGCGCCTGGGTGGGGTGTTGATGCTTGCCGTCGCCGCCGTTGATGATGTGCGCCCGCATATTCTGGGTTAAGATATAAGGCGACCCGGCATAGCGATGGCGGATAATCACCAGATCGCAGTTCATGGCATCCAACGTCTGCGCCGTATCCACCAGCGACTCTCCTTTGGTAGTCGCCGAGGTCGAAGCCGAGAAATTGATGCCATCGGCCGACAGGCGCTTGGCGGCGATCTCAAAGGAGGTTCGGGTGCGGGTGGATGGCTCCAGGAACAGATTGACCACCGTGCGCCCACGCAGGGTGGGCAGCTTCTTTATCGGGCGCTCGTTGACCTCCTTGAAGGAGCGGGCCGTATCCAACACCAGATAGATGTCCTCAGGTGTGAGGTCCTCGATGTTCAACAGGTGTTCGCTGGAAAGGGCGCTCATCAGGCCTCACCGCCCAACGGCGCCGAGCTGATGCGCTCGCCGGGTGCGACCTGGAGTATCTCCACGCTGGTCCGTCCGTCCAGCGGTTCCAGGAACAGGCGTACCGATTCGCTGGCGGAGGAGGGCACGTTCTTGCCCACATAATCAGCCCGGATCGGCAACTCGCGATGTCCCCTGTCGACCAGTACGGCCAGCTGGATGGCCGCCGGACGACCATAGTCCATGATGGCGTCCAACGCGGCACGGATGGTGCGCCCGGTATACAGCACATCATCGACCAGGATGATGGTCTTGCCGTCCACCGAAAAGGGGATGTTGGTGGTGTGCACCTCCGGGGCGATGTAGTTGGCAACGTCGTCGCGGTAGAAGCTGATGTCCAACGAGCCCACCGGCACCTCCAGGCCCTCAATGGCCAGGATACGCTCGGCCAGGGCGCTGGCCAGCTGGTCGCCACGGGTGACGATGCCTACCAGCGCCAGGTTTTCTGCCCCGTGGTTGCTTTCCAGGATTTCGTGAGTGACGCGTGTCAATGCCCGATCAATTGCCTGTTTATCCAGGACCACGCTCTTGGTTTCCAGCTTGGACACGTCAGTTCTCGCTTTCCGGGGCTGTTTTCGTGCAGAAAAATACCCCTGCCTGGTAACTGACAAGGGCACTCAAACCGATGCCGGGAGCCATTCGCTCACCGAGATGTATTGTTGTGTCGCCTTGTCGGTCTCTCTGTACCGCTCTTAAAGGTCACTGACCATACTACGCCAGCCCCCGCCTCTTGGCAAGAGCCGTTTGGGCTGACTGTAAGGACGTGCCTATACACGCTATTATTGCTCTTTATTAAACATATATTGACGTATTCGCTATGTATATGTTTACTTTGGTCCAATATTGTTGGGATTGAGCCTGTGCTCAGCCGCGCTGATTCTTCCTGACGGGATGCTGGGTCAACTGATCTTGACGATTGGCGCGTAGCCCTTGAGGAGCTTTTTGGTTTGGCCGCTGGCGCTGAAGTGGATGTGCAGGGCATCGCCTTCGATGGCGGTGATCTGGCCGCGGCCGAAGGTCTTGTGGTCGATGGTATCGCCCACTGCGTAGACCACGGCTTCACGGGCCTGGCGCTGGGCCTGGGTAGGCAGGGTCGTGCCGGCAGACTGGTTGCCCATGTTGCCTGTTCCGCCTTTGCTGCCCTGGCCGCTGCCGCCGGAGCCGAAGATGCGGCCTTCTCCGCGTTCCTTGCGGCTGCCGGAGCCGAAGGTGCCGCTGCGGTCGCCGCGCTTCTCCCAGCCGGTGCCCAGATAACCCTGCGAGCCAACACCTGCCAGGCGCAGCAGCTCCTCCGGAATCTCGGCCACAAAACGCGATCGCGGGTTGACCTGCACGCTGCCATAGAGGTTGCGGACCTGGGCGTGGGTAGCGAACAGAAGCTGGCGGGCCCGGGTGATGGCCACATAGGCCAACCGGCGCTCCTCCTCCAGACCGCTGGGGTCATCCGAAGAAGCGGAATGCGGGAAGATGCTCTCTTCCAGGCCAGCGATAAAGACCACCGGGAACTCCAGGCCCTTGGCCGAGTGCACGGTCATCAGGGTCAGGTAGTCCTCGCCGGCAATCAGGGAGTCCAGGTCGCTGCGTAAAGCCAGCCACTCCATAAAGGCCGGGAGTTTGGAGAGGGGCTGGCTGGGGTCAAACTGGACATCAACATCTTCGGCGACATCCGCTATGGTGCTGGAGTCTGCCGGCAGACTTGCCCGGGGGCTGCGCCCATCCTCCACTGAAAGCTGCCCACTGGATTGTCTTCCGGGCGCTGCAGGGCCTGTCAGGGAAGTGTCGCTGGATAGTACTTCGGCAAATCCAGACACTTCTGACTGCAGTGCTTCTTCATCGTGGGTCTGGTCGAACTCCTGGGCAACTGAGAAGAATTCCCGGATGTTCTCGATGCGGCTTTGTGCTTCGTCGGTGCGCTCGGCTTCCAGGGCGGTGATAAGGCCGCTTTTCTCCACAATCAGCTCGACGATGTGGCGCAGCTCGCCCCGGAAGTTGCCGGCTTCGCGGATCAGTTGCAGGAATTGGGCCAGGGTATTGCGGGTTTTGCTGCCAATGCTCTCGTCCAACAAGGCCAGCTCGCAGGCTTCCAGAAACGGGCAGCCCTCGGTGCGGGCAATCTCGTCGATGCGGGCCTCTGTGGTCTTGCCGATGCCCCGGCGCGGCACATTGATGACCCGTTTGGCAGCGATGTCATCAGCCGGGTTGACGACCAACTTGAGATAGGCCATGACGTCACGGATCTCGGCGCGGTCAAAGAAGCGGGTGCCGCCGACGATGCGATAAGGCACGCCGGCCCGCAGCAGCATGTCTTCCAGCACCCGGGATTGGGCGTTGGTGCGGTAAAACACCGCGAAGTCGCAATAGGAGCGGCCCTGGCGATGCATCCGCTCCACTTCGGCAGCAATCCAGCGGCCCTCATCGCGCTCATCGGCAGCCTGATAGAGGGCGATTTTATCCCCCGTATCACCTTCGGTAAACAGCTTTTTGGCCTTGCGGTTCTCGTTATTGGCTATCACGGCGTTGGCGGCGGAGAGGATGGTGGCCGTGGAGCGATAGTTCTGCTCCAGCTTTATGACCACAGCCTCGGGATAATCGCGCTCGAACTCCAGGATGTTGCGCAGATCGGCACCACGCCAGGAGTAGATGGACTGGTCGTCGTCACCGACGACCATGATGTTGCGCGAGGCCTGGGCCAGCAACTCAGTGATGCGGTATTGGGCGTGGTTGGTGTCCTGGTACTCATCGACCAGCAGATAGCGGAAGCGCTGCTGGTAGGCTGACAGCACCTGGGGGTTGCGGGAGAGCAGCAGCCAGGTGTTGACCAACAGGTCATCGAAATCCATGGCGTTGGCCCGCTGCAGACGCAGTTGCAGCTCGGCAAAGACCCGGGCCACCAGACGGTCGTAGCCATTGGCGGCCTGATCGCTGTAATCATCTGCGGTCAGCAATTCGTTTTTGGCCCGGGAGATCCGCTCACGCACGCCGGCGATGGCGAACTGCCGGGTGTCGATTTCCAGGTCGTTGAAAATCGCCTTGACCAGCCGCCGGGAGTCATCCTCGTCATAGATGCTGAAATCGCGGGAGTATCCGAGCAGCTCGGCATCCGCACGCAGCATCCGCACGCAGGCGGCATGGAAGGTAGCCACCCACATCCCCCGGGTGCCGGCGCCCAGCAGCCGGCCCAGGCGCTCGCGCATCTCGGCCGCGGCCTTGTTGGTGAAGGTGATGGCCAGGATCTGATAGGGCGAGACGCCGAGGTCTTCAATCAGATGAGCGATACGGTAGGTCAGCACCCGCGTCTTGCCGGAGCCGGCGCCGGCCAGCACCAGCAAGGGGCCGTCGGTGCATTCGACGGCCTGGCGCTGGGAGTCATTGAGGTCAGCAAGATCTACTGGCAAGGTCAGACTATCCTCTTGCCTACGGCGGCGGCTACCGTCTGCAGCTCGACGAACAGGGCGCGGAACTCATCCATCGTCAGCTGCTGCGGGCCATCGGATTTGGCATGCGGGGGATCCGGATGGATCTCGATCATCAGCGAATCGCAGCCGGCGGCGATGGCCGCCTTGGCCAAAGACGGCACCAGGTCCACGTGCCCGGCCGGATGCGAGACGTCCACGCAGATGGGCATCAACGAACGCTTGTGGATCACCGGCACGGCAGCGATATCCAGCGTGAAGCGGGTGGCGGTCTCAAAGGTCCTCAGCCCCCGCTCGCAGAGCATGACATTAGGGTTGCCGTCCACGGTGAGGTACTCAGCGGCCGAGAGCCACTCGTCAATGGTCGCCGACATGCCCCGCTTGAAGAGTATCGGGGCATGGTTTTCGCCGGTGGCCGCACTGACCGCCTTGAGCAATTCGAAGTTGGCCATGTTGCGGGTGCCGATCTGCAGGGCGTCCACATACTGCAGCAGCAGCCCCACGTGGGCGGTATCCACCACTTCGGTCAGCGTGCGCAACCCGAAGCGGCGCCCGACATCGGCCATGATCCGCAGGCCTTCCTCCCCCATCCCCTGAAAGGAGTAGGGGCTGGTCCGCGGCTTGAAGGCGCCGCCGCGCAGCCAGTGCAGACCCAGGTCCTGGAGGGTTGCAGCAACCGTCTCCATCTGCTCCTGGCTTTCGATGGAGCAGGGGCCGGCCAGCATGGTGATGGTGCCAGCCTCGTGATAAGGAACATAACTCATCCGTGCATCTCCTTACTGACACGCAGGATAGCGGCGTAGATGGTCTGCAGATCGTCGCGATACAGAGGCCCCTGATTATACTCGCCGATGCGCTCGAAGATCTCCTCCTCGCGCTTGGGGTCAAACAGCCCGAGCTGGGCGTCGGGCTTCAGCGCCCGAATGGCCAGGGAGTGCGCCGCCCGTTCGTTGAGCAAAGCGACAATCTTCTCGTCCAGGGCATCAATCTGGGCACGATGGGCCTGAATGGAATCTATGGCGTTGTTGGCATCTGTCATGGCTTACCCTTTCTTAAGTCTTGGATTACGATACCATTATTTGTGGTAAGGTTCGCGCCTGATTATCTTAAACGCCCTGTAGAGTTGCTCCAAAAGGACGACACGAGCCAGATTGTGCGGCAAGGTTATCCGCCCAAAAGACAGCCTGTGGCAGGAATCCTGGAGCAGTTGAGGCTCCAGGCCGCATGAGCCGCCGATCACAAAACCCAGGCTGCCCAGCCCGGAGGCAATCTGCTCCTGTAGCAGGGTGGCCAACTGTTCGCTGCTGACCAGCTCACCGCTCACGTCCAGAGCGATATAGCGCTGGCAGCGCTTCAGACGATTGCGCAGCCCAGCGGCCTCCTGTTGGAGCACATCGCCGCGATCGGCAAAGAGCTGTTCGGAGACGTCCGGGACCTCCACGACCGTGACTTTGGCATAATGACCCAAACGCTTGAGGTACTCGGCGCAGGCCTGGCGCCAATAGCTTTCCGTCAACTTGCCCACAGCGTAGATGTCGATGTTCACTGCGGCTCCCAGGGCTGGTCGCTGAGACGGATGCGGGTCACCTTACGCACAGCCACCTCCAGCCTGTCGGCCAGTGCTTCGCGCAGCAGCAGCTCGGGGCGGATGGACCCCTGCTCACCGGATACCAATACTAGCATTATAGTGTCGTCATCGAGAGCTTCGGCCCATTGGACCGCCTGTTTGAGGTCGTAGACCTTCTGCCGGCCTTTGCGCTGCACGGTCAGCGTACCCACCTGCAGCAGCTGCTCCAGAGCAGCCTGGATGCTGGCCTGCCGCTGGTTGCCTGGAGCCTCGCCGGAGGCGGATTCGCAAGCTGCATGCGGCCCGGAGCCGGCAGCAGCCTCAACTCCCCCGGCGTCGGCAGCACTCGCAACTCCCCCGGAGCCTTCGGCAGCCGGCTGCAATTCTATCAGATACTGCTCATGGATATGGGTTGCCTGCAGGCCTTTGACATGCAGGTCGACATACTCACAGTGGTATGGCTCAAAGCCGCTGGGAGCGTTGGCCTTAAGTGCTGCCAGTGCCGAGTCGACGTCCACATACTCCCGCAGCAACACGTCAAAGCGTTCCTGTTCGCCAGCTGTGCCCACGGCCAGTGCCGGACCAAAGGCCAGGCGCATGTGGGCGCTGAAGCCCTGGGTGATGGCAAAGGGCAGAGCCGCCCGCCGGACCATTCGCTCGTTGGCTCTGCTGGTCTCCAGATGCGACAGCCAACGGGCTCGATCGCCCCGGCGATAACAGACCCGCAGACGAAACAACGACTCAGCCACGCTGCCCTCCCGCCAGTTCTATCCGGGCTGCCAGATTGTTGCAGACGCCGCAGCCTGTACAGCTGCCGAAGCTACAGTCGGCGGTGGTCTGCTGAGAGCGAGCCTGAAGGTATTCGGCCTGAAGGTATCCGGCATCCACACCGCAACTGATATGCGACCAGGGTAAAACAGCATCCAGCGGGTACTCGCGCTGAGCGCAGGCGTCGAGATCGATGCCGCACTGTCGGGCGGCCGCCAGCCAGGGCTCCAGCGAGAACTGCTCGCTCCAGGCGTCAAAACGGGCACCGTTGCGCCAGGCCTCGATGATCAATGGCCCCAGTTCACGGCCGCCGCGGGAAAGCACCGCTTCAATCAGCGAAGCCGCCGGGTCATGCCAGTTCAGGTTGATGCCCCGGGGCAGCACAGCGGCCCGCAGCAACCCGACCCGCCGCTCAATCTCCGACAGGGGCAGTTGTCCCGCCCATTGAAACGGCGTCTGAGCCTTGGGGATAAAGACGGCCACTGAGACGCTCATCCGCACCTGGCCACGTTGGGCTTCGGGGACGGCCTGATGGGCGGCGGCAAAGGCCTTGTTGGCCAGGTCGACGATGGCCTCTACATCCTCATCCCGCTCGCCAGGCAGCCCAATCATGAAGTAGAGCTTGCAGCGCCGCCAGCCGGCAGTAAACGCCTGCGCCACGGCCTGGAGCAAGTCATCCTCGGTGACGTTCTTGTTGATGATATCGCGCAACCGCTGGCTGCCGGCCTCCGGCGCAAAGGTCAATCCGGCCTTCTTCTCCCCGGCCACCAGTTGCGCCATCGCCACCCCAAAGGCGTCGAGGCGCTGGGAGGGCATAGAGACGCTGACCGCCTGGCCGTGCAGCTGGGCGTTCAGGCGCCGAAGAATCTGCTCAATCTGGGAATGATCGGTGCTGGACAGGGAAGTCAGGGCGACTTCGTCATAACCGCTGCAGCGTAAACCCTGCACCGCAGCAGCGACAATGCTGTCGGCAGAGCGCTCCCGGACCGGTCTGTAGGTCATGCCAGCCTGGCAGAAGCGGCAGCCACGACTGCAGCCGCGCAGGATCTCGATATTCAGGCGATCATGGGTGGCTTCGGCAAAGGGCACTATCGGCGCGGCGATGCTCGGAAAATCCGCGAAGTCCGCCAGCACCCGCTTGCTGATCTGCGCCGGCAGGTCAGCCCGGATTGGGCACAGGGCTCCGTTGGAGTCAGGGCTATAAAGCGCCGGCACATATACTCCGGGGATGGCTGCCAACCGCAGCAACAACTCCTCGCGGGGTTGTCCTTCAGAAAGCCAGCCCCGATGGACGGCGATGATCTCGCTGATCAACTCTTCGCCTTCGCCGATGGCGAAAGCATCGAAGAAGACCGAGAACGGCTCGGGGTTGTAGGCACAAGGGCCGCCCCCGATGACCAGCGGATCCCCCGCGCCACGCTGTGCAGCCAGAAGCGGGATACCGGCCAGATCCAGGGCTTCTGAAATATTGCTGGCCGCCAGCTCATGCGGCAGCGTGATACCCAATAGATCACAGTCCCCCACCGGCCGGCAACCCTCCAGGGTAAACAGCGGCAGACCCTGCTGGCGCAGAGCGGCGATCATATCGACCCAGGGCAAAAAGACCCGCTCGGCGCAGCAACCCTCGAGGTCATTGATGAGCTGGTAGAGAATGGCAATGGCCTGATTGGGCTGCCCGACTTCGTAGGTGTCGGGATACAACAAAGCCACCCGATAGGCGCAATCCGCGCTGTGGCGGGCGTTATACTCATGGTTAATATATCTGGATGGTTGCTCCACGCCGGCCAGCAGTGGCTCAATCCGATCCCAGAGACTGGTTGTGCTCACTGGCCTGGCGCCTCCGTATCGCTTTCGGGTTCAAGCTGGGAGTCAATATCCAGGTACCAGCGCCTGGTCAAAGGCGAGCGAGTGGTATGCCCTTGAGCACCAGACACACCCCGGCCGCCACCGCGTCCGGCCAAAGTGGCAGCCAGCCCCGCGAGGTCGCCACCCAGGGCGAAATACTCATCGGCAGCGCGACCGACAGCCTGAGTGCCGCCGAAGCCCACAGCAGCGCGCATCGCCCAGCCGAACACCGGCACCAGGCCCACCAGCCTGCGGGCCAGAGCCCGAAAGCCAAAGCTCGACCCCACCAGCAAGGCAATCTCCTTGAGCCGGCCATTATCGACAGGCAGCCCCCAGGCCGCGCCAATCTTCAAGAACAACCTGACCTGATTCAACGCCAGCAGCGGCAGATCGGCGCCCGGCAGGATGGGAATCGCCGAAATCGCCGCATTCTGGACCGAGGTAGCCAGGATAGCCTCCTGCACATAGGGTTTGCGGACAAAGACCAGGTTGCGCGCCCAGGCCAGACTCTGCTCGCGCAGGTGCTGGACCATCCAGCGGCCCAACTCCAGGAACAACGGCGCCAGGTCGCCTTCCTCCGCAGGTGCTACCGGGCTGGTCCGAAACTCGGCGCTGTCGCCCAGCGCAGTTCCCTGAACTGGCGCGACGGCCCAGGTGATGGCGTCGGTCTGCACGGCGACCGCCGGGATGCCGCGCAACAAGGCGGCAATCAGCACCTTCTCGGCCACCGCCGCATTGGCGGCAAACAGCAGCAGCAACGAGCTATCCCCAGACAGCACAGTCTCCGGAGTCAGCAGGGAAACCTCTACCTGGAGATTATCGCCCAGAGGCCGCAGAGCCTGCTGGGCCTGGGACATCAATGCCCCATCGATTCGGCCATCGACGAGCACCTTCAGCGTCAACGGCTGCTGGCTCTCCTCGGCGGCCAGGCCGATGGCTTTGGTCAGTTGGCGAAAATCCAGCGGTAGCTTCGGCATCTTCACTCTATCCCTCAACGGATCCGCGTCTCGCGATGGGCCCAGACCGAGAGAATCAGGCCCAGGGCCAGGAAATTGGCCACCATGAACGACGAACCATAGCTGACAAAGGGCAGAGGTATGCCGGTAATCGGCATCAACCCGCAGGTCATCCCGATATTCTCAAGAATCTGAAAGACCCACATACCAACGATGCCCATGACGATCAACACTCCCAGTTGTTCTCCCGCCTTGATCGATACCCAGAAGCTGGCGCCAATCAAGGCGCTGTAGGACAACAGCAGCCCCAGGGCCCCAACAAAACCCAACTCCTCAGCCAGCACGCAGAAGATGAAGTCGGTCGGGGCTTCAGGCAGAAAGCCCAACCCCGACTGGGAGCCGTTGTACAGCCCCTTGCCAAACAACCCGCCGGAGCCCACGGCTATCTTGGCCTGCTTGAGATTATAGCCCACACCCGAAGGATCGAGGTTCTCATCCAAAAAGACCAGCAGGCGATTCTTCTGGTAATCCTTGAGAAAGACATCCTCGCCGGCGATGGCATCCAACTGCGGATCAATCAGGATGGCCAACACGATAACCACCGCAACCACCACCAGAGTGGCCAGAAGCCACTTCCAGTTGGCGCCACCGGTGAACAGGATGGTCAGGCCGATGACGAACAACACCATGCCGGTACCCAGATCCGGCTGGAGCATGATGGCGGCACAGGGGATCAGCATGAACCCCACGCAGCGCAGATACTCCCGCCCGGAGTTCAGCTTGCCTTCGTAACGCGCCACCAGTGAGGCCATCATCAGGATGGTGACGATCTTGGCCAGCTCGCCGGGTTGCAACTGCTGGCCGAAGATGCTGATCCAGCTGCGGGCGCCGTTGACCGTAA
>JAISUQ010000186.1 GCA_031272005.1 Coriobacteriales bacterium | reverse complement strand
GACTTTGCGGGAGTCGCGGCTTCATCCGGCCTGGGCCGAATGGGGTCAACAAGGCCCACTGACACCGCGTCTTCCAGGCCCAGGAGACTGCGGACTATCATCTGCCGGGTGGCCCAGGGGCACGCCGCGGACCATATCAGCCGGTAACGGCCCGCTTCCGGTTTGAGGCGGCCCCGGCCCTCCCCAAAGGGGGTGGTAAATGCGTTGGGCTGCCGCACCATGCCGCCTTTGTAGGGCGTGGATTCGTCTTGCAGCCAGTCGGTTTTGTAGGTCAGTGCGCTCATGACGCCTCCTTTGCTTCCTGCGGCAGCGCCGCGAATCGGCCCCGGTCGTGCCGGGCGTTCCAGAGCGCGGTGTCCGGGCCCAGGGGCAGAATATGGAAGGGGTTGCGGGTCTTGTCGAGGTTGTATCCGCGCTTGATGCCCTCAAAGTCCGTGGTACTGCCGAAACCGGGGGTCTGGTACAAGTCCTTTGCGTAATTCCAGAGATTCGGAAAATCGATGAGCCGGTTTCTGTTGCACGAGGTGGGCATCGTGCCCAAGGAGCAGTTCATCGTCGATAACACGCCGGAGGAGTTCGAGGCCGCCGTGCGCGCGGATCTGGCTGCCGCCAGCGACAAGCGCGAGATCCCGGTCACCTTCGACGCTGACGCCGGCAACTGCCAGCGCCTGCTGCGCCAGGTGGAGCATCCCGGTCGCGGCCTGGTTATCGGCAGCGGCTGGGACAAGGAGCTGGCCAAGGAGCTGAAATGCGACTTTCTCCCCGCTGCCGCGCCCTGCCCCTACCGGCTGGTACTGACCACCAACTACGCCGGTTTCTCCGGCGGCCTGCGTTTGATTGAGGACATCTACGACGTAGTGTTGTCCACCTATGCCTGACGGAGATTTACAGCCTGTTTGCCTGTTGGAAACATCGAATGGTGAGAATTGCTACAAGTGCCCATAGGCGCAGTGACGGAATCGAGGGAGAGACATGCCGCACAGAGTGGCGCTGACAACCAGGGATGGCAAGGTGGTCCAGGAGCACTTCGGCCACGCCGATGCCTTCCATATCGTCGATTTGACAGACGACGGCTACAGCTATGTGGAGAGCCGCCTGATTGAGCCGCGCTGCACGGGAGAGTACCCCGACCAGCAGCCGCACGACTCCTCGCGCTTCGCTCCGGTAGTCGAGCTGCTCAGCGACTGCGACGCCGTGGTTACCGCCCAGATCGGCCCGGGCGCCTCCGATTACGTGATCAGCCACGGCCTGCGGGTCTTTGAGGCCCGGGGTTTTGTGGACGAGATACTCCAGGAAATCATCAACAGCAAGATTTTGGAGCAGCCGACAGGCTGAGTATATCCAGCAAGGGGAGTGAAAGGTAAGGCCATGACTTTGATTCGCGAGATAACTGCAACCACCACGACGGCTGCGGGCGCAAGGGATTCTGCCGCTGTGCCAGCTGTGCGAGCTGCGACTGCCGCGACCGCTGCGACTGCCGCGACCGCTGCGCCTGCATCAGCTGCCGTGCCAGCTGCGACTGCTGCGCCTGTCGCCGCCTGGCAACCCCAGCCAGTCCAGGTCAGCATCCCAGCTGGCAACTGCCGGCTGAATAACCTGGCCGAGCAGCACCCCTGCTTCGCCGGTGGCAAACCCAACAACAAGGGTCGCATGCACCTGCCCGTCTCGCCTGGCTGCAACATCGCCTGCCGCTTCTGCGAGCGCTCCCTGAACTCCCACGAGCAGCGTCCCGGCGTGTCCAGCACAGTGCTCCGCCCGGACGAGGTCCTCGATGCAGTTGCAGAGGCCCTGGCCTTATCCCCGGAGCTTTCGGTCATCGGCATTGCCGGGCCGGGGGACACCCTGGCCACGCCTTACGCCTTCGCGGCCTTCCGCCTGGTCAAGGAGCACTTCCCACAGCTGCTGCGCTGCATGTCCACCAACGGTCTGCTGCTGGCGGATAAGATTGATGAGCTGGTGGAGGTAGGCGTGGACACCCTGACCGTCACCGTCAACGACGTCGACCCTGAGCGCCTGGCTCTGATTAACGACCGCGTGGTCTATCGCGGTCAGCTGTATACCGGCACTGAGGCCGCTGAGCTGCTGATCAACAACCAGTTGGCCGGCATCCGCGCCGCCGCTGAGCGCAATGTGATGATCAAGGTCAACACGGTGCTCATCCCCGGCATCAACGCTGCGCACATCGGCGAGATTGCCCGTACCGTCAAGGCAGCTGGCGCCGGCCTGTACAACATCATCCCGCTGATACCCAACGCCAAGATGGCGCAGCTGCCGGCACCCACCTGCGCCCAGATTGACGCCGCCCGCAGCGCCGCCGAGCAATACATCGCCGTCTTCCGCCACTGCCAGCACTGCCGCGCCGACGCCATCGGCATCCCCGGCGGCAAGGACTTCGGCCAGCAGATCTGGCGCAAACGCGTCAACGCCCCCAACACCTTCTCCCACGGCTGAGACACCCCCAGTCGACACCACCCGAGCCCGCGCCGCAACGCCACCCAATATGCCCTGGCTCTGCGGCTCTGCGTTGGGAACACAGGGTCTTATCGCTACCCTGTGTTCCCGCCTTGATCCAGGGAAAAGTGACTCGCGGTCTACCGCCCAGGCATTTACTCAGCGCTTCATGCATCTGCCCGTTTATGTCTGCGGTGTCGATAGATGGTGATCAGGGTAGCGCCGCTGCCGAAGGCGAGCAGGGCGGCCAGGGTGGGCAGGTAGGGGGTGGCATCGCCGGTTTTGGGGAGCAGGGATTTGTTGATGTTAGTCACGGTTAATATCTCCGGCGCCGGCTGGCCGGCGAAGGTGCCGCCGATGGTGAAGCTGTAGCGCTTGTCCGCGCTGACGCCGCCGGGCAACTGATAGCCGGTGGGTACCTTGGTCTCCACGAAGTAGTAACTGCCGACCTGTAAGCCTTCGATAATCGGCGTCTTGCCCTGGCTGTCGGTGGTATAGGTGCCGATCTTCACATCTGCCGTGTTGCTGCCACTCGTGCTCGCATCGCTGCCGCCGCCCGCGCCCGCGCCCGCGCTGCCCGCACCGCCCGCGCCCGCGCCCGCGCCGCCGCCCACCGCATACAGCGTGAACTCCGCGCCCTTCACCGGCCCGTGCGCCTGGTCCTGCTTGAGCAGCTGGGCCCGACCCAGATAGTCCAGCACGGCATCGCCGCCGTGGAAGGCGGTGCCGCTGGTCAACGTCACCGCGTCCGGCTCGCCAGCCACCGCAGCGGTGGGATAAGCAAAGCTGTCGATAGCCTCACTGTTGATCAGATAGCCTGCGGGGGCCTGAATCTCGCGCACTGCAATCAGCACCGGGTCGGCTCCCGGCCGGCCCACGGGCAGGCCGGTGAGGACCGCCGTGCCGGTGGCATCGGTGGTGGCGGTGGCAATCTGTGGGTCCACAGTATCGGCATCGCCATCATCCAGATAGGCCGCGAACACCGCACCGGCCAGGTATTCTCCCGGCGAACCATCGGCCAGAGCCGCCGCCTTACGGATGCGGGCGCTGCCCTGATAATTGGCGAAGTAGGGCGCCGCATTGGGGCAGACGTCAGCCAGCATCGTCTTGGCCGGCAATACACCGCCCTCGGGCACGATGGCAAAGTCGATAGGCTCCGAATTCACCAGATACCCCTCCGGTGCCACCTTCTCCACCAGGCGGTAGTACTTGGTGGTCTGGGCCGGCACGGTCAGATCGCCCAGATGACTGATGGAGAGCAACCCGTTGCTGTTGCTCTTCACGCCCGTGCGCACCGGTGGGTCGTTGAACACGCCAGCCTCCTCGCTCTCATACAAATCGAACTCGGCTCCCGCCAGCATCGCATCAGTGGCGCCGTCGCCCTTGTACAGGAACACGGCCGCCTCGCGCAGCAGGTTGGGCCACTTGCCCTCCGGCAGCCCTGCCGGCACCACCACCGTATCGGCAGCCGTATCCACCGCCGCCGGCACTACCACCAGCACCGGCAGGTAGGCGCTGACCTCGTCCAGATAGCCATTCGGCACCGCGGACTCCCAGAGATAATAGTTGCCCGGTGCCAGACCGTCGATACGCACTTTGCCGTCGGTGCCGCTGAAGACCTCCGCCGAGGTGTACTCCGGCGTCGGCGCCAGGCTCGGATCGGCATCGCCATCAATATCAGCATACCAGTCCTGGCCGCCGTCGTTCCATTTGTTGGAGAGGATAAATCCGGCATCCGCCAGCGGTTGGCCGTTGAGCTCATCGGCTGTGCTCAGCTCCATCACCTTGGTGAACTCCACACTGCCCTGGCGGTTGAGTGCGTACAGCTCGGTCAGGGCTGGTATCGGGTCATCCAGGGTAAACTCAATCGGCTCACGGTTGACGATGTATCCCAACGGAGCCACGCTCTCCACAAACCGATAGGTGCCGGCGGGCAGGCCGCTGATCTCAATCAACCCCGCAGCATCCACCGTGTAGTTGGTCATGAAGCCCGAAGGCGTAGCCGTCCAACCGTCGCCATAGGGCACGGTCTGGTCGCTGGCGGCATCCACGGGTTCCTGTTTCATCTCCAGAGAGAAGGTCGCGCCACTCAAAGCGTTGCCCTGCTCATCCACCTTATGCAGGCGCAGCTTGCCCAAGCTGTTGGTGATGGTCAGGGCGCCGTCGGCGGTGACGTTGATGCTGATGCCGCTGATCAGGTCGCTGCTGATGGCGTAGCCGCGCCCGGCCCAGGCGCCGTTATCCACCTCCTGCAGGGTGTATTTGCCGGCCACCAGGTCGTTGTAGACGATGTGCCCGGCAGCATCAGTTGCGCGATCGGCGCCCACCTGGTTGCCGTTCTTGTCAAACAGCCTGAAGGTCACGCCGTCCATGGCCTGTCCATCCCAACTGCCGCCGGAGGCCTTCTTGGTCAGCGTGAAGCTGGTCAGCTCGCCCACCAGCATGCCGCCGGCATGAAAGACATCCACCGCCACGTTGGACTCGGCATCGTGGTTCATGGCCTCAGAGGCGTCGCTGGTGATAACCACGTTGTTGTAGGGATGCACCGAGCCGTTGGTGGAGGTAATCATCAACGAGCAGCGGAAGGTCAGCACGTAGGCCTGGTCGATAGTGGTATTGCCGCCGGGGTGCAGCTTCAGTACCAGCTCCGGCTTGCCCAGTGCCGACGGGCTCATCACCGGTTGCCCGGTGGTGTTGGTGGCGTAGGTCCACTCGTAGTCCACGCCATCAGTCAGCGGCGCGCCCACCGCCGAGATGGCGCCGGTACTGCTGGCCTGGCCGGCACAGACCTGAATGGTGCTGGTCTGAATGGTTTGCGAGCTGTTGGCGTAGATTGCCGGCACGTCATGTACCACTACATTGGCGACGGTGGACTGGCTGGGATTGATCAGCACCGTCCAGTACAGATAACCGTCCTGACCCAGCTTGCCGCTCTTATCCGCCAGCTGGCCACCGTAGGGTGGCGTCACCGAGGCCGTGAGGTCGTGGTCGGTGGAGTTGTCGTTGTGGAAGTGCGCCGTGTTGGTGTATTCGGCAGCCACCTCCGAGCCGGCCAGCGAGGTCTGGTACTCAATCATGTAGAGGTTGCCGTCATCGCCATCCTCGGGCGTGGCGATGTCTGGGAAGCGCACCGTAATGGTGTTGTCATTGGCCGCCGACGGGTCGGTGATGGCAAAGCTGGCGTACTCCGCCGGCGTGGCCTCCTTGCCCTTGACCACAGCCGGGTCGCCGTTGGTGATCGTGTAGTGATAGATATGCAGCGACTCGGGCACATAGGTCTGAATGGCAGTGGCTGAGGGGGAGATGATCTGGTCGGTGAACACGCCATTCTTCAGCGGGGTCTCGGCATAGCCGAGATAGACGTCCCAGGTGATGGTCCTGGTCGTCGGATTGTACGAGCCCTGCTTGAAGCCGTTGCTGTTGTCGGAGACATTGGGGGTAAAGGAGGCGCTGCTGTGCGCGCTGTAGGGCGTACCATCGGTGCTCCAGGAGGCCTCGGCGCTGTTGGCGACCTTGGTGCCGGTCGGCTCGTTCTCCACATCATAGCCGGTACTGTAGGTCAGGCGCAGCTGGTGGGTCATGTCGTGTGAGTAGCTGCCGATGAAGCGGATCGTCACCACCTGGGGGTTGCCCATGGTCTCGATGGTGTAGTCGGTATTCAGGACCAGTGTCTTTTGCGGAGATGTGCTGACGTCCTTGATCACCGGCGGGCCGGCGGTTGGTACGTTGCCGAGGATGATCCAATGGGCGCCGTTACCGGGGGTCAGGGTGTCGGTGAAGGTCAAATCGTCGGTTGCGTAACGCAGCTCGTTGAGGTCGACCTGCCAGGTCAGCACCTTGGCCGCCTCATCGCTGGCCACCAGCTTCTTGACGATGCCCTGTTGGCGCACCGTGGTGGTCACCGAGGACGACGGCGGGTTGTTGCCGCCGATGGTGGCGGTGTTGCGTACGGTATAGTTGCTGCTGATGTATTGCGAGTTATCGGCATAGGCCGTATCGCCGGTGGCATGGCAGGAGTAGGTGAGGAGATAGGCCTGCCCCTGGTTGTCGCCGATGAATTGGACCCGGAAGCGCCCGGGGTTGGAGGTATCCAGCGTATAGTTGCCGGCCGCCGGGATGACCGCGCCGCGCTGGGGGTTGCCGTTGGCGTCGTAGTAGACCTGATAGACCACCAGGCTGCTGGCGTCAAAGCCCATGTTGCCGGCCTGGCTTACCGACTCGCCGGCGGCTGCCGGGTCATAGATGTCGTCGACGTAATTATCCGCTTCAGGAATCTCGCCTTCGTTGTAGTTATAGCGAATCGCGAAGTTATATACCGGGCGATGCATCGGTGAGTGCCCGGGCACCGTCTCGGTGGTTTGCCCGGTGGCCAGCTTCTCCAGCTTCTTGCCGTAGTTGGCCTTGACGGTGGCCGTGGCATGGACAGGTTCGTTGATCTCATCAGAGGCCAGGGAGGCTTTGTTGGTAAAGGAGTAGCTGCCGCCGGTCTGGGTGATGGCGTCGGTGTCAATCGGGGTGGTGTAGATCACCCGGTAGGCATAAGGCGTGCTGCCGTGGATAACCACGGTGCCATCCGCGTCGATGCTGTACTGGCCGTCCGCCGGGCCCGGTGTCAGGGTCTCCGCCACACCGGTAATCTCGCCGTAGAGATCGACATCCACCCGCTGGACAACCGTGGTGTTCTCGATGTTTGTGGTCTGGATGTAGTGCGGAAACTCGTCGGTGATGGTGATGTTGTGCACATCACGCAGCGAGCGGTTGGCTACCACCGTCCAGGTGATCTCGGTGGGGCTGTTGGTGCGGTTGGGCGTGCCGCTCTTCTCGATGTTGCTGGAGGTCTGCGGCTTGAGGTTGACGGTGGCGACGAGGTTGCTCTCCTGGGGGATCTGGATGGTGGTACTGCCCGGCTGGTCGAGCGTGTCGGGGTTGAAGTTGCCCTGGAAGAACAGCGAGCCGTGGACGCCGCTCTTGCCGGTGATGCCGTCGGTGAAGACTATATGTACCTTGGCTGGAGTGCCTGTGGCCGCATTGCCGGGCACGACGTCAAAGTGCCCATAGAGCAGCCCCGAGTCGTCGCTCTGCTCCGGACTGTACATCGGCACGTTGCTGACCCCCTGGTTGATGGCGATGTTGTCTGGCAGCGTGATGTCATAGTAGTCGCCGGCCTTGATCTGGGGGGTGATGTCATCCGGCACAGACAACCCGATGCGGAAGTTGATCTTCGAGCCCACGGTGACCTGCGGCGCATCCGGCGAAGCGGGCGGATAAATGATGGCCGTGCCGTTCTTATCCTGGAAGCTCAGCTGCAGGCTGCCGGGCACGGTGATGATCTCCGGATTGAAGCCGGCGGCGGCCAGGTAGCTGCGGACGTTATTGCCGGTGCCGGTAGCCAAAGTGTCGAGTGCGGCAGCTTCGGTTTCGGCAGCGGCCTCGGTATCGTTGCCGCTGGCTATCCCGGCTGCATCTTCAGTCTGGAGAGTGGCCGCATCTTCGCTGTCCGCTCCCAGGCCCAGGATCTCCTCAGCGTTGCGCCCCGCTTCGACTTCAGTGGTTTGCGCGGTGGCGGTATCCGCAGCAGCGGCCGATTCAACCTCGGAAGCAGCTTCGGAAGCAGCCTCTGGAGCAGCCGCAGAAGCTACTCCAGGAGCAACCCCGGGAGCAACCCCGGTTGATGTCCCAGACACAGCTTCGACAGCTTGGGCCGTCTCATCTGCGGATTGCGCTTCGCTGTTGTGCTCTTCAGCCACAGCTGGCCAAGCGAACAACAACATCTGTATTGTTAGAATGATAGCTAATAATAATGCAAGTGATTTCTTCGTTCCTTGCCCGGTATTCTGCTTGCGCATAACGCCCCTTTCCTTGCAGGTAGTGCTCTATTTTTCGATACGCGACCTCCCTCTCTCCTGATTTCCCGATCCGCCTGATCGTTGCAATACTACTTCCGACACTACTTCTTATCCTGCGTGCTGGCGAACACTTCGCCGATAGCCCCAACGGCGCTGGCCATGCCCTGCAACTCCAGAGGCATGAAGATCTTGGTGGCGTTGCCGTTGGCAACGTATTTGAGGGTCTCCAGATAGCGCACAGCCAACAGGTCGTTGGTGGGGTCGCCGTCGTGGATGGCCCCGAAGACGTTCTTGATGGCCTGGGCCTCGCCGTCGGCGATGAGGATCTTCTGCTGCCGCTCGGCCTCGGCGATCTCCTTGATGGCGTTGGCCTTGCCCTCGGCCTCCAGGATGGCGCTTTGCTTGGAGCCCTCGGCCCGGGCGATGGCGGCGGCCTTGTCGCCCTCGGCCTCCAGGATCATGGCGCGGCGGTCGCGCTCGGCCTTCATCTGGCGGTGCATGGCCTGGGTGACATCCGCCGGCGGCTCGATGCGCTGCAGCTCGACGCGCACCACGCGCACGCCCCACTTGTCGGTGGCCTCATCCAGGATGTCCCGCAGGGTGATGTTGATCTTCTCCCGGCTGGTCAGCGACTCGTCCAGCTGCATCTCGCCAACCACGTTACGCAGGTTGGTCTGGGCCAGCTTGGTGGCGGCCAGGTAGAAGTTGGTGACGTTGTAGATCAGCTTGAAGGGGTCGGTGGCCTCGTAGTAGACCACGGCGTCCACGGTCACGGCCACGTTGTCCTTGGTGATGACTTCCTGGGGTGGCACATCGACCACATTCTCGCGCATGTCGACCTTGGTCACCCGGTCGATGAACGGCACCAGCAGGTGCAAGCCCGGCTCCCAGACCCGCTGGAACTTACCCAGCCGCTCGACCACGCCCTTCTCGTACGGGCGGATGATGCGCACCGAGCGGATGGCATAGACCAACACCACGATGATCAGGATGACGAAGACAATCGTCGGCCCTACCAGAATTCCCAAGAAGTCGTCCATGCTTATCCTCTCGTTCTCGTCGTTTCGTTGACCTGTCGCACAGTCAGCTTACCGGTCGCACTACCAGATGCGTACCGTCTACGCGAATCACCTTGACATGCTGGCCCACGGCCAGCTGCGCGTCATCCTCCACGGTGACGTTCCAGATTTCGCGATCCACCCGGGCCCGGGCCTCGCCGGAAGGCGCGTTGCCCTCGATGATGTGTCCGGTCATGCCCAACAGCCGGTCCACGCCGCTGCGCTCCGGCTGGTTTTTGGTCACCCGCCGGGCTACCGGCCGCAGCAGAACCAGTGCCAACACCGACACCAGCACAAACAGCAGCCACTGTAGCCAGACCGGCGCAGCCAGGGCTGCAGAGATGGCCGCAACCGTGGCGCCGACGGCAAAGGGCAGCATGAAGAAGGTGACAGTCAGCATCTCGCCGATATACAGGGCGGCGGCCAGCACCACCCATATCCAGAACCAAGGCATAAAACCCCCTTAGAGTGTTCGTCTCTCCATTATGCCAGATAAGCTCGTGCCTATCAGCTATAATTTGCTTTTCATTCAGGTTACTTTTCAGACTCAGACAGGACAACAATGCGCAATAACATCGAGCAAATCGTCTCGCAGGCCATCGCCGCCGCCATCGAAGCGGGGGAGTTGGCCCTGGATTACACTCCCGAAGCCGCCCTGGAGCGCCCGCGCGACCCCGAGCACGGCGACTGGGCCTGCACCATCGCCCTCAAGCTGGCCAAAGAGTTGGGCCGCAATCCCCGCGAGATTGCCCAGGTCATCGCCGCCCGTATCCAGACCAGTGAGCTGGTCTCCAGCGTGGAGGTTGCCGGTCCGGGTTTCATCAACCTGCGGCTGTCGCCGGCTGCCCTGCAGCAGGTGGTGCGGGAAGCCTGGGAGCAGGGCCCGGACTTCGCCCGTCTCAACGTTGGCGCCGGGCGCACGGTCAACGTCGAGTTCATCTCCGCCAATCCCACCGGGCCGATGCACGTCGGGCACGGCCGCTGGGCTGCGCTGGGCAACGCCATGTGCAACGTCCTGGAGCACGCCGGCTGGCAGGTCACCCGGGAGTTCTACATCAACGATGCCGGAAGCCAGATGGATAAGTTCGGCCGCTCGATAGAGATCCGCTACCGTCAGCTGCAAGGTGAGGATTTGCCCTGGCCGGAGGATGAAGGCCTCTACGGCGGCCAGTACGTCATCGAGCTGGCCCAGGAGCTGCTGGCCGCAGACGGCTCGGGCGCAAGTTTGCCTGCCAGCTCTGAATTCCGCGAGCGCGGCTACCAGCTGATGCTCGGGCGGATGCAGGCGCTCTGTGAGCGCATCGGCGTACCTTTCCATGTCTGGTACTCGGAGCGTGAACTCTATCAGCCCCGGGCTGATGGCCATTCGGCGATCGAGACGATGCTGGCCGAACTCCAACGTGGCGGCTACCTCTACGAGCACGAAGGCGCCACCTGGTTCCGCAGCACCGATTTCGGCGACGACAAGGACCGTGTGCTGGTCAAGGCCGACGGCGACTACACCTATTTCGCCCCGGATATTGCTTATCATTTAAGCAAATTTGGCCGCGGCAGCGAATTCCTGATCAACATCTGGGGAGCCGACCACCATGGCTATATCCCCCGCATGCAGGCAGCCTGTACGGCGCTGGGGCACAGCGGCAAGCTGACCATCGTGCTGGGTCAGCTGGTCAATCTGTATCGCGGCGGCGAGGCGGTGCGGATGAGCAAGCGCACCGGTGAGATGGTGACCTTTGAGGAGTTGATTGAGGAGGTGGGTCCGGATGCCACCAAGTATCTGATGCTGGCCCGCTCCTCCGACCAGGCCCTGGACTTCGACATCGAAGCCGCTACCAGGCAGGATGCCTCCAATCCCGTCTACTACGTGCAGTACGCCCACGCCCGCATCTGCTCCATCCTGCGCAAAGCCCAGGCCGGCAGCGCTGATGGCGCCGGGGTTGGTACCAATGACGAACCGCTCGACCAGCCAGACGCGCTGGCCAGCGGTGGAGGGGTTGTGCCGGCGGTCGCTGGCGGCATCAGCGCCGCAGCCATGGCCCAGGCCGACCTGACCCTGCTCACCCACCCGGCCGAACTCGACCTGGCCCGGGAGTTCGCCCGTCTGGCCGAGGTCGTCGAAGGCGCAGCCGCCGACCTGGCACCCTTCCGCCTGACGCACTACGCCGAACAGCTGGCCACCGCCTTCCACTCCTTCTACACCCGCTGCCAGGTGCTCACAGACGCTGCAGCCCTCACCGCCGCCCGTCTCTACCTGGTCCAGGCCACCCGCAACGTCCTGGCCCTGACCTTGAGCCTGATTGGCGTCAGCGCCCCCGAGCGGATGTAACAGGCAGACCAGGAGAACCGCCAGCCGTTGATGCCATCAGCTTACCGCCCACTTCAAGGCCGAGCGGATGTAACAGGCAGACCAGGAGAACCGCCCCCCTTGACACCCTCTCCCCCTGTTTGACCTCTGTTGTGCCATTCGTGGACCAGGCTGCGGTAGCCGAGGCGTTTGAGGGTGGCGTAGCTCACCCGGTAGTTGGCGGCGTTGTGACGGCCGGTGGGGATATAGCGGATATAACGCTGGAGATGGGCATCCATCTCCCGCAGACCAGCGTCGCTGGTCAACAGTGGGAAGAACCAGCGGGCCCAGGTCAGCTCATCCGGGCGGGGGTTGTCGAAGAAGCGCTGGTTGAAGACGCGGATCATCACCTTCATGGCGTGCTCCGGCTGGGCCTGTTTGCGCAGCATCCAGCGGCGCAGCGCCCGGGCCTTGCGGCGGATCTTACCCTTCAGCTTCTGGCGCGTGGCTTGCGAGAGGTCCACGGTGCCCATTCGGTAGCTGACCCCCAGAAACTCCCAGGCCTCACCCGGCGCCAACAGGTGCTCCTTGGCCGCATTGACCTCCAGCCCCATCTGCTCCAGGAAATCGTGGATGAAGCCGCGCTGCTCCTGGATTGCCGAGCGCGTGGGAGCAAAGAGGATGATATCGTCGGAGTAGCGGGCGTAGGGCAGCCCCGTAGCTTCGAAATGGCGATCCAGCCCGCCGAGGTAGACGTTGGCCAAAAACGGTGCCGTAGGTGTGCCGGGCAGCACACCTACGGCCTCCTCAGCGCCTGGCGCGCAGGCTGGCAGCAGGCGCTGAAAAAATGCCAGCAGGGGCTGGTCGTCAACCAGTATCCGGGCCAGCATGGGCAGCAGGCGGGCGACGTTGATGCTGTTGAAGTAGTCGCTGACGTCCAGCTTGTAACACCACATGGAGTCGATGTCCGGCGTGCGTACCAGCTGGCGGATGGCCGCATGCGCGCCGGTACCCTGGCGAAAGGAATAGCAGAGTGGAGAATGAACATCATCATAGCAATATAGCAAGTATGCCAGCAGCTTGAGCACCCAGGTCTGGGCAGCGGGAAAGGTGTAGACCACCCGCTTGCGGCCGCCGAGCTTATTCACCAACTTGCGGCTGGGCAACCCCAGGGGTTGTGGGTCTGCGGAGAAGATCGCAGCGGTGACCGCTCGCCAGCCGGCCTGGTTGACGAACTCCTCCAGGGCAGCATCCTCGCGCCTCGACCAGTGGCCGCCGGCCCGTTTGTGAGCCAGGAAGTCCTGCCAGGTCTGGGGCTCGTTGAGTTTGTCCAGGAGGGTCATCTTTCAGCCTTCCGCCTTGGGTTGGATATATGTAAAGAGAGGGGAGCGCTTTGAAGCGAGCGCTGCTCGCACAGGGCTGAACGCCGCCTGGCCGCCTGCAAGGCCACTTATTGTCGACGGCGCTTCGTCCCACCACAGGCACGGACTTTGAATCCGCATCCCCTCTCTTCACAACCTCCTGGGTGCAACGCTTCTGCCTGAACGCTGAGCTCAACAGCCTCAGAAGCGCTGCATGCAGCGCCCTTACTGGGCCAGGCGACGGATGCGCTCCAGCACATAGTCGCGTTCGTTGGCCAGGTGGGTGTAGAAGTTGATGAACGGCACGCCCTGCAGCTGGGCGGCGGCTCTGGCCAGCTGCCAGCCGTAGCGGCGGTCTTTGTTGTGGTCGGTAACCATCACATAGCCGGCTACGCGGCCGTCTTTGGACAATGCATAATCATATGGAAAAGGAGCCATGACGTTATTCGGATTAAAGAACAGTCCGGCCTGGGAGTAGAGCTGTTGCACATCAAAGCCGCTGACCGGATAGCCGGCCTGTACCGAATACTCGGGCAGTTCGCTGGTAATCAGGCTATCCAGCCACTCCCGGCCATGGTTGCCGCCGGCAGCCGGGGCAGCTGCGGATGTCGCATCTGCAATGGCAGCGGCAGTCGGAGAAGCTGTTGCCGCCGGCGCAACATCAGCCGCATCAGCCGCCGCATCGGCAGCAGCCGCGTCGAGTGCATCCGGCAAATCGATGCCGGTGGCATCCTCAATAGACTTCGCCAGATCGCCGAGCTTCTCGCCAAAGGCATCGCCGGCCGCGCCGCCCAGGGCATCGCCCAGATCCTTCTTCAGCTTGTCAAACAAACCCATCAGCCCGCTCCCTTCTTTCAACTGCCGCATTACCGTCTCGCCCATGTCGCCAGGCTCAGCGATTTTTCGCTGAACCCGCGACTGGAACAATAGTATAGAATGGAGTACCCGCAAGCAAGCCATGTTTTATACCGCAAGGGAGGATTGCCACCATGGCTCATATCGCTCATAACCCCGATGCCTGGCCGGATATGCGCACGGCACTGGACCTCGGAGCGGTGCTGCCGCGTACCGCCGAGCTGCGCGACGGCCACCTCTGGATTGGCGGTGTGGATACGGTAGCCCTGGCTGCCCAATTCGGCACCGCGCTGTATGTCATGGACGAAGCCCATATCCGCGGCCAGTTGCGCGAATACCTCACCCAGCTGCGCGAGCACTATCCAACAGCGGACGTGGCCTACGCCGGCAAGGCCTTCTGCTGCCAGGCGATGTGCAGGCTGGTGGCGGAGGAGGGCGGCTGGCTGGACGTCTCCAGCGGCGGTGAGCTGGCCTGCGCCCAGGCGGCAGGATTCCCGGTGGAGCGGGTAGTGGTGCATGGCAACTGCAAGACACCACTGGAGCTGTGGGCGGCCATTGAGGCCGGCGCCGGCCTGATTGTGGCCGACTGCTTCGAGGAGCTGGAGCGCATCGACCGCGTGGCTGGCGAGCTGGGCGTTATCCAGCCGATACTGCTGCGCCTGACCCCGGGCATCATCGCCGACACCCATGAGTACATGCAGACCGGCGCCGAGGACAGCAAGTTCGGCTTCGGCATCGGTGCCGGCGCGGCGTTGGCTGCGGTGGAGAAAGCCCTGCAGGCGCCGGGCATCGCCCTGAAGGGCTATCACATCCATATCGGCTCGCAGATATTTGCCTTTGAGTCCTATCAGCGGGCTATCGAGGTGCTGCTGGAC
This sequence comes from Coriobacteriales bacterium, assembly GCA_031272005.1. GTDB lineage: Bacteria > Actinomycetota > Coriobacteriia > Coriobacteriales > UBA8131 > JAISUQ01. Next base: position 15,048 of record JAISUQ010000186.1, on the reverse strand, counting down.
TTTGCTGCCGGTGTGCGCGACGCCACCGGTTTTACTCCCGAGGTCCTGGACCTCGGCGGCGGTGTGGGCGTGGCCTACCAGGCCGATGACCAACCGGGCAGCATCGCCGCCTTCGCCAGTACCGTGACCGCCGCCCTGTGCCAGCAGCTGGCTGCCCACGACCTGCCCGAACCCCGCCTGCTGGTGGAGCCGGGACGCAGTATCGTGGCCAATGCCGGTGTCACCTTGTACACGGTGGGCGTGCTCAAGGACCTGCCCGGCATCCGCACCTGGGTGGCCGTCGACGGTGGGATGTCGGATAATATCCGCACCGCTCTCTACGATGCCCACTACGAATGCCTGCTGGCCAACAAGGCCGACCAGCCCCGCTCCACGGTGGTCACCGTGGCCGGTAAACATTGCGAGAGTGGCGACGTAGTGGCCATCGACGCCTCGCTGCAGCCCGCTGAGCCGTTCGATATCCTGGCGGTCTGCACCACCGGAGCTTACAACTATAGTATGGCCAGCAACTACAATCGCCAGGTCCGCCCGGGTGTGGTCTGGGTCCAGGACGGCCAGGCCCGCGAGGTGCTGCGCCGGGAGACTTACGAAGATCTATTGAGATGTGAGGTATAGAAAATGAGTACTGTGAAAGTCGGTTTGATTGGTCTGGGTACCGTTGGCAGCGGCGTGGTGCGCATCCTCCAGGAGCACCACGACGACTTCGTCCGCGATCAGGGGGTCGACATCCAATTGGTGGCTGCCGCTTCGCGGGAGCCGGAGCAGGCCGAGGAGCTGGGCATCAGCGACATCTTCTCCACCGATGGTGCCGATGTCGTCAACAACCCGGAGGTGGACATCGTCATCGAGTTGGTCGGCGGCAACACCTTCGCCCGCGAGTTCGTGCTCAACGCTTTGGAGGCCGGCAAGAGCGTGGTCACTGCCAACAAGGCGATGCTGGCCGCCGATGGCCGCAATATCCTCAGGCTGGCCGCAGCCAAAGGCGCCGAGATCGCCTTTGAGGCCTCGGTGGGCGGCGGCATCCCGATCATCGGGCCTCTGCGCCATACCCTGGCTGGCAACAGGATCCTTTCGGTGGTGGGCATCGTCAACGGCACCACCAACTACATGCTCTCCCGGATGCATGATGACGGGCTGGATTATGACGTGGCGCTCAAGGAGGCCCAGGCCGCCGGCTTTGCCGAGGCCGACCCCACGGCCGACGTCGAGGGCCACGACGCCGCGGCCAAGATCGCCATCCTCTCGACCATCGCCTACAACACCGACGTCAAGCTGGAGGATGTCTACTGCGAGGGTATCTCCAAACTCTCGCCGCTGGACCTGGAGCACGCCGATGAAATGGGTTATGCTATCAAGCTATTAGCAATCGGCAACCGCACCGACAGCGGTATCGACCTGCGCGTGCACCCCACGATGATTCCCAAGACCCATCCACTGGCCTCGGTCAACGGCGTGATGAACGCCATCTATGTGGTTGGCGATGCGGTGGGGGAGACGATGTTCTACGGCGCCGGCGCCGGCAGCGGCCCGGCGGCCTCCTCGGTGGTCGGCGACCTGATCGAGGTAGCCCGCCATCTGGCCTACCGCGAGCAGATTACCCAGTCCGTCTGGGATACCGAAGAGCTGCCCATCCGCTCGATCTCTGAGCTGGAGTGCAGTTACTACCTGCGCCTGCCGGTTGCCGATAAACCCGGCGTGCTGGCCACCACCGCCCACGTCTTCGCCGACTACGGCGTCAGCATCTACTCCCTGGTCCAGCGCGGCTCCAGCAGTGGCAACGTGGAGTTGATCTACGTCACCCACCCCGCCCGCGAAGCCAGCATCCAGCAGGCGCTGGCCGCCATGCAGGCCACCGACGCCCTGACCGCCGCCCCGGTGCTGATCCGCGTCCAGAACTGACCCAGCCGCGCTCCGCGCCCCGCAGAAAAAATCCATAATTCCGCGCACCACGGGCAAAAAGTGGTATAGTGGTGCAAACAAATCCCTCTCCTATATGTTCCATCTCGTCTGAGCGCACCCGCGTTCACAGTCCAAGGAGGAAAACCCAAGGTGAAGTTCTTTGTCGACACGGCAGACCTTGCCGAAATCGAGGAAGCCGCTTCCTGGGGGGCGCTGGCCGGAGTCACCACCAACCCCTCACTCTATGCCCGCATCGGCGGCAAGCTGGCCGACTTTCCAACCCACATCCAGCGTATCTGCGAACTCACAAACGGTCCGGTCTCGGCTGAGGCCACCGGTGAGGCGCGCGCGGACATCATTAGAGAAGGCCGTGAGCTGGCTGCCCTAGCCCCCAACGTGGTGGTCAAGGTGCCCACCACCATCGAGGGCCTGGCGGCCACCCGCACCCTGGCCGACGAAGGCATCCCGGTCAACATGACGCTCTGCTTCACAGTGCCCCAGGCGCTGCTGGCTGCCCGCGCTGGCGCTCGCTACGTCAGCCCCTTCGTCGGCCGCTTCGACGACATCGCCGAGGACGGCATCGAGCAGCTCTCTTATATTGTCAGTGCATTAAGCAATTACGACTTCAGCAGCTCCGGCGTCCTGGGGCCGGACGGCAAACGCCAGAGTATCGAGGTTATCGCGGCCTCCATCCGCTCGGTCCAGCACGTCACCCAGGCGGCATTGCTCGGAGCCGATATCGCCACCGTACCGTTCAACGTCCTGAAGAAATGCGTGGAGCACCCGCTGACCACCAACGGGCTGGCCGCATTCCAAAAAGATTGGGAGAAAGTGACCAAAGCATGATTGAGAAGACCACTACCGAAACGCCGCTGCTCGACACCACCGGCCTGTTGCCGGACGCCAAGGAGGTCCCGGCGGGTCTGACGCCGCGCCGTCGCGGTCGCCCGCGCAAGAACCCGTTGCCGGAAGCAACTGCGGATACAGCTGCTGCCAAAGCACCAGAGACCGAAGCCCTGGGCGCAACGGTGCCGACGGCCATCGCCCCTGTTGCTCCCGCACCGCTGGCAGTCACACCTGGCACATCTGCTGCACCCAACGCGGCGCCAACACCCGACAAAGCCCCGGCAGCCGACTCTGCTCCCCATCCGGCACCAGAGCCACCGGCCGCCCCCGCAGAGGCTCATACGCCATCCACCAACCAGAAGAAATCCAAGAAGAACAAGAACAACCAGAACAACAACCAGCAACAACAGCAATCCAGCCGCCGCCAACGCCGTCAGGGTTTCGCCAACAACAACCAGCGCGACCAGCCGGTAGCTCCCTCCGTCACCCGGGAGGAACTCCAGGAGTTGAAGATGGCCGAACTGCGTGTCAAAGCTGCCGAGCTGGAGTTGGACATCAGCGCCATCAAAAAGAAGGACGAGCTGGTGGAGGCAGTCCTGGCCGCCCAAATCAAGGCCGACGGCTTCGTGCCCTGTGCCGGCGTCCTCGATCTGCTCCCCGAAGGCTATGGCTTTTTGCGCACCAGCGGTTATCTGCCCGGCGAGACGGATGTCTACGTGGGCATGAGCATGGTCCGCAAGAACGGCCTGCGCAAGGGCGACCATGTGGCCGGTCAGGTGCGTCCGGCCCGCGACAACGAGAAATTCGCTGCCCTGAACATGATTGAGAGCATCAACAACCTGCCGGTCGAAGATTCGCGCAGTCGCCGCCGCTTCGGCGACCTGACGCCGGTCTACCCGGATGAGCGCCTGCTGATGGAGCACGGCCCCAACACCATCACCGCCCGCACCATCGATCTGGTGGCGCCTATAGGCAAAGGCCAGCGCGGCCTGATCGTCTCGCCGCCCAAGGCCGGCAAGACCACCATCCTCAAGGACATCGCCGCCGCCATCAGCGCCAACAACCCCGATGTCCACCTGATGTGCCTGCTGGTCGACGAACGTCCGGAGGAAGTCACCGACATGCAGCGCTCCATCAAGGGCGAGGTGGTCTCCTCCACCTTCGATATGCCCTCTGAGAACCACATCGCGGTGGCCGAGCTGGTCATCGAGCGGGCCAAGCGCCTGGTGGAAGTGGGCAAGGACGTCGTCATCCTGCTGGACTCCATCACCCGTCTGGCACGGGCCTACAACCTGGCCCAACCGGCTTCCGGCCGCATCCTCTCCGGCGGTGTGGACTCCACCGCCCTCTACCCGCCCAAGCGTTTCCTGGGTGCCGCCCGCAACATCGAGGGCGGCGGCTCGCTGACCATCCTGGCCTCGGCGTTGATTGAGACCGGCTCCAAGATGGACGAGGTGATCTTCGAGGAGTTCAAGGGCACCGGCAACATGGAGCTGCGCCTGGACCGCGACCTGGCCGACCGCCGCATCTTCCCGGCCATCGACCCCATCTCCTCCGGCACCCGCAAGGAGGAGCTGCTGCTCGACGCCCAGGAGGCCCCGCTGATTTGGGCAGTGCGCCGTATTCTGGCCAACATGAACAACACCGAGCGGGCCATGGAGATGCTGATCAAGAGCCTCAAACAGACCCAGAACAACGCCGAGTTCCTGATGCGCACAGCCAAGAAGGCCCAGCAACGCGCCAACACCGAAATCGCCGAATTGTAGGCGCCAAGCCGCCGCCAAACGCTCCGCAACAAAGCGCCGCGCCAGCCTTCATCTGCCAACAGCCAGCGATTCTCTCCCCGAGGCAGCTCTTAACTGAACCAACATTCAGGTCAGGGCTTTATGCCGCGCCGGCTGCAGGCATGCGCAGATGACTCGGCATGACAAATCGCATTAGCCCAAATTCGGAAAGCGTCCAAATGTTTATACTGGCTTGTATGTAAATTTTATGTGAATCCCCCAATTGGGTGTTTTACTTACATATAGTTTGCGCTAAAATAGGGGCTTCACAACAGCCGCCGGGGGAATAATTCGTGCTGCTCCGATAACGCTGTGGGGGTGTGAAAGATAAAGGGTGCTATGAGAACTGGTCAGGGTGTCGCCAATTCCAGGGCTGCCATTGCCCGTAAAGCAGGGGCGATGGTCAGCGCTTCAATCATGACATTGTTGCTCTTGTTGCTGCTGTGGCCCAGACTGGCCACCGCTGCCACCTCTCTGGCCTGGGAGCAGACGCCCACCAGCACCGCTGCCGATGCCGCTGCTCACTCCGAGGGCGTCAACGATAGCTTCTGGACGGTGGCCAACCTCAACTCCGAGGGTTTCAGCATCAATCCGGCCACCGGCTCCATCGATCTTACAACCCTGCTTACCGATTGCACCTGCGGCCAACACAGCTGGTCGGAGACCGACGCCAACAACAACCCGCTCTACCCCCGCTGGGTGCAATACACCGGCAACGATGCCAACTGGGTGGATTTGGCCGGCACCGTCACCAATACGCCGGATACCGCCACCTGGGCTTTGGGCAGCGCCATCCCGGCCGATGGCGCCTATACCGAATCCGAGCTGTGGATTGATGCCGACAGCGACGGCGACAACAAAGCCGAGCAACCCAAGGTGGCCACAACCGCCGGCGACGGCAACACCGTCTATTCCAGTGAGTTTGCCTACTATTTCCTGCGCATGAAAACCGGCGATTATGCCAATATGAGCCCCAACCATGTAACCGGCAGGGCATCCTACTTCAATGTCGATCGCGCGGGCACCAATGCCAACACCGGCTTCATACCGGTGAGCATCAACGCCCAGTATTTCTACGAGCTGACCTCCTTTGGTGCTGATAAGGTCTGGGATGAGAGCGACGATATCGCCTGGACGGAGATGCTTGTAGCCATCAACAACCTCAAGAAGTACGACTCGGCCGCTCAGCGCTGGTATCTGGATGACAACGGCAACGGCTCCTATGACGCCTGGTCGAGAGGCACAAGCAACGCCAACCCGGCGGTTGCTGGCGAGACCTGGATCTCGGCAGTGGACCCTGAGGCAGACGGCCCCATCGTGGTGGGCGGTTACGACATCACCGCCGAGCTGGCCAGCATCGCCGACGACCCCGACCAGATTATCCCCGCCTACATCGACATCAACGCCAACGGCGTCTTTGACCTCTATACCGAGCCGTTCATGGACTGGAACCAAAACGGCAAATGGGACGCCCACTATGGCCCGGAGATGAGCACCGGTGCGGTGATCCACGAGTGGGGCTGCCCCTTGTTTGGCTCCAGTGTTCGCCCCACCTATGAAGGTGCGGTAGCCACAGGCCAGGACAGCAACTGGAAGATCAACGGCAACGGCATCTTCAAGATGCACAACTCGGCGGCCAGCGCCGACAGTACGGATCAGATGTTCAACTACGCAGCCGATATGCCCTTTGCCGCCAGCATTGCCTATGGAAGAACTACTGCGAATCCTCTGATTACCTATTTCTTGAAGCCCGAGTACCAAAGTGGCACCAACATCGACAGCGGCCCCACGGGCAGCACAAGTGTCAAGCTAAACATCATCCCGATGTCTGAGGGCAACAATGGCAACGTCAGCGCCGGCAATGCGGCGGGCAATGCCGACGGCCTGCCTGGCGGACTGAACAACTGGGTACTGCATCCCTGGTCCTTCACTTTGGGAGCGGCGGAGAACCCCACTTCCACCAGCGTCACCACCGCCCAGGTAGCCACCGCCGCGGCCAACAGCAATCTGGTGGCCGCCGGCTATGACAACACGTTCGCCGCCAAGTCCTCGGCCAGCAATCCGATTACCAATTATGTTTGGCAACCAATCTGGCGCCAGTATTACGGTGCCCAGTACAATGCCAACTCCGAGTTCACCGGCAACTCCACGCGCACCACCGCCTCGCTGTATTGGAACGACCCCACGCTGGCGCAGATCTTCTTCGCCCAGTCCCGCTCCACCTATGACGATGTCAAAAGCCCCACCGACGGTCTGAACGTCGAGGCCGCCAACCGCAACCTGCTGGCCTACGAGTCCACCGGCTCGGCGGCTGGCGACACCGCCAACACCAGCATCGAGGCGCGCACCTCCCGGGCTTTGGGCGAGACGCCGCTGTTGGTGGAGGACGCCGCCGCCTACCTGCTGCCGCGCTTTGACGGCGCCTTCCCCAAGATTGGCGGCACGGCTGAGGGCGTCTCCTATATCGCCGATGTGGCCCAGTACTTCGGCGCCAACACCGACATCGGGCCGAGCATCCAAAGCGTCAACCTGGATTACAACGAAGCCGACAATCGCATCACGCAAGCCCGTCCAGCCGGCGGCGCCTCTACGTCACTGCGCAGCTACTGGACATTCGGCTACGGTACCACGATAACGGGCAGCTATGCCGTGGCGGCCTCCTCCTCCTATCATATGGCCAGCGTCTATGGCAACACGCCAACCAATACCAGTACAAAAGAAGGCGGCTATACCGTCACCAGCCCCACCAACGGCTCGAACAATGCCGTAGCCAACCCCACAGGCTGGCTGGGCGACAGCTCGCCAACCCTGGAGGACGGCGCCTATCCCTTCTATCAGCCACTGTCCATCAACATCAACTACACCAGGGCGGCAGGCTGGCAGGACGCCACGGCTGTCACTGGCACTTCTGGCGTGGATATGGCCACCATGGAGGCCTCTCCAGCGGCCAAGACAGCGCTTGGGCATCGCAGCGCCGGCTTTGCCAACCTCAATGATGACAGTGCGGTGACCAGCACTGCCAGCAGCACCAGCCGCTATCCGATAACCAACACGCTTTATGGCCTGGGCAACGGCTCAACTACCGGCATCAGCAATTCGGCAGCCTGGTTGAGCAACTGGCGGCAGTACTTCACCGGCGGCATCGTCATCGGCAACCTCAATGCCAAGTCCAACGCCCCTTATAGCACGGACACCGGTAACAGCGCGACCAAGAAGGTGGACAGCACGGATCTGACCGAGGAGCCGGCGGTGACCATCGAACCAGCCGCTGCGGTGGTATCGCGCTATGTGGTGGGCTTCTATACCCAGGATTGGATCTACATGGGCTCTGAGGCCAGGGATCCGGCGGCAGGCCTGGCCATGCAGGTCTGGAATGCCGGCGATTCCAGCGGCTGGACAAGCTCCGGGTCCACCACTTCTACCGCCAGCTACGACAACTCCCTCACCAGCACCGACCGTCTGGGTGTGGCCAACAGCAAAGCCAAGGCTTCGGTCTATGCCACCTACCAGAACAACTGGGGCTACTCCGGCGGCTGGCCGGATTCCTATTGGTCGTACCTGGGCGACCAGCGCATCATGAAAAGCGGCACCTCCGATGCCAAAAAGGGCTTGACGGACCCCACCGACAGCTTCGGTCGCTGGAGTGCCACCACCTTCAATGAGACTACCTATGCCGCCAGCCTCCAGCCCTCCGATATCACCTATGGGCAGGGCAATACCCTTTCCGTTGCGTCGTCCTATCAGTATCCAAACCTCTACTACATCGGTTCGGTGCCCTCCCAGAGCCAGGCCTCGGGCAACAGCAATGCCGCCTCGCTCTCCATGGGCACGGCAGCCGGTACGGCTTGGAACGATGTCATCTGGCGGCGCAACTGGGTTTATGGCTATGGTCTGAAATACGGAGGGAGTGCGACCAACCCCATAATGCCGCCTCAGGTCCTGGCATCTTCCGCCTCGCCCACAGCACAACTGCCTACGGCCGTAGAGGCCTTCGCCAACCTCTCCTATGGCGGCAATTTGATGTATACCCAAAACTCGCTGGCCTGGTACAGCCGCTCACTACCGACGATGTGGTGGCGTGGGCCTTTAGGCAACTCCTATGATCCGGACGGCCAGGATAAGGACGGCATGATTTGGATGGGCGGCCAGTCCGCAGCCGATGCACTTATCGACGCCAAATCAGAATATAGCCAAGGGACTATCAGCTCGCTGACGGCAGACATCGGCGAAGGTACTCAGAACAAATACAACTACGTCAATGCATACGGGAATAACTCCAGCCTCGATACTAAACAGCCCAATGCCTCAGCGCTGGGATATATCGCTGGTTACAATATCGTCAACAGGACGGGCAACATCCTGTCCAGTAGTGGTATGGCAGCAGAGACCGGAATTCCAACGGCCACCTCCTTCAGCGCACTGTCCTATGCCTCGAGTGTGGTGCGCGATCGGCAAAACTACGACGCCTCCGCCGAGACCTCGGTCTATTATGTTGCCGACGACATCAAGCTGCGCTACGCCTACGCTGCCGGCCGGGAACAGGAGCCGGTGCAGCACTACTTCTATCCGCTCTCCAAGAATATGTACAACTACGACCACACCGATGACGATCCCAGCAACGACGACCTGTTCAGCAACTACTCCATCAACGGTTACCTGAACAACCCGTTGACCAACCAGAGTGCTTCCAGCTCCGCAACCAAAGCCGTTGATTACGCCTCCAAGAACGTTGTTGCCGAGGACAGCGAGTTCTCGCAGATGACCAATCTGCGCACCGGCGACCTGTTACCCACTACGCAGGTCAACATCGTTGGTGATGCGAGCGGAGAGCCTGGCAACGGCACGGTGAGCGTGCCCGTGGTGGCAGGCACCGGCAATGAGTACCTGGCGCCAGATACCACGGTGGCGCTGCTCAAAGACGAGTACGGCCGCGACCCGGCGGATCCTTACGAAGACACCCAGTATTGGTACTCGGTGAAGATGAAGTCTGTGGAAAGCCCGATCTCCTCGCCATATACCGGCCTGACGAGCGCCGTCAGTGAGATGTACACCAATGACTTCACGGAAGATGCGGCCGGTCAGCTCAATGCCACCAACTCCCGTTTGACCGGCAATGCCGATGACTTCACAATCACCGGCATGTCAGCCGGTCTCAACCCGCTGCCCTCGGCTACCCAGCGTGAGCAGGTTTTCAACACGTCTGCACAGAAATACTACACCGCCGCAGCCGATGTCAGGGGTCTGTGGGTCTCTGAGGAGACCGGCTATCGTGGCACGGTCGCCTATACCGGGCTCAGCGTCAGCGGCCAGCCCATGGACGAGGAACTGCCTTTCGGCAACGGCGCGACAGCGTCCAATTTCGTCTCGCTGAACACCAATCCCATCACCGGCGGCATCCAGGAACACGACCTCTATTACTTCAACAGCGCCTCTGCGGGCAATGAAGGCGCCTCTGGCTCAGGTCTGAGCGCCTATGTCGCCAACGACTTCAACTACGTCCGCACCGGTCCACGCCTGCGGACGGTGGGTCAGCAGCTGAAGATGAAGTCTGCGAGCACCACGGAGTATCAGAAATACAAGCCCTATGCGGGTCGCATATCTGAGGCCAGTAATCCCAACCCCCTCCAGGATGGTCAGGATTCATCAACCCTGCAGCTCTATCCACATGGCAACAACACTGCGAACAATCTGGCCAATTGGGAGAAGGGCTGGCAGTGGGACACCTCCCGCAGCGAGCAGGCTGTCGACGTCGATGCGGAGGAGATTGCCTACTTCACGGCGGCTTCCGGCGATACCATCAAGTTAGACGGCGGCAATCACATCCAGGACGGTTACCACATCATCAACCTCGGTTCGACGGTCACCGATGACACGCTGACCTCGGAGGCGCCCGGCGACAACGAGCCCTCCAAGCATGTCGACCTCGGCTCGAATACCAGCAATACCGACCACGACAACACCAAGTGGCTCTACGACGGCAACGGCGACGGCATCGTCGGCCTCAATGAGAGTTATGCCGACGTGGACGCAGCGCCCCAGGACACCGGCAATGACAACGTCTACAACACCTACACCATCCCCGCCACCATCCCCACCCGTCCCGGCTACAACTTCTTCGGCTATCGGTTGATTATCGTCGACACCGGCTATGACATGAACCGGGCTTCCACCAACTACGCCAGCGGTTCGCAAAAATCCCCGGCTGCCTACCAGTACGGCCCGATTGCCGATAACCCCAACACCCCGGCCGTCAACGAGAGCTACGGTGCGGCCTATGTCCAGTCGCCTGGCGACACCCAGGCCAAGTTCGTGGAGACCGGCGGCGGACAGATCGTCGTCCATCCGGGTGACGAGATTCTGGCCGTGGCTCAGGGCCGGGCCTACAAGAAGAACACCGCCAGTAGCACCGACTACACCAAGTGGGTCTATGGCGAGCCGGTCTTTGACCCGGTGACCTGGGAGTTTTTGGGCTATCGGGACGCCAACGACGGCGACGGTGATGGCGATACGGACGAGTGGCTGGACTACTACGAGTACGACGGCGTGCCCTATGAGACGCCGGCCTGGGAGGTCAAGCTGGTGCCGCTGTGGGGTCCGAGCGTGCAGTACACCGACCGCAACGGTGGCTATACCAACAGCCTGCCCACCGATGTGGTGACCGACATCGACCTTGACCCCTACGGCACGGTCGATGACCTGCTGCCCATCGACGGCAACGGCTTGCTGGCCTCGGTGGTCGACTACAACGGCACCACCACCGGCTACAACGCTGGCGAGACCTACGAGGGCTATCGCATCCCCACCGACGTGCCGGTGCGGACAGACGGCGCCATCTTCCAGCATTACCGGGTCTATGTCGACAACATGGACTACACCGACGAGGCCTTCAAGCTGATCACCGATGTGGATGGCAGCGCCCACAAATACATGCCGGGCGACACCATCTACAGTGACACCATCCTCGACCAGGAGTACAAACCGACCTGGGGCGAGGCCTCAGACACCATCCCCGGCAACGTGCGCCTGGTGGCGGTCTGGCGGATGCCGGTCATCTACACCGATAACGAGAACGGCACCGACGACAACGGCATCGATGCCGATAACGACCCGGCCACCAACAACATCAGCGTGCACGAAGCCAGCGACGTGCCCGGCAAGGACATCCTGGTGCCCAGCAACCTCTGGGACGACGAAGACCCGGTGGGGCATAAGGACTACGACGATTTGACCCTGCCATACTACTACCCATACCGCTTCCATGAGTACGCCGTGCCGGCCACTACGGCCAACCAGAATGTCTACCTGGAGCCGCGCTTCGATGAGGTCATCGACTACCTCGATCCCGCCGCGCCAGACTTTGGTCTCAATACCAGTGCGGATTATGCCGCCTACTACTTCTTCCTCGACGACCCTTCCACCAGCTTTGTGGAGAACGAGCATATGTGGGCGCCCAGCTATCCGCGCCATGAGTTCAAGGACTTCGAGTGGGATCACTGGTTCATCCGCTCCGGCCCGGCCATGGTCAATCTGGATAAGGTGACCAACACCGATCCCGCCAACACCACCTTAGGCGCCGACGGCCAGCCGGATGCCTATTACGATGAAGGCAGGGTGCGCATCTCGGATACCAGGGGCATCATCTATGTCACGGCCGTCTGGAAGTACTCGGTGCGCTACAACCAGCGTTATGAGGACGCTTACGACAACGACGGACTGGACATCTATGGCAACCTGATACTGGGAGCGGATGGCAACCCGGATGTCTCGCATCTGCCGCCGGATGAGGTAGCCGACGACGATGGCGACGGCACCGACGACAACCACCCGGCCAACTACGGCGACGACTACATCGACGACTATGTGCGCTTCTATACCGACTACGTCTACAGCGGCCCGGGCGCCGGCCAGGGCTGGTACGACGCATTGCCGGACTACGCCGCCTTCGGGCCGGGCTACATGATCCTCTCCACCCCCTCGGCGGTAGTGTCCAACGAGACGCCGCAGAAGGCCGGCGCGGTGTTCGAATACTACACGGTCAGCCTGGGCGGCATCTATGGTGATGAAGAAGTCTACGAGTTGGACCAGAGCATCCGCCACACCATCATGGCTCAAGATATGCTGGATCACGGTATCACGCCGGATGCCGTGGGCGTTACCGACGACGGCCTGACCGGCGCCCAGAAGTTCTATCCGGGCGATCTGGTGCCCTGGGATCTGTTCCTGCAGTACAAGGGGCGCATCATCCTCACCCCGCATTGGAAGAGCGGCAGCGTGCTCTACGACGGCAACGAGGCCTCGGTGGGGGAGACACCCGGTTCGGCTCGCTACATCCCCGACCACTGGCCGGATGACCTGCTCTCCGACCCGGCCAAGGCCGCCGCCTACGCCGCCTACATCAACGTTGAGGGGCTGACCGACATCGACCCCTATCTGCCGGATGGCGTGACACCCAATCCGTCCTATCCGGCCAACATGAACTACATCATCGGCACCAACGCCTTCCACAGCGCGGTGGGCGTGACCTTCGGCATCCAGTGGCACGACCCCAAGCATCGCGGCACCGGGGTTTTTGCCGATAATATCAACAACCCGCCCAGCAACCCCACCGATGAACCGCTGACCCCGTTTTTCCAGGATGGCGACTGGGACGAGACAGACGCCATGGACATCCCGCAGTTAGGCGCCATCGACGCCGACCATCCCAACGGTGCCTATAGCTTCCTGGGCTGGAACACCAAGCGCGACGGCTCCGGCGACTGGTACTACCCGGCGGCTTCCAAGGTGGATGGCAGCTCGCAGAACCCGGCCATTCTCCAGAAATTCATCGACGATCTGCCTGAGGGCTACGCCCTGCCGGTTGACGACACACGGGCCAACATGACCACCTATGCCCTGCATTACGACCCGACCGACGACATCACCGAGTACGGCGTGGTCTTCTATGCCATCTGGGACCCGCCGATGGTTCAGTACCACTTCAACGGCGGCCACACCCCCTCACCGGTGGCGCTCAACGATGGCACGACCGTGCTGGACTTGGGCAAGGAGCAGGCGGCCACGCCGGTGGTTGGCGAGTACATCATCCCGGCCGATCTGCGCCCCGGTGCCGATACCAAGATGGAGCGGGCCGGTTATGTGTTCCTGGGTTGGAACACCAAGGTCGACGGCAGCGGCGACTGGTACTCCGACACCAAGCTGGAGGATGGCGACTTCTCGGCGATGTTCAATGTCGCCAAGGGCACCACAGCCCATCTCTACGCCATCTGGGCCAAGCCGGCCGATGTTTACTATCATGCTAATGGCGACGGCCCGGGCGATGCGGCCGAGACGATGTACGGCGGCGTCTATGACGACATCAACATCTCCGACATCCCGGTGGCGCCCGGCGACGGCTTCACCGGCCATGAGCAGGTGCTCGAGGGGCACGGCTACAAGGTGCGCCCGCGCGATGCCGACAGCGACGGCGTGCCTGATGTCTCCGTGCCGCAGTGGCCGTCCTCCAACAACTACACAGACGGCCTGTATCGCAACGGCCACTTCGTCTGCTGGAACCTGGCCGCCGACGGCACCGGCTTGAGCTTCTATCCGGGTGACACCTATATCCTGCGCGGCAGTGTGGAGTTCTACGCCCAGTGGGAGAACTGGGTCACCTACCACGGCAACGCCTATCTGTCCGATGGCACCACGGAGGACAGCACGCTGGCTGACATGCCGGACCTCTCGGCCACCGACGGGCATGCCGTGGTGGCTCACGGTGGTGATCACACGGTGTTGGCTGATGAGCCCACCCGTGACGGCTACGACTTCATCGGCTGGAACAGCGCCGCCGACGGCACCGGTACCTGGTATTACGCCGATAACCTGCTGCCCGGCCTGATTCACGATACCGACCTCTACGCCCAGTGGAGCATCCACGTCCATACCGTCTGGTTCACCGATGGTTACAGCACCGGCTATCAGCTGATGGACGACACCTCGGCGGTGCACGACAAGCAGACCGACATCCCGCACCACGGCGCGGCCATCACCCCGCCCACCAACCCAGTGCGCGATGGCTACATCTTCATCGGCTGGAGCCACGACCCCAGCTACTACAGTGACGTCACCGAGGATCTGGTCATCTGGGCGCTCTGGAAGCCGGAGGGCAGCGATGACGATGACGACGACCCGCCCTACGTGCCACCCGACATCTTCGGCCCGGATGGCATACCCTTCACCGGCGACGACCCGTTAACGCTGCACATGATGGCCATCTGTCTGCTGTTCGGTCTGGCCTGCCTGACCCTGGCCAGCCGTCGCAGCCAGCCCATCCCCGAATACCTCGGCCGCCACCGTGGTCGCCACTTCCGCCGCTGGTGATTTGTCTGACGCTGGTAATTTGTCGGTGCAAATCGTCGAAGTTGTGGTAGACTATCTGAGTTTGTCCCATCTACCTGCCCTGGTCGGAAACCAAGGCGTCAAAGGAGATTGTTGAAGATGAGAAAAGGAATCCATCCCGATTACGTGGAGTGCACGGTGC